>DATJJB010000372.1:0-22933 GCA_035492655.1 Kutzneria sp. | reverse complement strand
CGCCGATCCAGCCGGTCTGGGCGCCGGCGACGGCGGCCGCTGGCTTGCTCAACGAGGCGGAGCAGACGGGCAGCGAGGCCAGCACCGTCGACTTCTGGGGCACGCTGGGGTGGAACCCGATGTCCAGCACGGAGGCGTCGGTCATCAGGCCGGCGGTGAGCTGCGCGGCCATGACCGCGGTGTCGGCCGTCGTGGTCGTCGGCCTGGCCGCGGTGGTCGTGTGGGTGGTGCTCGGCGCGGCGGTCGACGTGGTGGTGGCCACGGGGTCCTGGGTGGCGTAGTGCCGAAGGTCGTTGGGCTTGCCTGAACAGGACGCCGTCAGCACGAGAATGCCGACGACCACGTACGCGCGACGCAACGCGTTGCCCCCTCCGGGATTCGTCACAAGGAATCACCCGAGGGTAGTAGTCGACGATCACCGGCCCGCGCGCGACCGGTCAGTTCCAGGCGAGCTCGGCCCGATGCCCCCAGTAGCGGCCGGCCTCGACCGCGAGATGCGCGAGCGTGTCCGGCCCCGGCAGCGTCACGCGGGTGACGGCGAGGTTGGCCCGCAGCTGCGCCGGACTGGCCGCCCCGAGCAGCACGGTGTCGGCCCATGGCTGGGCCAGCGCGGCCGCCAGCGCGACGGCGTCAGCCCCGACGCCGGCCCGCTCGGCGATGCCCAGCAGCTCGGCCGGCGGCTCCACGGCCAGCCGCCCGTTGGCCAGCGCCTCCTTCACGAGCACGTGCAGGCCGGCTTCGTGGGCCTCGGCCAGCGCCGGCCCGGCCGAGGTCTCCAGCACGTTCCACGTCGACTGCACGGTGCTGAACAACGGCCGCCCGTGCACGGTCAGCGCCAGCGCCCGCCGGATGGTGTCGGCCTGCGCCGGGCCGGTGGTGGAGAAGCCGATGCGCAGGCCGCGGTCGGTCAGCTCGAACAGGCTCTGCTGCAACAGCGGATCGTTGAACAACGGGCTGTCGGCGGTCAGCGAATGCACCTGGTAGATCGAGAGCCACGGGCCGAGCAGGTTCTCGGTCTCGGCCCACTGCTGCTCGAACCGGGCCAGGCTGTGCTCCTTGACCTCGTGCACCGGCGCGTCGGGCCGCCAGTCGGCCACGTAGGCGTAGCCCCACTTGCTGGACACCACGACGTCGCGGGGCGCGCGGTCGGCCAGCCAGGCGGCCAGGAACTCCTCGGCCCGTCCGTACGAGCGGGCGGCGTCGACCCAGCGGATGCCGGCGGCGTAGGCGTCGTCCAGGACCTTCCAGGCGGCGGCCCGCATCGCCGGCACGGTCCGCACGCCGGGCAGCGCGCCCTGCCGGCCGAGGTTGATGTACGCGGGCCGGCCCAGCGCGGCCAGGCCCAGACCGAGTCGTTCGAGCACGTCTCCCCCTTCGCCCGCGGTTGACGGCAAGACGCTATCCGGGCGACCCGGCTTTCGCACGACAGCACGAGTGAATGACCACGCAGAGTGGTGATCGGCCCCTTTTCAGGATTTACCGAACGGTTACGAAAATCGGCGCGTCCACTCACCCGAAAGAGTCACAAACGGCCCGGGTCCGAAGACCCGGGCCGTCCATGGGATTGCAGTGTGGAATTACAGGTACTGGCCGGTGTTGCTGGCCGTGTCGATGGCCCGGCCCGACTCCTGGTTCTTGCCGGTGACCAGGGTGCGGATGTACACGATCCGCTCGCCCTTCTTGCCCGAGATACGGGCCCAGTCGTCCGGGTTGGTGGTGTTGGGCAGGTCCTCGTTCTCGGCGAACTCGTCCACGATGGCGTCGATCAGGTGCTGCACCCGCAGGCCCGGCTCGCGGGTCTCCAGCACGGCCTTGATCGCCGCCTTCTTGGCCCGGTCCACGATGTTCTGGATCATCGCGCCCGAGTTGAAGTCCTTGAAGTACAGGACCTCCTTGTCCCCGTTGGCGTAGGTGACCTCGAGGAACCGGTTCTCGTCCGACTCGTCGTACATCCGCTCGACCGTGTGCTGGATCATCGCGTTGATGCAGCGCTTGGCGTCGCCGGCGAACTCGGCCAGGTCGTCGGTGTGGATGGGCAGCGTCTCGTTGAGGTACTTGGAGAAGATGTCCTTGGCCGCCTCGGCGTCCGGCCGCTCGATCTTGATCTTCACGTCGAGCCGGCCCGGGCGCAGGATGGCCGGGTCGATCATGTCCTCGCGGTTGGAGGCGCCGATCACGATGACGTTCTCCAGGCCCTCGACACCGTCGATCTCGGCCAGCAGCTGCGGCACGATCGTGGTCTCCACGTCGGAGGACACGCCGGAGCCACGGGTGCGGAAGATCGAGTCCATCTCGTCGAAGAACACGATCACCGGGGTGCCCTCGGAGGCCTTCTCCCGCGCCCGCTGGAAGATCAGCCGGATGTGCCGCTCGGTCTCGCCGACGAACTTGTTGAGCAGCTCGGGGCCCTTGATGTTGAGGAAGTACGACTTGGCCTGGCCGTCGTCGTCACCCCGCGCCGCCGCCACCTGCTTGGCCAGCGAGTTGGCCACCGCCTTGGCGATCAGCGTCTTGCCGCAGCCGGGAGGCCCGTACAGCAGCACGCCCTTCGGCGGCCGCAGCTGGTACTCGTGGAACAGCTCGGCGTGCAGGAACGGCATCTCCACGGCGTCGCGGATGGCCTCGATCTGCCGGAACAGGCCGCCGATGTCGCGGTAGTCGACGTCCGGCACCTCCTCGAGCACGAGGTCCTCGACCTCCGCCTTGGGCACCCGCTCGTAGGCGTAGCCGGCCTTGGAGTCGACCAGCAGCGAGTCGCCCGGCTTGAGCGGCGAGTCGACCAGCGGGTCGGCCAGCCAGACCACGCGCTCCTCGTCGGCGTGGCCGACGACCAGCGCGCGGGCCGCGCCCGACTCGTAGTCGCTGAGCAGCTCGCGCAGGATGCACACCTCGCCGGTGCGCTCGAAGCCGCCGGTCTCCACGACCGTCAGCGCCTCGTTCAGCCGGACCGACTGGCCCAGCTTGAGGGTCCCGCTCTCGACGGCGGGGGACACCGCCACGCGCATACGACGACCGGCGGTGAACACGTCCACCGTCCCGTCCTCGTATCCGGCCAGGTAGACGCCGTAGCCGCTGGGCGGCTGGGCCAGCCGGTCCACCTCCTCGCGGAGGGCGAGAAGCTGGCTGCGTGCCTCTCGGAGGGTGTCCACCAGCTTGGTGTTGCGCTCGGTCAGCTGGCTCACCCGCTCGGACGCCTCGGCAAGGCGCTGTTCGAGCAACCGGACGTGTCGTGGGGACTCCGTCAACTTGCGCCGCAGCAGTGCGATCTCGTCCTCGAGGAACCTGATCTGCGCGGACAATTCGGCGCCACTCGGGCCGTGGTTCAGCTCGCCACCCTCATCGGGCTGGCTGCCGGGACGGTCGGTCGACATATCGGCACCCTCCTCCCGCTCTACGTCTTCCCACGGTACCGGCGATCACTGACAAGTGAGAGGACCTCTGGCCGCGTGCTGGTCGCGAAACGGCCACGAAACGCCCGCTCGGCCGGATGAACTACTCCATACCGGTGTCAGGGGGAACCTCCCAACCGCTACCGTGCGTCTCAGGCACTACGCAGTGCCGTGGTTGTGGAAGTGTCCACGCCGACAGCGTGAACATCCACCCAAACGTGACCGTCGTCCCGCGGAGTGGACACCTGGGCATACCCGTCGCGTCACCCAGGGCAAACCGGGTTGGGGGAGTCAACGAAGTGACCTATCCGCCGCAGCCGCCGTCGGATCCGTACGGGCAGCAGTACCCGCCGCCTCCGCCTCCGTCGCCGTACGGCCAGCAGTACCCGCCGCCGAACCCGTATCCGCAGCAGCCCCAGTACCCCCAGCAGCCGCAGTACGGCCAGCAGCCTTATGGGCAGCAACCGGGGCAGTTCGGGCAGCAGTTCCCGGGTGGGATGCCGCCCCGGCCGCCGCGCAGGTCCACCGGCAAGGTGCTGCTCATCGTGCTGGGCGTCGTCGTGGTGCCGCTTCTCGTCTTCGGCGGCGTGGTGTGGTGGGTCTGGTCCAACCCCCAGCCGAAGACGACCGCGTCGGCCGGCACCAGCACCACCCACACCTCAGCGCCGACCACCACCCGCAGCACGCCGACCTCCGGCAGCTCCAGCGGCTCGGGCGGCAGTGCCTCGAGCGAGGCGAAGGCCGTGGCCGACCGCTTCGTCGCGGCCGTCAACCAGCGCGACGCCAACGCGGCCACGCAGCTCGTGTGCGCCGCGGACCGGGACGAGTACGCGAAGGTCGCGACCGCCCCGAACTCGGTGTTCGACCCCAACATCAACACCCACATGGAGTTGACGAGCATCGCCGCCACCGACAGCACGCACGCCACCGCGAAGATCCACACCGTTGGCACCAAGAACGGCGAGCAGCGCAGCCAGGACGCCACGGTCCTGATCACCAAGCAGTCCGGTGGCTGGTTCGTCTGCAACAGCTAGGGTGCTCATCCGTGAGCTTCCAGCAGCCGCCCTTCGACTCGTCCACCGTGCGCCGGAGCCCGACCCGCCGCAAGGACGCCTGGATCATCGGCGGCACGGTCGTCGGCGTGCTGGCCATGCTCGGCCTGGGCGCGTGGGCGGTCATCGCGATCACCAGCAAGGGGCAGCCGTCGCCGCCGCAGGCCACCGGCACACAGGCGGCCGGCCCGGTCGACCCGCTGGCCGCCGCCGCGGCCCAACAGTTCACCGACGCCCTGGCCAACGATGACGTGGCGGCGGCCAAGCTGGTCGTCTGCTCGTCGGAGAACCCGCAGAGCACCGGCGAGAAGGTGCCGTACGAGGTGCGCAAGCTGGCCGTCACCGGCTCCACCGGCACGGTGACGCTGGTCAAGCACCCGCAGACCGGCCAGGACGTGGCCGTGCCGGCCATCCGGCTGGTGAAGCAGGACGGCCGCTGGCAGGTATGCGGAACGGCCTAGTTGTTGTTGTTCCCGGCCGAGGTGGGGCGGCGCTGCGGCTTGGGTGTGATGACACCGTCGGCCAGCCGGCGGACCGTCAGCAGGAACGCCGTGTGCGCGATCATCCGGTGCTCGGGGCGGACCGCCAGGCCCACCACGTGCCACGGGCGCATCATCGTTTCCCACGACTCCGGCTCGGTCCAGCACTGCTGCTCGCGCAGCGCCTCCGTGACCCGGGACAGCTGCGTCGTGGTGGCGACGTAGACCACCAGCACGCCGCCCGGGATCAGCGCCGCCCGGACGGTCTCCAGCACGTCCCACGGCGCGAGCATGTCCAGCACGACCCGGTCCACCTCGCCGCCCTCGGCGGCCGACGGGTGCTGGTTCAGGTCGGCCACCGTCAGCGACCAGTTGTCCGGGGCCTTGCCGAAGAACTGCTCCACGTTGCGGATCGCGTGGTCGGCGTGGTCCTGCCGGACCTCGTAGGAGATGACCTTGCCCTGGTCGCCGACCGCGCGCAGCAGCGAGCAGGTCAGCGCGCCCGAGCCGGCGCCGGCCTCCAGCACGCGGGCGCCCGGGAAGACGTCGCCCCACATGACGATCTGGGCCGCGTCCTTGGGGTAGATCACCTGGGCGCCGCGCGGCATGGACAGCACGTAGTCCGGCAGCAGCGGGCGCATCGCCAGGTAGGAGGTGTTGGCCGCGGAGGTGATCAGCGAGCCCTCCGGCTTGCCGATCAGGTCGTCGTGCGCGAGCGCGCCCCGGTGCGTGTGGTACTCCTTGCCCGCTTCGAGGACGATCGTGTAGTGCCGGCCCTTCGAGTCGGTCAGCTGCACCCGGTCTCCGGCCTGGAAAGGCCCACTCACGCTCACTTGCCTGGTCCTGCCTTCTGCTCACGCCTTCGGGGTTCGCAGAATCGTCTCAGGTGCGGCGACGGCCGCTGGCAGCGGCCCTGAGGTCCTGCCGGCGCAGCACGCCGGCCGGCCGTCCTTCCTCGTCCACCACGAGGAACTGCCAGGCCGCGGTGGAGCGCACCCGCTCGGCGATCTCGTCGGTCGGCTCCGAGTCCAGCAGCACCGTCTCCGGGCGGATCGGCTCCGCCGCCGCCTCGGCCGGCGTCAGCGGCGACTGCTCGGCGATCTTCCGTGCGGCGTCCTCGTCCAGCAGGCCCGCGGCCACGCCGTCGGCGCGGACCAGCACCACTCCCCTGCCGGCCGACGCCGCCAGCGCGTCGGCCACCGGGCTCTCCGCCGGCAGCTGGAGCACCGGTCGGACCAGGTCGGTCAGGCTCACGCCTTCCGGCCAGCTGCGCTGCAGCTCCGACACCAGCTCGCTGCGTGCGCCGGCGATCACGAACCAGGCCGTCACGACGCACACGCCCAGCCACAGCCAGCGGTCGCTGGTGCCCTGCACCAGGCGCAGCAGCGCCCACAACAGCAGCAGGCCGGCCACGATGCCGCCGCCAACCACGGCCGTGCGGGTGCCCGTGCCGCGCCGGCCCGTCAGGCCCCACACCGCGGCGCGCAGCATGCGGCCGCCGTCCAGCGGCAGGCCCGGCAGCAGGTTGAACACCGCCACCGCCGCGTTGGCCAGCGTCGTCTCGAGCAGCAGCAGCCAGATCGGGCCGCCCTGCGGCACCACGAACAACGTCGCCCCGAACAGCAGCGCCAGCACGATCGACACCGCCGGCCCCGCCGCCGCGACCATGCCCTCCTGGGCCGGCTTGGCCGGCGAGCGGGCCACCTCCGAGATGCCGCCCAGCAGGAACAGCCGCAGCCTGCGGACCGGCAGGCCGTAGCGCAGCGCCACCACGCAGTGGCCCAGCTCGTGGGCCAGCACCGACAGGCCCAGCAGCAGCGCGAAGCTGGCCGCCAGCACCAGCGCCGCCGCCGTGCCGATGCCGGGCATCAGCTGGCCGACCATCGGTGTGTACAGGGCCGTGACCACGATCGAGCCGATCCACCAGGACGGCGCCAGCAGCACCGGCACCGAGCCGACCCGGAACAGGCGAAGGCCACCATCGGGATCGCCCGCACGTCGGGTCCAACTGGTGGTGGCCACGCAAACAGACTAGGGCCCCGGGTGTGGGGCCGCTGTCACGACATCTTCACAGCCAGCTGTCGACGCGCACCACTTTTTCGCCACATGCGCTTCCCATTTGCGCCCTGACGCCACATAGGAAGCGCATGTGACATCACAGCCGCCGCCGGTGCCGGTGTTGCCACATGCGCTTCGTACTTGCGCTCCGGTGCCACATAGGAAGCGCATGTGGCGAAAAAGGCGTGCGGCATTCGGGTGGGGTTCGCGCGCGCGAGGCATGGGGGCCGGCGGAAGTGTCAGACCCGCTGGGTAGCGTTTCGGGTATGGAGAAGGTGGTGCGCAGGCCGGCGTTGTCCCCGTCGAGGGCCAGCGATTTCAAGCAGTGCCCGCTGCTCTACCGGTTCCGAGCGGTCGACCGATTGCCGGAGAAGCCGACCAGGGCGCAGATCCGGGGCACCGTCGTGCACTCGGTGCTGGAGCGCCTGTTCGGGCTGCCGGCCGGCGAGCGGGTGCCCGACACGGCCAAGGAGCTGCTCGGCCCGGCCTGGCAGGACCTGCTGGCCGAGCGGGCCGAGCTGAGCGAGCTGTTCGAGCAGGAGGAGGACCTGGCCGAGTGGCTGGCCTCGGCCGAGAAGATGCTGACCGGCTACTTCGGCCTTGAGGACCCGCGGCGGCTGGAGCCGGAGGCGTGCGAGCTGCTGGTCGAGGCCGAGCTGCCGTCGGGCATGCTGCTGCGCGGCTACATCGACCGCCTCGACGTGGCGCCGACCGGCGAGATCCGGGTCGTCGACTACAAGACGGGGGCCGCGCCGCGGGAGATCGGCGAGGCCAAGGCCATGTTCCAGATGAAGTTCTACGCGCTGGTGCTGTGGCGGCTGCGCGGTGTGGTGCCGCGGCAGCTGCTGCTGATGTACCTGTCGGACCGGCAGAACCTGGCCTACCAGCCGGACGAGGCCGAGCTGCGCCGGTTCGAGCGCACGCTGGAGGCCATCTGGGACGCCATTCTCAAGGCCGGCAAGACCGGTGACTTCCGCCCCAACCGCAGCCGGCTGTGCGACTGGTGCGACCACAAGGCGCTGTGCCCGGAGTTCGGCGGCACGCCGCCGCCCTACCCCGGCTGGCCCGAGCCCGACCCCGGGGTGGAGACCGCGCTGGACCGAGCGGACTAGGCTGTCGGTCACCCGACCCGCACGCCCGGTCACTCAAGGTGGCTCGGCGAAGGGAGTGCGCATGTCCTCGGACGACTTCGACCTGATCACGGTCCGCACCGAGCCCGCAGGAGACGCCGTCGTCGTGCGCGTGAGCGGCGAGCTCGACCTGTCGACCGCCGACGTGGCCGAGGCCGAGCTCGGGCAGGCGGTCGGCAGCGGGGCGCCGGCGGTGATCGTGGACCTGGACCGGGTCAGCTTCCTCGGCTCCACCGGCCTGCGCGTGCTGCTGACGGCCCGGGATCGGGCCAACGACTCCGGGGTGGATCTCCGGCTGGTCGGCGACCAGCGGGTGGTGCTGCGGCCGCTCCAGATCAGCGGCCTGATGCCGGCGTTCCAGGTGCACGCCACCGTGCCCGACGCGATCGCGGCGTTGACCGTCTAGGCGCGCAGCAGGGCGGTCACGCCGGACAGTGTGATCATGGACAGCACGGTGGACAGCAGCACGGCGTTGCGCGGCAGCCGGGTGTCCAACGCGTACTGGTGGGCGTAGACGAAGACGTTCTGCGCGGTCGGCAGCGCCGAACACAGCACGACCGCCAGCAGCAGATGTCCGTCCAGGCCGAGTGCTTCGCCGGCCAGGAACGCGATCAGCGGTTGGGCGATGGCCTTCAGCAGCACGATCACCCACAGCTCACGGCGATCGGTCGGCTCACGCTGCTCCCGGTCGTGCAGCGACATGCCCAGCACCAGCAACGCCGTCGGCACCGCCGCCGCGCCGAGCTGGGTCAGCGGCCCGTTGACCAGGTCCGGCAGGTGCCAGCCGAGCGCGCTGACCGTCACGCCGAGCGCGGACGCCGCGATGATCGGGTTCCTGATCGGCAACGTCAGCAGGTCCCGCCAGCGGTGGCCGGACTTGGCGGCGACGTCCAGCTCGACCAGGGTGAGCACGATCGGTGTGATGACCAGGACCTGGAACAGCAGCACCGTGACGATGAACGAGGCGTCGCCCAGCACCGAGATCGCCACCGGCACGCCAAGGTTGGCCGAGTTCACGTAGCAGGCGGCCATGGCGCCGATGGACCGGTCGGCCAGGCCACGGCCGAACAGCCAGCGGCCGGCGGCGAGCGCGCCGATGCCCACGACCAGGGTGCCCAGCGCGAACACGATGATCGCCGGGGTGAGCAGCCGGGACACCGGCGTCCTGCTCAGGGTGGTGAGCAGGACCGCCGGCATCGCCACGTGGAACACCAGCCGGCCCAGCACCAGCTCGGCGCGGTCGCCGAGCACGCCGGACCGGCCGACCAGGTAGCCGAGCACGGTCAGCGCCCAGATGGGCACGAACGCGGTCAGCACCTGGACGTCAGAGCCGGCAGGAGCGGATGTCCGAGGCCAGGATCGCCTTGGCGCCCAACGCCGACAGCTCGTCCATGATGTTGTTGGCTTCCTTGCGGGACACCATCGCCCGCACCGCAGCCCAGTTCTCGTCGGCCAGCGGCGCGACCGTCGGCGACTCCAGGCCCGGCGTGGTCTTCAACGCCTGGTCCAGCAGCGCCTTCGGGCAGTCGTAGTCCAGCATCAGGTACTGCTGGGCCAGCACCACACCGCGCAGCCGGGCGGTCAGCTGCGCCTTGGCCGGGGTGAGCTCCGAGCCCTCGCGCTGCACCAGGATCGCCTCGGACTTGCAGATCACGTGGCCGAAGGCGACCAGGTTGTGCTGGCGCAGCGTGCGGCCGGAGCCGACCACGTCGGCGATGACGTCGGCCACGCCGAGCTGCACGGAGATCTCGACCGCGCCGTCGAGCCGGATCACGTCCGCCTCGATGCCGCGCTTGCTCAGGTCGTCCACCACCAGCCGCGGGTAGGCCGTGGCCAGCCGCATGCCCTGCAGGTCCTCGACCTTCCAGTCGCGGCCGGCCGGGCCGGCGTAGCGGAAGTTCGAGCCGCCGAAGCCCAGCTCCAGCGTCGGCTCCACACCCGCACCCGAGTCGCGGGCCAGGTCGAGCCCGGTGATGCCCAGGTCCAGCTGCCCGGACCCGACGTAGATGGCGATGTCCTTGGGCCGCAGGAAGAAGAACTCGACGTCGTTGGCCACGTCGAGCACCGTGAGGTCGCGGGACTCATGGCGTCCCCGGTAGCCCGCCTCGGCCAGCATCTCGGCGGACTTCTCGGCAAGGGCGCCCTTGTTGGGCACCGCGACGCGCAGCATCTGCTTACTCCCGGTGTCGCTCATAGGTGACGGTAGACGTCGTCGAGGGTCAGGTCGCGGCCCAGCATCAACACCTGGACGCGGTAGAGCAACTGGGATATCTCCTCGGCCAGCCGCTCGTCGGACTCATGCTCGGCCGCGATCCACACCTCGCCGGCCTCCTCCAGGACCTTCTTGCCCTGGGCATGGACGCCGTCGTCCAGCGCCGCCACCGTGCCCGACCCGGCGGGCCGCGCCTTCTTGCGGTCGGTCAGCTCCGCGAACAGCTCGTCGAACGTCTTCACGGGAGCTGATCCTCCCATCCCCCGTTCGGCCGTTGGCTACTTGGGGGTGGGCTGGGGCTGAATCGCGCCGACCAGGCTCGGGCTGCCGGGTTTGCCCACCGGGGTGGACCCGATCGAGGTCAGCACGGACAGCAGCGCCGCCATGCCGGCCGTGGACAGCGACGTGGTCCAGTCGGCGTTCAGCAAACCGACGCTGCCCGCTCCCAGCACGGCCACCAAGGTTTGGCAGAACGTCTTCATCGCCCGTTCGAGCGCGCACTGCCAGAAGGTCAAAGTCAACATTTCGGTCTCCCTCCTCGCTGTCTTGAGGAGCCGTCGCCCGACCGGCTGATACCGGCGGCTGTGAGCAATGCGACAGGAGGCGCGGAAGCACCCGATTGCCGTAGCTGTTGGCAAGGGTGTGGACGTCAACGTGGTGGTGATCGGCGCCGGTCAGGCGGGGTTGTCGGCCAGCTACTTCCTGCGCCATTACGGCGTCTCGCACGTCCTGCTGGACGGGGCTGCCGGGGCTGGCGGGGCCTGGCAGCACCGCTGGCCGTCGCTGCGGCTCGGCAAGGTGCACGGCATCCACGACCTGCCGGACTTTCCGCTCGGCAAGCCGGACTCTGAACGGCCGGCGTCCGAGGTCGTGGCGGAGTACTTCGCGGCGTTCGAGAGCGCGAATTCGCTGCCGGTGATTCGACCCGTTCGGGTGACGTCCGTGCGGGAGAACGGCGACGGGCGGCTGCTGGTGGTGACCGATCGGGGTTCTTGGGTGGCGCGGGCCGTGGTCAACGCGACCGGGACCTGGGAGCGGCCGTTCTGGCCGCATTACCCGGGGCAGTCGTCGTTTTTGGGCCGGCAGCTGCACACCGCCGGTTACCACGGACCCGAGGAGATGGCCGGCAAGCGCGTCGTCGTGGTCGGCGGCGGGTCCTC
This sequence comes from Kutzneria sp., assembly GCA_035492655.1. Classification (GTDB taxonomy): domain Bacteria; phylum Actinomycetota; class Actinomycetes; order Mycobacteriales; family Pseudonocardiaceae; genus Kutzneria. The sequence continues at coordinate 11,453 of DATJJB010000372.1, read as the reverse complement.
GGCGACCCAGGCGTTGGCCGAGATCTCCCTGGTCGCGGCGTCGACGACGTGGGTCACTCGACGGCCGCCGGTATGGCGTGAGGGGCCGTTCAACGAACAGGACGGCCGCGACGCCGTCGCACTGGTCGACGAGCGCGTGCGGGCCGGCTTGCCGCCCATCAGCGTGGTCGGCGTGACCGGACTGGGCGTCACGCCCGATGTCGCCGAGGCACGGGCCCGTGGCGTCATGGAGCGGCTGCCCATGTTCTCCCGCGTGGTGCCAGATGGCGTGGTGTGGGCCGACGGCCGGCACGTCGAGGCCGACGTCATCCTCTGGGCCACCGGTTTTCGCGCTGCCCTCGACCACCTCGCGCCGCTGCGCCTTCGTGCCCCGGGCGGCGGGATTCTCATGGACGGGACCCGCGTTGTCGTAGACCCTCGGGTTCACCTGGTCGGGTACGGGCCGTCGGCTAGTACCGTTGGGGCGACGAGGGCAGGACGTGCGGCGGCCCGGGAGGTCCGGGACCTGCTGTCGAAGCAGGCTGTGAGCGCCGCCTGAGAGGTGGGGCGCGTTGGACTTCGTGCACGGCGACCGGGATGTGCTGGACGTGTTGCGAGCTCGGCGGACCGCCGGCAGCAAGCCTGGGCAGCGCGACGACGGCCTTCGGGTGGCGTTGGTGGTCGAGGGTGGCGGTATGCGGGGCGTCTATGCCGGCGGCATGGTCTCCGCGCTGGAATCCCTCGGTCTGCGCAACGCCTTCGACGACGTGTACGGCACGTCGGCGGGGGCTTTCTCAGCGGTGGCGTTGGCGGTCGGCAAGGGCTCCAAGGCCGGTGCCGTGTACTACGAGGACCTCGCGTCCCGTGACTTCATCAACTACCGCCGGGCGTTGACCGGGCGTGGGCCGCTGATCAGCCTCGACTACCTCGTCGAGCACGTGTTGGAGAAGTCCAAGCCCCTCGACTACGCCATGCTCGCCGAATCCGACATCCCCGTCCGCACCGTCGCCACCCGCCTGTCCACCGGCGTCGCCGAGGAGCTCACCGGCCTCTCCTCCGCCGACGACTGGCGCGCCGCCCTCTGCGCCACCTCCTGCGTCCCGTTCCTCTGCGGGCCCGCCATTTCTCTGCAGGGTGCCCAGTGGATCGACGGCTCCGTCGCCGAGCCCATCGCCATCGAACGGGCCATCGAGAGCTCCGCCACCCACGTCCTCGTGCTGCTTTCCCGTGCCCCCACCGAGAAGTCCCCCAAGGGCGGCGAGCACCCCCTCATGTCCGTCGTCGCCCGCGGCCTCGATCCCGTCGTCGCGGAAGCGTTGCGTAGGCGAGCCCAGAAACACGCCACCGCCATGCAGTTGTTGACCGGCAAGGGTTTGCTGGCGCTGCGCCCCACCGTCGACTGCGGCGTCAACGGCCTCACCACCAACATCCCTCGCCTCCGCCGCGCCGAGGAGACCGGGGCCGCCGCCGTCCACGCCGTGTTTGCCGCCTAGGTTCGCCCTACCACGGCGCCGCGGCCAGGCGCTGCATGCAGATTCGTCGGTCCTCCGGGTCGCCAACCGCCTGGGTCAGGCGCTGCGCTTCGGCCTTGAGGCGGTCGGCTTCGGCGCTGCCGGTGCACGAGGCCACGCGGGCCACGGCCTCGGCGGCGAGGGCGCGATCCCAGTCGACGAAGGCGGCGGGGTTCTCGGCGATGAGTTCGGCGTATCGGCCGGCGTGCCGCTGGGCGACGTCGAGCAGGCCGGTCGCCGCCGCGACCGTGGCGATCAGGTGCTCGGCGCGTCCGCGGTTGGTGACGGTGCCGGCCTGCGCCCAGTGATGGGCCGCGGCGTAGGCCGCGTAGAGAGCTTGTTCTCGCTCCGTGCGGGGACTGTGTTCGGACAGACCGTTGTCGATCAGGTCCCAGGTGTTGTTGTTGAGTTCGACGGCGAACCAGCGGTCGAGGTCACGGCCGTTGCTCTGCTGGGCGACGACCGCGGCGGTCAGCTGGCGCCAGCTGGTGAGACCGTGCTCGCGGGCGATCACCAGCTGGGCGTCGCGCAGCGCGATTTCGGCGTTGGCGTCCGGCAGGACCGCGTGCAGTCTGGCCATGGCCGCCGGATTGGCTCCGGCGACGGCACGCCGGAGTTCCTTGGCCTGCGCCCGCAACTGAGCCAGGTCGGCGTGGTCGGGGAGGGACTTGTCGCCCATCGGGTGCTCCATCGTCAGCCGGGTCCGCTGCGGCCGGCCGCGACAGGACACTGGACGTGGCCATACGGTGCTGGGGAATCCAGGTGCACTCGGTGCTTGCCGCGGACGGGAGGCGCCCTGGTACGCGCTGGGAGCCACTATAGCGGGCATTTCACCGCAAGATCACCGCTGGCTGCCGGTTTCCGTCGTATCTTGGCCGGGCCCGACAGCGGGCTGGTGCTGGCACGCTCCAGCGCGGGGGGAACCACAGGGAGGCAGCGATGAGCGTCGGCGGCTCTGAGCAGGAACAGGGGACGCATGGTCCCAGGGTGCTGGTGGCGGGGGCGAGCATCGCGGGGCCCGCGCTGGCCCACTGGCTGCGCCGGTGGGGAGCCGAGGTGACCGTGGTGGAGCGGGCCCCCGAGCTGCGGCCGGGCGGGCAGGCGGTGGACGCGCGCGGGGTGGCCAAGGAGGTCATCGCGCGCATGGGACTGGACGCGGCGGTGCGTGCGGCCTGCACCGACACCGCCGGCGCGCACACCGTGGACGCGGACGGGCAGGTGCTGGAGACCTTCCGCGCCGACGACGAGGGCGGCGACGGGTTCATCGCGGACATCGAGATCCTGCGCGGGGACCTGTCCCGAGTGCTCTACGACGACACCCGCGACGGCGTCGAGTACCTCTTCGGCGACCGGGTCGCCGAGCTCGCGCAGGACGCGGACGGGGTCGACGTGGTCTTCGCGGGCGGCGATCGGCGGCGCTTCGAGCTGGTGGTCGGGGCCGACGGGCTGCACTCGTCGCTGCGGGCGATGGTCTTCGGGCCGCATGAGCGGTTCCTCCACCACCTCGGGCACGTGCTGGCCTTCTACAGCGTGCCCAACGAGTTCGGGCTGGACCGGTGGCTGCTCGAGTACCAGGATCAGGCGTCCGGACGCGCCGCCCTGCTGCGCCCCATCCAGGACGCCACCCGGGCGATGGCGATGTTCTACTTCGCCGCGGCCGACTTCGCCGTCGACCACCGTGACATCGCGGCCCAGAAGGCGCTGCTGCGCGATCGGCTGGCCGGCCTCGGCTGGCTGACCCCGGACATCCTGGCGCACCTGGACGACACCCCGGACTTCTACCTCGACCAGGTCGCCCAGGTGGTGATGGACCGCTGGTCGAGCGGACGGGTGGGGCTGCTCGGCGACGCGGCGTTCAGCTCGTCGCCGATGTCCGGGCAGGGCACCGGGTTGGCCCTCGTCGGCGCCTACCTGCTGGCCGGTGAGCTGGCCGCCGCCGGATGGGACCCCGACACCGGGTTCGCCCGCTACGAGGCGCGGATGCGCTCGTTCGTCGAGGCCAACCAGGAGATCGGCCGGCTGAACGCCCGCAGCCGCGACATCCCCGGGCCGGACGCCGAGCCGGGCCCCGACTTCACCGGCGAATGGTTCACCGAGCTGATCGGGCGCGCGATCAACGGCGTCGAACTGCCCGACTACGCGGGGCTGCCGGACTCCGCGGCATCCATGCCGACCTCGTAGTGCCGGGCGTCAGAGGTTGAGGACGGCGTCGCACATGCGGGCGGCGAGCCATGGCGTGCAGGCCGCCCCCGGCAGCTGTCCGACCTCGGGCTGCCATCAGTCGACCGCGCGACCGCCGAAGGCACACGATTTCCCGGAAATCCGACCCGATAGCCGGCTGTCCGCTGGCCTGGTCGGGGAGCGCGGAGTGACAGTGGGCCGACCCCGGCGGGGAGCGTCCCGTCGCGGCAGGAGAAAGAGAGGCCGCCCGTGCCGACCATCACGACGGACGACGGTGTCGAGATCTTCTACAAGGACTGGGGTTCCGGTCAGCCGATCGTGTTCAGCCACGGTTGGCCGCTGTCGTCGGACGACTGGGACACCCAGATGTTGTTCTTCCTCAACGAGGGCTACCGGGTCATCGCCCACGACCGGCGGGGACACGGCCGGTCGGCGCAGGTCGGCGACGGCCACGACCTCGACCACTACGCCGACGACCTGGCCGCCGTCACCCAGCACCTGGACCTCCACGACGCGATCCATGTCGGGCACTCGACCGGCGGCGGCGAGGTCGTGCGCTACCTGGCCCGGCACGGCGAGTCCCGGGTGGCGAAAGCCGCGCTGCTCAGCGCCATCCCGCCGTTGATGGTCCGCACGGACAGCAATCCCGGCGGCCTCCCGAAGAGCGTGTTCGACGACTTCCAGGCCCAGCTGCTGGCCAACCGCTCCGAGTTCTACCGGGCCGTCGCCGCCGGTCCGTTCTACGGCTACAACCGCCCCGGCGCCGAGCCGTCCGAGGCCGTCATCCAGAACTGGTGGCGTCAGGGCATGACCGGCGGGGCGAAGGCGCACTACGACGGCATCGTGGCCTTCTCGCAGACCGACCAGACCGAGGACCTGAAGAAGATCACCGTGCCGGTCTTCGTCGGCCACGGCGACGACGACCAGGTCGTGCCGTACGCCGACGCCGCCCTGCTGTCGGCCGAACTGCTGCAGAACCCCACGCTGAAGATCTATCCCGGCTTCCCGCACGGCATGCCGACGACGCAGGCGACGGTCATCAACGCCGATCTGCTGGAGTTCTTCCGTTCGTGAACGTGCCGGCCGCTGCCTGCTCAGGAGCGGGCAGCGGCCATCCGGGCAAGAGTGACGCTGCTCGTCGGCCAGCCACTGGCCGCCGTCGCCTGTCGAGTGACTGGCGCGCCTACCGTTGTCGTCATGGACGGGCGCGCCTATCTGGAGAAGCTGATCGCTGACGGCCTGGCGGTGCCGGATCGGATCGCGCTGGACCGGTCCGAGGTCCGAGGAGTCGCACTCGGCCTGCTGGCCGCCGGGGCGATCGGCCGGGCGGACATGGAGCGGATCCTCGCCGACCTGGACGAAACCCTCAGGCAGGCCGGGTTTCTCCGGGTCATGCGGGCGAGGAAACCGCTGGGCGGCTCGGGCGGCGGGGTCGCACGGCCGGCGTGGACGCGGGCGATCGAGGAACCGCCGGCTCCCGTGCTACGGCACGTCTTCTCGTTGGCGGGGCGGACATTCGAACTCGGTGGCGTGGTGGAGAGCCTGATCAGCCTGGAGGTGTGGTCGACCTTCCTCCGCCTGAACCTCGCGCATGGCGGCGAGGACAACCACCGGATGACGGAGTGCTTCGAACGAGGCGTGAAGTGGCGCGGCTGGGACGACGCCGGGACGCAGTATCGGGATGCCGGCGGTAGCGGGTCGTCGGTGCAGTCGCTGCACGCCAGGAACCGGGTGTTCACTCCCGCGCCGGCCGACCACGCGCGGTTGCTCACCCTGGTGGTCGATCATGCCGACGGACCGGTCACGCTCCAGATTCCGTTGCCTGCCTCGGCAAGGAGCGGTCCGGAAAGCTGACGGTCAGTCGCTGTGTCTGACCATCGGCCGACACTACGTGGCTGGACGCCGGCGCGGAGGTACGTTCTCCTCGACCGAGCGAGGGGACGAGGCCGATGGCATGGGCGGGCCACCAGTTTTTCGTGCTGCCGGGCGAAGAATCCGCACGAACGTTCGCGCGAGAACTGTCCGAGCACGGCTTCCCGTCCGTCGCCGCCACTCCTGGGCAGGGTGGCGGGTGGGTGGTGACTGCGCTGGATGAAGGCCCGTACGACAACACCGCCGCTGGGCAACGGACCATGGATGCCGTCGGGCGCGCGACGGCGCGGATGGCTCGGGTCTACGGCGGATACGCCGATGGCGGAGCCCAGTTCGACGTGAGCATGCTGCCTCTGTTCCGACAGGAGCATGACGAGCAGGACATCGTGCACCGCAACCCGGGTGCACAGCCGCCGCGACCAACGATCGTGCTGAAACCCACGCCCCCGCCGGCAAATCTGCCGCACCAACCGGAAGCGGTTCTCGGCGGCACGCTGACGGCCGCCGACATCGACGCCGTCGACTGGTCGAGCCTCGCACATGCTCACGGAGTGGCCGACGACGTGCCGGGACTACTGCACGCCCTGGTGAGAAACGGCGACGACTGGTCGGACGTGCTCGGCGAGCTGTGTGGCGATGACGTGCTGCACCAAGGAAGTTGCTACTCGGCGACCGCACCGGCCATGACGCTGCTGGCCCGGTTGCCGGCGTTGTCGGTGTCCCAACGGATCGAGCTGTACCGCACCTTGCTCTGGGCCGCGGATCGGTGGGCGGACTCGTTGATCAGCCGGGCTGACCGGGCCGCTGCCGCGGGGCGGATGCCCCGGCCGGCGGAATGGACCACCGAGGTGCACGTCGCAATCGGACGCGAACTGCCCGCACTGCTGGATCGGTGGACGGCCGAGCCTGCGGCGACGCGGTACTGGCTGGCCTGCCTCGCCGCGCAGTATCCCCACCACGGAACCGCGATCCTGCCGCAAATCGAGCTCATGGCCGCCGAGTGCGCCGGCACGCGGGCCGGCGCCTATCTCGGCCTTGCGGTGATCTTGCTTCGGGCCGACGACGACCGCGCGCTGGCCATCGCCGAGGACATCACGGCCTGGGACGAGGCCAGCGATCCCGGCTGGCTCGACGCTCCCGGAGTGACCCCGTCGCTGCGCTGCGCGCACGTTCTGGCGAACGGATCGCCGGCCTGAGCGAGGACCAGGCGGAACTCCAGGTCTCACTGGCCTTCGAGGCCTCATACGATGCGCAGAATCCGCAGTGCCCCAAGGACACGCTTGGGCGGTGAAGGCTGGTCGGATCACCTGAGTAGGTGTGCGGCCTGCCATGGCAAGAAAACTGCCTTGCGCGGACCGCGAGGCCGGTGAGGATGCGGCCACGGCGAGGTCGGGCGGCACGGCGCACCGGGCGTTGGGCGGCGGTGGATCCTGCGCGCGGTGAAGGGTGGGTCGCAGAAGCAACCATCGCAACCTGAGGCCGAAATGAGCAGCCCCCGGTTTCAAGTCTACTCCGTGAACCTGGCAACGCCGGTCCGAGCGATCTTGGACGACCGCGTGGACCGGCGTTGCCAGGTTGATCTGGTTGGATCGATTCGGGGGCTGCTCAGGTCACCAGGTGTATTCCGCTACCCGGCCGCCCTCCACGAACACGGTGCCATGAGCGGTGGAGTGGTCGCGCCAGATGGTGTACTCCCCCTCATGGACGCGAGGGAAGACCGCGTTGTGGCGGACGCCCTCGGGCAGGTGCCGGGCGTGCACCTGGTTGTGGAAGCGCTGGTGGTCGAAGCCGACGGGGCTGAGCTCGATCTCGGCGGAGTCGAGTTCGGGGCCGGTGTGGATGACGAGGGCGCCGATGGTGCCGCCGATGTCGAGAACGAGGCTGGAGGCCAAGGAGAATCAGCTCCTACTTCGCCGGGTCGTCGAAGCCGTCGTGGGGGATGCCCAGGTACGGGAAATGGGGCATGAAGGGGATGTTGAGGTTGGCCGGCGTCAGACCGTCGGTGAGCTGGCCGGCGACGGCGTCGGGCTTGAAGTTCTTGTCGATGAGGGCGAACGTCACGCCGGCGATGGCCCGGAGCTCGACCGACACCACGTCGTCGTAGACGCGGCGGCCGTTGGGGAAGCCGGCCGGGTCACCGCCGACGAGGCCGAGGATGTTGGGCTTCGCCGACGGCGGGATGGCGGTGTTCAGGCGCAGCATGTCGGCCTGGACGTGGCCGGTGTTGTTCTGGAACCCGTTCACCACACCGGAAGGCAGGCCGGTCAGCAGCACGGCGGCCAGGTCGTCACGGGACTTGTTGGCCTTGTTCAGGGCGTCCAGGTTGGGGAAAGCCCCGGGATAGAGCACCGGCAGCAGGCCGGCGAGCTCGGGCTTCGTGACGAACTGGGCGAAGTTCTTGTCCTCGGACGGCTGCGAACGATTCCACTCGTCCTTGCGGGACATGGGAATCAGCACCTCGTTGACCAGGGGGTTGCCCAGCCGCGACACCTGGTTCCACGGCCCCGAGTACTCGTGCTTGCGCTTGACGTCGTCCCACAGCTTGACCTGCTGCCGGCTGGCGGCGGTCCACACGCCGATGACGGCGGCGGGGTTGTTGACGTCCTTGGCGTTGTAGCCACCGCGGGTCAGGTCCGAGATCGGGACCTGCAGGGCGATGGTGTGCACGTTGAGGTCCTTGGTGGCGTTGACGCCACCGGAGTTGACCAGCTTGGCCAGGCCGAAGTTGTTGTGCGCGGCGTCGAACGGGCGCAGCCGGCCGAGGTCGAAGATCGCGCCGAGGTCGACGTAGAAGCCGTCGGAGCGCTGCCCGGCGAACACCTTGCGGCCGCCGCCGAGGTCGTGCACGGCCTGCTGGGCCAGCCCGTTGTAGTTCGGGGTGGACAGCGGGCCGATGTTGCACGGCGGGCTGGCCAGGTGCTTGCCGATGGTCTGCGCGCTGGCCTGGTTGTTGCCGTGCACGACCTTGGTCACGTCGTAGAACTGCTTGCGGTTCCAGTTCTTCGAGTCGATCGACTCGATCGGGCCGGTGTTGTACAGGAACGTGTTGTTGTTGCCCAGCTCGGTCTTGAACCGGAACTGGTAGGTCACGTTCGGCTGGCCGTCGCCGTCGTTGTCGATGTTGATCTCGTACAGCACGTCCTCGCCGAACTCCCAGAAGTTGGGGCCGGCGGCCGGCGACTGGAGCGGCACGTAGTTCGCGATCAGCGTGACGGTGTTGGCCACGTCAGGGCTGACGAACGCGTACAGGTCGGCCGAGTCGGCGACCGGGTCCTGCGAGATCTCGGGGGCTTCGCGGTGCGATGACAACGGGTGATCTCCTCGTCAGCGGGCGGCCTGGGCCAGTCGGGCGGCCAGTTGCGGGTCCTTGATCCGGACCAGCCGCTCGCCGACGAAGAGGTCGATGTCCCCCGACGCGACGTCCCGCACGTGCGCGACCACGGGCTCGCCCGAGGCCTGCGAGGTGGTCTGCGCCGACGCGCCGGTGGTGAACGCCTCGACGGCGACGCCGCCGACCACGCCAGCGGCGCCGACGGCCAGCGCGCCGCGCAGCAGGCGGCGGCGCGACACTGGGGAAAGACTTGTCATGATCCGGGTCTCCAGACGAAAGGTGCGAACTGGCGCGAGTCGGGTCACAGATCACTTCGCGCGGAGCACCGGATCAGTTCACTCGTCCGCTAATTGCAAGTCATGTGCAATAAATTAGGGCAGCACGACGACCTGGCCGGCGAAACTCAGACCAGCGCCGAAGCCCAGCAGGAGCGCCGTGTCGCCGCTGCGTACGGCCCCGGAGGCCATCAGCGCGTCGATGGCGAGCGGAACCGACGCGGCGGAGGTGTTGCCCTGCTCCACCACATCCCGGGCCACGACGACGGACGAGGGCAGCCGCAACGACCGGGCCAGCGCCTCGGTGATCCGGTCGTTGGCCTGGTGCGGGATGAAGGCGTCCAGATCCGCGACGTCGATGCCGGCGGCGTCCAGCGTGCGCCGGGCCACCTTGGCCATCTCGACGGTGGCCCAGCGGAACACCGGCTGCCCCTTCATCCGCAGCGCGGGCGCCTCGGTCGACGGGTCCTTGGCCAGCTGGTCACGCCAGTCCAGCCAGCTGTGGTCCTGGCTGATCAGCTCGGCCTGGCTGCCGTCGCTCCCCCACACCACCGGCCCGATGCCCGGCTCGGCGCTGCCGCCGACCACGGCCGCGCCGGCGCCGTCGGCGAACAGGAAGGCGGTGCCGCGGTCCCGGTCGTCGATCAGGTCGGTCATCCGCTCGACCCCGATCACCAGCACGTGCGACGCGCTGCCGCCGCGCACGATGTCGCCGGCCAGCGCCAGGCCGTAGCAGAAGCCGGCGCACGCGGCGGAGACGTCCATGGCGCCGGCGTTGACCGCGCCGACCCGGGTGGCGACCTCGCTGGCCGCGGCCGGCGTCTGCTTGAGGTTGGAGATCGTGGCCAGCAGCACGCAGCCGATCCGCTCCGGGTCCACCCCGCTGCGCTCGATCGCCTCCTGGGCGGCCGCGGTGGCCATGTGGACGATCGTCTCGTCCTCGGCGGCCCACCGGCGGCTCCGGATCCCGGAGCGGGTGCGGATCCAGTCGTCCGAGGAGTCGATGAGCCCGGCCACCTGGTCGTTGTCCACGACCAGCCGGGGCCGGTAAGCGCCGATGCCGAGCATGGCGGCGTGGCGCACGGGGGCGCTGGTGCGGATGGACGCCCTCAAGGTGGCGGCTCCTGTCGTCGGCACGGAAATACAGTTGCCCTCAAGGAGATCCGCTACCCATCGGTAAGGCAATTCCGCCGATGGTCGCGTGCGCCACACCGAAAAAACGGTCCTGTCTCGTTTCGCAAAATATGGCGGAAAAGAATCGGGCGCCGCGGGCCCGATCGGCCCGCGGCGCCCGTCCCGTCCCCGGTAGTACCAGCCAGAATGCCAGCCGAACGAGTGATATACCAGCCGGCGGCGGCGAATTAGCGCGCCAGCAGTGCCCCCAGGGCCGGCACGTCCAGGCCGACCAGCGTGTCGCGGTGCACCATGCCCGGGCCGATCGGCACCGGCACGTCGCACGGCACGACCAGCACCGTGCAGCCGGCCGCGGCGGCCGACGCGGAGCCGGTCGGCGAGTCCTCGACGGCCACGCAGTCGGCCGGGTCGACGCCCAGCAGCCGGGCCGCCTTCAGGTACGGGTCGGGCAGCGGCTTGTTCCGGCCGTCCACCTCGTCGCCGCAGATGGTCACGTCGAAGAAGTCACGGCCGATCGTGTCCAGCGCGACCTCGGTCAGCGCCCGCTCGGTGGACGTGACCAACGCGGTCGGCAGCCCGGCCTGCTTCACCGCCGCGAGCAGCTCGGCCGCCCCGGGCCGCCACGGCAGGCCGTCCCGGAACAACTCCTCTGTTCGCTTGGTGAGAAATCGACCGCCCTCGTCCATGGCCAGCCGGTCGTGCGGCAGCCCGAGGTCGTCGAACATCAGCACCATCGTCCGGTCCATGTTGGACCCGATCATGACGTCCCTGGTCTCGGGCGTCAGCACGCCGCCGAGGCTGCTGGCCAGATCGGCCAGTGAGACGTCCCAGACCTTCTCGGAGTCGATCAGAGTGCCGTCCATGTCGAACAACACCGCCGCCGGCCTGCGCACGCCTGACTCCCGCCTGTCGAACTGCTTCGGCCCGCCAACCGTAACCGAGCCGACCGCCCGCACCGGCCGTTCGCGGCGGTATGCGGCCAGCGCCACACCCCTGCGCCGAGGGGGCGGCGTTGCGACGCGCGGGCGGTTATGAGGTGCACCGAACGAGTCGGCGGCGGCCCAGGTCGTAGGCTGGGCCGGTGACCGATCCGGACCTGAACCCAGAGGGCGCCTCGGCCGAGCAGCGTCAGCTCACCGACCCCGTCCTCGTGGCCGCTTTCGAAGGGTG
>DATJJB010000371.1:0-19141 GCA_035492655.1 Kutzneria sp. | reverse complement strand
GACCGGGGCGGCGTCGACGAGCGCGTCAGTCGTCACTGCTTCACGAGCGCTTTCGATAGGGCGTCGACCTCCTTGCCGATCCAACCAACGTAGTCGGTCGTCCCGGCGGGCAGCGTCTCGGTCACGTCCACGACGGGGATGTTGGCCGCCGCCGCCTTGGCCTTGAGCTGATTGGTCAGGTCGGTCTCGGTCTGGGCGTTGTTGACCAGCGCGTCGACCTTGCGATCGGTGATCAGCGCGGTGGCCTCGGCGACCGCGGCCACCGGGATGTCAGTGCCGGCTTCGACGGCCTCCTCGAACGCCTTCGGCGTCGCGTCGGTGATGTTGCCGGCGGTCAGCAGGTAGTTGGCCACGGGTTCGGTGACCACGACCTTCTTGCCGGCCGGGATCTGCCCGATCCTGGTGATCAGCTCGTCGATCTTGGCGTCGAACGCCTTGGCGTTGGCGTCGAACGTGGCCTTCTTGGCCGCGTCGATGCCGCCGAGGTCGGCGGCGACCTTGTCCGCGACCTTCCGCACGGTCGGCAGGTCGTAGAACAGGTGCTCGTTGGTGTCGGCGGCCTGCTGCTTGCCCGAGACCTCGAACGCCACCACGCTCGGCTTGCCCTTGCCGACGGTGGAGACCGCCTTGGCGAAGAACTCGTCGTAGCCGATGCCGTTGGACACCAGCAGCTGCGCCCCGGCCACCGCCGCGGTGTCGGCCGGCTTGACCTCGTAGTCGTGCGGGTCCTTGGTCGGGTCGTCGATGATCGAGGTGACGGCCACGTCGTCGCCGCCGACCGCCTTGACCACGCTGCCCCACACGTCGGTCGAGGCGACGACCTTGATCTTGCCGTCGGCCGGGGCGGCCGCGCCGCTGCCGCATGCCGTGGCGGTCAGCGCCGCCATGGCCAGCGCGGCCACACCTGCCCACCGGAAACGGACCGTCATCAGCACACCCCTCGACCGCGTGAAAGATCGTGTAATGGAAACCGTTGTCGTGTGCAGCCTAAGCGAGAAGAGTGATCAACTTCCTCGTTGGAGTGAAAATCGTTATCACCTGGACGGGTGGTTCCGGCGGTCCAGACCACAGAACCGGCAGGTCGGAGACCTGCCGGTTCGGTGTGGTGTGTTCTTCGCCGCAGTCGGGCGGTTACGGCCTGCGCCACGCCCCCTGGGCCACGGTCTCCTGCTCCCGGCGCACCAGCGGCACGGTCTCGTGATCGGGCTGCACCAGCCACCCCGAGCTGGTCGGGCTGTAGCCCGGACGGCCGGGTGGCGACGGGGGCTGTCGGCGGCGCCGGTTACGGCCGAGGACCAGCAGGAGCAGCCAGCCGGCCACGGTGGCCAGCACACCACCGACGCTGTTGTTCATGAAGTCCTGGCCGTCGCACACGCCCAGCTCGAACATGGCCTGGGTGATCTCGATGCCGGCGCTCACCGACACACAGCCCATCGCCACCAGCAACGGCCGCTTGGTGGCCAGCACGCCGAAGAAGCCGAGCGGCATGAGCATCACGAAGTTCAGCAGCGCCTCGCCGGCGGTCACGGAGAAATGACCCGGCACGCACATCCGCAGCGGGTCGCCCAGCCGGACATCGCCCCAGTACGGCCGGACCAGCGTCACCGACAGCGCCAGCGCCAGGCTCACGCCGGCCAGCGCCGACGCGGGCTTGCTCCAGCGGAACAGAGAGGCCGCGACCAGCGCCAACGCCCCCAGCACGAAGCCGCCGATCAGCAGGGCCGCGGTGACGTCGGGCTTCGACAGGAAGTAGTCGAAGCCGTCCCGGTAGAGGGTGCGCATGTCAGGTCAGACGACGATCCCCGCGCACCGGTTGTTCCACACACGTGTGGGGCCCGCCCCAACAACCCGGGCGGGCCCCACACGTGCGGTGAAAGTTTCAGACCTCCAGGCGGGCGCCGCTCTCCGGGTGGAAGAGATGCACCTCGCTGGTGTCGCGCACGGCGACCTTGACGGTCTGGCCGAAGGCCGGCGGCGTGCGGCCGTCGACGCGGACGATGAAGCGCTCCGGCGAGCCGCCGATGCGCACCGAGCCGTAGACGTACGCGTCGGCGCCGAGCTCCTCGACCAGCTCGACGGTCAGCTCCATGCCGTCCTCGTCGCTGCCGGCCAGCCGCAGCGTCTCGGGACGCACGCCGAAGGTGACCTCCTTGAGGCCCTCGGTCGACGCCTTGTCCAGGGCCGAGCGGGTCAGCGGCACGGTCAGGCCGTCCAGCTGGGCGCCCTCGGCGGTCAGCGGCACGGTCTTCAGGTTCATCGCGGGCGAGCCGATGAAGCCGGCCACGAAGGCGTTGGCCGGGCGGTCGTACAGCTCACGCGGCGAGGCGCACTGCTGGAGCAGGCCGTCCTTGAGCACGGCCACCCGGTCGCCCATGGTCATGGCCTCGACCTGGTCGTGCGTGACGTAGATGGTGGTGGTGCCGAGACGCTGCTGGAGGGCGGCGATGTTGGCGCGGGTCTCCACGCGGAGCTTGGCGTCCAGGTTGGACAGCGGCTCGTCCATCAGGAAGACGGAGGGCTCGCGCACGATGGCGCGACCCATGGCGACACGCTGACGCTGACCGCCGGACAGGGCCTTGGGCTTGCGGTCCAGGTACTTGGTCAGGTCCAGCATCTTGGCCGCCTCGGCGACCTTGTCCTTGATCTCCTGCTTGGGCGTGCCGCGCAGCTTGAGCGCGAAGCCCATGTTCTCGGCGACCGTCATGTGCGGGTAGAGCGCGTAGGACTGGAACACCATGGCGATGTCGCGGCCCTTCGGCGGCACGTTGGTGACGTCCTTGCCGCCGATCTTGATGGCGCCCTCGTCAACGTCCTCCAGGCCGGCAAGCATGCGCAGGGCGGTGGACTTGCCCGAGCCGGACGGCCCGACCAGCACCAGGAACTCACCGTCAGCGACATCGAGTTCCAGCTGGTCGACCGCGCGCACCGGCGGGTTCCCGGCGAACACCCGGGAGGCACTGACGTAGGCGACCTCGGCCATGTGTGGTCCCTTTCACTGCGAAACGTGTGACGACAAAGTAACCCGAGAAACCGCATCCGTCAGCCCCTCGGCGTACACCGACTACTCACCGTTTCTGAATCGTCACCCCTTGACCGCTCCCGCCGCCAGTCCCGTCACCAGGAATCGCTGGACCAGGTAGAACACCGCGACCGCGGGGATAGCTACGAGTATCGACGCAGCCGCCAGATGGCCCCACTCGACCCGGTTCTGTTGCACGAACACCTGGAGGCCGACCGCCAGCGTCTTGGACTCGTCCGAAGCGCTCAGGAAGGCCGACGCGAAGGCCACCTCGCCCCACGCGGTCAGGAAGGCGTAGAACGCGGTGACGGCCAGCCCGGGCCGCGCCAGCGGCAGCACCAGCCGCCAGAACACACCGAACGGGGACAGCCCGTCGACCCGCCCCGACTCGTCGATGTCGCCGGGGATGGTGTCGAAGTAGCCCTTGAGCATGTACGTGCAGAACGGCACCGAGGTCGTGCAGTAGACCAGCACCAGGCCGATGCTCGTGCCCTGCAGGCCCAGTGACAGCAACACGTTGAACAGCGGCACGATCAGCACCGCGAACGGGAACATCTGCACGACCAGGAACGACAGCAACAGCTTGCGGCTGCCGGGAAAGCGGAAGCGGCTGACGGCGTAGCCGGTGGTGGCCGACAGGAACACCGCGATCACCGTGGTCAGCAGCGCGATCTCCACGGAGTTGGCCACCCAGGCCAGGAAGTCGCCCTGCTGCCCGGAAAGCACGTCCCCGTAGTTGGCCAGCGACGACTCGTCGAACAGCCGGATCGTCGGCGCGACGGCGCGGGCGTCCGGCTTGAACGACGTGACCAGCACCCAGAACACCGGGAACACCGCGATCAACGACGCCACGATCAGGGTCGCGTGCAACGCCACACTGCGGCCGCGGGATCGCTTGCCCCGCAACGGAATCCGCGCAACCGGCAGCTGTAGGGATTCGATGGTCACGCGAACGCCTCCTGACGACGCAGCGCCCGCCGGTAGAAGGCGGCGAACACCAGCAGCACGGACAGGATCAGCACGCCGTACGTGGAGGCCACCGCGTAATCCCTCGATGCGCCGGAGAAGAAGCGCTCGAAGGCGTAGGTGACCAGGATCCGGGTGTTCGGGTTCGCGGCCGGCCCGGTCACCAGGTAGATCACCGGGAACATGTTGAACGTCCAGATGATGCCGAGCAGCACCACCGTGCTGGACACCGACCGCAGCCCCGGCAACGTGATGTCCCGGAACCGCTGCCACGGCGTCGCCCCGTCCACCTCGGCCGCCTCGTACAGGTCGGCCGGGATGGACTGCAGGCCGCCGAGCAGCGCCAGCATCATGAACGGCACGCCGACCCAGACGTTGACGATCACCACCGCGACCAGGGCCAGATCGGTCTGCCCCAGCCACACCGGCTGCCCGAGGCCGACCGCCCCGAGCAGCTGGTTGATCACGCCGAACTGGCTGTTGAACATGAACTTCCAGGCGAACGCGCTGATGAACACCGGCACCGCCCACGGCAGGATGAGCAGCACCCGGTACAGCGCCCTGGCCCGCATCGGCCGGTTGAGCAGCAGCGCCAGCCCCAGGCCGACACCGTAGGTCAGCACCACGCAGGACGCCGTCCAGATGATCGTGCGCAGCAGCGTCGACCAGAACGAGCCGAAGCTGGCGTCGCCGGACAGCACGTTCAGGTAGTTGCGCAGCCCGACGAAGGAGTAGCTCGCCGGACGGTCCAGCACCGGGTTGGCGATGGTGGACTCGTTGATGTCGGTGAGGGTGAACCAGATGCCCTGCACCAGCGGGTACAGCACGAGCACGGCCAGCACCAGCACGACCGGCGCGACCATGGCGTACGCGTACCAGTGCCGTTCCAGCGATCGGCGCACGTCAGCCCACCGTGTAGTCGGGGACGACCTGGTCCTTGTACGCCTTGGCCACCTCGTCCAGCGCGGTCCTGGCGTCCTTCTGGCCGGACAGCACGTAGGCGTAGTCGATCTTCAGCTGGTCGAACAGCTGCGCGCCGGCCGGCACCCACGGCCGCGGGTGCGTCTGCTTGATCGCCGGCTCGAACGCCGCGACCGTCGGCTGGGACTTCACGTCCGGGCTGTCGTAGGCGGACTTCCGGGTCGGCAGCAGACCGAGCTTCTTGGACACGGTCACCTGCGACTCGGTCGAGCTCATGCACTGGATGAACTTCAGCGACGAGGCCTTGGCCTTGGTCCCTTGCCGCACAACGTAATCGTGACCGCCGACCGGGCCGCTGCCCTTACCCGGCAACAGGGCCACGCCGAGGTTGGCCGGGTCCTTGAACGCGTCGCCCTTGAGCAGGTCGACCACCGTCCACGGGCCGTCGATCTCCATCGCGACCTGGCCGGCGGAGAACGCCGCCTTCATGTTGTTGTACGAGTTGGCCTGGTCCAACGCGGTCGTCGCGGCCTTGGCGTCCAGCAGGCCCTTGGCCGTCTCCAACGCCTGCACGTTCTGGGCCGAGTTCACCACGATCTTCTTGTTGGGCACGTCGAGCAGGTCGCCGCCGGCACCGTAGATGAAGGGCAGCGCGTAGTAGGCGTCGTTGTTGAGGAAGATCGCCTTGGGGCCGCCCAGTTTCGGCGCGTCGGCCTTGAGCTCGTCCCAGCTCGCCGGCGGCTGCACGCCGGCGTCGGCCAGCAGCTTCTTGTTGTACAGCAAGGCAAGCGTGTCGGTGACCTGCGGCACCGCGTAGGTCTTCCCGTTGTACTTGGTCGATCCCAGCGGGCCGTCGAGGAAGTCGGAGGTGTCCTTGGCCAGGTCGGTGTCGGTCAGGTCGGTGATCAACCCGTTCTGCGCCAACTGCGCCACCCAGGCCACCTCCGACCGCAGCACGTCCGGGCCCTGCCCGCCCTGCGCGGCCGTCTTGTAGTTGGCCAGCGCCTGGTCGAAGGACACCTGCTGCACGTCGACGGTGTAGCCGCCCTTGCTCGCGCAGTCCTTGGCCAGCTGGTCGAACACCGGGTGCTCGTTCGGCCCGCTGGTGTCCCAGAAGACGACCTTGCCGGAGTCGGCGGTCGATCCTCCGCCGCCTCCGCAGGCTGTGAGTAACAGCGCGCCGGCGATCACGAGGGCAGTGCGTCGCATTGGTAACCGTCCGTTCCCCGTTGCTTACCCTGCAAAGTTTTGCCGGGATTTCACAGCTGTGACCACGGGCCCGGCAAGGCCACGGGCGTAACCGCACCGTAATGGCCCAGTGACTCGGCGCGGTCGTTGCAAAAGCTTTCCGGCCCGGGCAGGCTTCCCCCGACACGCCATTACCGAGGAGGACGCGGGTGCCCGGTCTGGCCGAGATCGCGAAGATCGCCGGCGTCAGCGTCTCCACCGTGAGCCGGGTGCTCAACCGCCGGGCCGGCGTGAACGAGGAGACCAGACAGCGGGTGCTGGACGCGCTCTCCGACCTGCCGTACTCGCCACGTGGCCTGGGCGCGTTGCAACGCACCGGGGTGATCGGCCTGCTGCTGCCGGAGCTGTCCAACCCGGTCTTCCCGGCGTTCGCCGAAGCGCTGGAGACCAGGGCCGCGGCCGCCGGCTATTCCTCACTGCTGTGCAACACGCGGTCGGCCGGCATGCGCGAGGAGGAGTACGTGCGCATGGTGCTGGCCCGCGGCGTGGAAGGGATGATCTTCGTGTCGCCGGCGATCACCAACTCGCCGCCGGGCGAGGCCCCGGAGGCCGCCTACTACACCCGGCTGGTGGCCGACGGCGTGCGCATGGTGTTCATCAACGGCGCGACCCCGGCGCTGGACGTGGCCGACATCGCCGTGGACGAGCAGCTCGCCGGCTACCTGGCCACCTCGCACCTGATCGGCCTCGGGCACACCCGGATCGGCTTCGTCAGCGGTCCGGCCCGGGCCCTGCCGTCACGACTCAAACGCGCCGGCTGGGCCGCGGCGCTGGAGGAGAGCGGCCATCCCGCGCCGGCCGAGCTCGTCGCCCACGGCCCGTTCGAGCCGGCCGGCGGCGCCTCCGCGCTGGCCCAACTGCTCGACACCGTCGCGCCGACCGCGGTGATCTGCTCCTCCGACCAGATGGCCATCGGGGCGCTGCGCGAGGCCGCCCGCCGGGGTCTGCGGGTGCCGGCACAACTCTCCGTGGTCGGCTTCGACGACATCCCGTTCGCCGGACATTGCACCCCCGCGCTGACCACTGTGGCGCAGCCCATTGGTGAGATGTCCGCCGCAGCCGTGGACGAGCTGGTGCAGCGATTGGACCCCGATTCCCGCCGCGGGTCGGCGGCCTCGCACACCCGCCTTTTTCGGCCAAGACTGGTGGTCAGGGAGTCGACGGGTCCGATTCCGAGGCTGTGACTTGGTCTACACCAAGTCGGCTTGACGCGAAAGACCTGTTGACGTGCCGGGATAGTGCTTCAGGGGGACACGCCTGTCGTCGGCTTCACGAATTGGTTCTTGACCGTTACGGTCACTCCATGGCGCGGTCAATGCATGTGCGACGGCCGGCGACGCTGGCGTCCCTCGCCGCTGAGCTGGGCGTTTCACGGACAACGGTGTCCAACGCATACAACCGTCCCGACCAGCTCTCACCCGAGCTGCGCCGGCGGGTGTTGGAGACGGCTCGACGGCTGGGGTATCCCGGCCCGGACCCGGTGGCGCGGTCGTTGCGCACCCGGAAGGCGGGCGCGGTCGGACTGCTGCTGACCGAGAACCTGTCGTACGCGTTCCGTGACCCGGCCGCGGTCGGCTTCCTGGAGGGCCTCGCGCTGGCGTGCGAGGACGCCGGCCAGGGGCTGCTGCTGGTGCCGGCCAATCCGGAGCGTGAGGACGTGGCCGCGGTGCACCGGGCCGGCGTCGACGGCTTCGTGGTGTATTCGGTGCCCGACGACGATCCGCACCTGGCGGCCGTGTTGGAGCGGCCGGTGCCGACCGTGGTCTGCGACCAGCCCGAGCTGGACACCGTCGACCGGGTCGGCATCGACGACCGGGCCGCGATCACGCAGATCGCCAGCCACCTCATCGAGCTGGGCCACCGTCGGGTCGGCGTGATCTGCATGCGGCTGGCCCGGGACCGCAACGACGGCTTCGTCAACGCCGAGCGTCAGCACAACGCCCACTTCCACGTGCAGCGGGCCCGGCTCGAGGCGCTGGCCACGGCGTTCACCTCGGCCAACGTGGACTGGACCAGCATTCCCGTGGTCGAGCGCTTCGACCACAGCATCGCCTCCGGCGCGTCCGCCGCCGCGCAGCTGTTGGACCGGGATCCCCAGGTCACGGCCCTGATCTGCACCTCGGACATCCTGGCCCTCGGTGCGATGGGCGAGGCCAGGCGGCGGGGTCTGCGGGTGCCGCAGGACCTGACCATCACCGGCTTCGACGGCATCACCGAGAGCGAGCGGGCCGGGCTCACCACCGTGCGCCAGCCCGTGCTGGAGAAGGGCCGCGCCGCCGGCAAGCTGCTGGTCAACGCGGCCGACCACAACCGCCCGCGGACCGTGACCCTGTCCACCGAGCTGGTCATCGGCACCACCTCCGCGCCGCCCCGCATCACCGAGGAACGCTGGTTCGGCCCCTGATCTCAGACATGGAAAACGGGCCCTGCCTTCGCGCGGAAGGCAGGGCCCGTTTTTCGTGGTTACGGCTCAGATGCCGCTGATCGGCAGACGCGGCGCGTGACCGAGCACGCCACCCAGAACGTCGGCGGTGGAGGGCACGCCCGGCACGATGGTGCGGGCGGAGTCGTTGGCCGGCATGGTCGTGGAGAACGACGGGCCGAGGGCCGGGACGCCGTGGAAGCCGGAGATCGTGGCGCCCGGGACGGCCGGGACGGCCAGCGGCAGCTTCGGCAGCACCGAGTCGACGATCGGCAGCTCACGCTGCTGGGCGCCCAGGCCCGGCAGCGGCAGCTTCGGCAGGGCCGGGATGCCCGGCAGGTCGCGGGCGTCGCTGTCGGCGGTGAAGTCGGCGTCGGTGTCGCTGTCGGCGTCGCTGTCGGTCATCGCGGGGGCGGCGGAGCCCAGCAGGCCGGCCAGCGGCAGCGAGCCCAGGCCCGGCAGGTCACGACCGGCGACCGAGCTCAGCGGGGTGTTGGCCAGCAGCGCGGCCACCGGGGTGGCCTTGACCAGGCCGAACACCATGCCCAGCGACTCAAGGCCGGGCAGCGCCGGCAGCGCACGCTCGGTGCCAAGGCCCGGCAGCGGCAGCTTCGGCAGGGCCGGGATGCCCGGCAGGTCACGCTCAGCGGCAACGCCACCCAGCAGGCCACCGACCGGCAGCGTGCCCAGGATGTCGGTACCCGGCAGCGAACGCCCAACCGGCAGACCACCAGCGAGCAGACCCTGAATCGGCAACGCCGACAGCAGGTTCAGACCCGGCAGCTCACGGCCGACCGGCAGGCCACCGGCCAGCAGACCCTGAATCGGCAGCGCCGACAGCAGGTTCAAGCCCGGCAGCTCACGACCCACCGGCAGGCCACCGGCCAGGAGGCCACCCACCGGCAGCGTGCCCAGGATGTCCGTACCCGGCAGCGAACGCCCAACCGGCAGACCACCAGCGAGCAGACCCTGAATCGGCAGCGCCGACAGCAGGTTCAAGCCCGGCAGCTCGCGCCCGACCGGCACGCCCGGCAGGTTCAGCGGCAGCTTCGGCAGACCCGGCAGGTCACGCTCGGCAGCCACGCCGCCCAGCAGGCCACCCACGGGCAGCGTGCCCAGGATGTCGGTACCCGGCAGCGAACGGCCGACCGGCAGACCGCCGGCCAGCAGACCCTGGATCGGCAGCGCCGACAGCAGGTTCAGGCCCGGCAGCGACCGCTGCTCGCCACCCAGCGGCAGCGCCGGCACGGCCGGCAGCTCGACCGGGCCGTCGGCCTGGGTCAGCGCGGTGGGGTCGGACAGGTTCGGCACCTGGGCCAGGCTGTGCAGACCACCGGTCGGCACGAAGCCGCTGTAGGTGAAGTTGGGCAGTGACCGCGAGCTGCCGACCTGGGGCAGCACCGACACCGGCAGGCCGGCGGTGGGCAGGCCCGGCAGCTTGGGCAGCTGCTGGAGCTGCGGCACGCCGGAGATGGCCAGCTGGCTGGGGTCGAGCGAGCGCTCGGCGCCGAGGCCGGGGATCGCGGACAGGCCGGGCAGGCCCGGGTGGGCCAGGTCCTGGCCGTTGAGCTCGACGTTGCTGAGCGAGAGGCTGCCGTTGTCGAGACCGGCCGGGAGGTCGCGCTGGGACTGGCCGATCGGCATGGCCGGCAGCTCGAGCTGGGAGGCGAACGGCAGCGGCGGCAGGCCCTTGTGACCGACCAGGTCGGTCAGCCGCAGCGCGGTGTCCGCGACGCCGGTCGGGTCGCCGATCGGGGCGGGCGCGGCGGCGGCGTTGCCGGCGGTCATGGCCAGCACGCCACCGGCGAGCAGAGCCACCGGAATTCCGCGCCTCATCCAGGTACGCATGGGGAATGTTCTCCTTGTCGATTTCCCGGGTCACGGGAGTACACGGGTGATCCCTCGAAAAAGCGATTCGGGGCAGGGATCACCCACAAAATGGGGATTCGAGATAAATGGACGAACGGACCGGACGCCTAGCGCGGCGACCCGGTCGAGGGGGAATCAGTCAGGGGTGATGCCGGGCTGGCGACGCGCGGTCATCGGCACGCAGCGCGACGACGCGGGCGTGACCAGAGCGGGCGCGGCCGCGGGCACGACGGCGATGCCGTCGTGCATGGCCAGGCCACCGCCGGTGCCGGACGGGCCGTCGTGGCCGCAGGCGCCGCCGGGCAACGCGCCGAACGGCAGCGCCTCGGACTTGGACGTGCCGTCCGGACGCAGCGGGTCGACCGGCGCGGCCATCCCGGACCGCGGGCCGGCCACCATCGGCTCGACCGGGCTCTCGACCCGGTTCACGGCCGGGGCCGACGCGGCCGGCTGAGTGCTCGACCCGATCGCGACAGGAACAAAAGTCCTGGTCACGACCGCGTTGGCGACCGGCTCATCGGCCTTGGGCGCGGCGAAGTCGTCGAGCCGCTGCTCGACCAGGATCACCGGGGCGACCAGGTGCGGCACCGGGACCTCGATGGCCGGCACCGACGGCGTGGCCGCCTGCGCGGCGGCTTTCGCGTCCTGCCCGATGTGCACGGTGTGCTCGACGGAGTTGTCGACGACGTCACCGGCCGTGGACAACAGGGTGGAGACCGGGGTCGGCTCGGCGGCCGATGCGGTCGCCGAGGAGAGCAGCCAGGCCAGCGCGGTGCCGGCGAGCACGCCGCCGATCACCACCAGGACGCGCAGCAGCAGCGACCGGAAACGGTCCCTCACCACTGTTGTTGCGTCCATGACCGGAAACGGATCCTCTCGAACGACTTCCCGTGGATCCACACCGTACTGGATTCGTGATGGGGAATTACAGTTCCGGCCGTTACACCTTCGGGTTAATCAGGTGAGCTTGAACGGCGTCGGCTTGCTGGCGAGGTTTCCGAGCTTTCCGACCACCACGTAATCGCCGGCCGGCAACAGCGCCCCGCTCGGCGCGCAGTTCGGCGACGAGGTGCGGCCGGCCCAGGCGATGCTGAAGGTGGCCTGCTCGCCCGGCTGGAGCAGCCGGACGTCCGGGGGCTGCTGGTAGTAGCAGTCGGAGCTGGACCACAGCCGGGTGTTGCCGTCCGCGGTGAGCACGACCAGCTCGCGCAGCTGCCGGGTGACCTCGCGCTTGCAGGCCACCGGGCCCGAGTTGGCGACCACCAGCGTGAGCAGCGGGGCCTGGCCGACCCGGTAGGCGGCCTGCGCGATGCGGCCCTCGATGGTGATCGAGGTGTCCGGGCACGGGCCGGGTGGGGGCGGCGGTGGCGGCGGGCCTGTCGTCGTGCTGGTCGTCGGCACCGGCGAGGCCGATGACGACGAGGACGCGCCGGCCGCCGCGATCGTGCCGCTGGTCGGCGGCGAGGACGTGAGGCGCTTGCTCGACGTGGGGACCACACTCTGTTTGTCGGCCACGCCCTGCGGGTCGGCCGCGGAGCCGTGGCCGAGCCAGCTTGAGATGATCACCGCGAGCAGCACGACCAGCAGCACCGAGCAGACCAGTGCGATCACCCGGCGGCGCCAGTACACCGACGGGTCGAGCGGACCGGTTGGCTCGATCATGCACCGACGGTAACGCCGCCGACACCCACGGCCAGGGATTGTGGCGGTCACCCAATCCGGTTGTGTCTTTGCTCAAGAGCCCTTGTCAGGGGTCACTCGACCAGGTGCCATAGGTACAGGACAACGGGAGGTGCGACATGACCGCCATCGACGAGCTGCTCGACCGCAATGCCGCACTGGTCGACCGGACCCGCGGGGACCGGTCCTCGGCCAGCCCTTCGCTGCACATCGCCGTGCTGACCTGCATGGACGCCCGGATCCGGGTGTTCGAGCTGTTCGGCCTGCAACAGGGTGAGGCGCACGTGCTGCGCAACGGCGGCGGTGTGGTGACCGACGACGTGATCCGGTCGCTCGCGCTGAGCCAGCGCAAGCTGGGCACCCGGGAGATCATGGTCGTCCAGCACACCTCGTGCGGGCTGTCGATGACCACCGACGAGGAGTTCAAGGACGAGCTGGAGGCCGACACCGGCCTGCGCCCGACCTGGGCCGTCGAGGCGTTCCGCGAGGTCAAGGACAGCGTCCGGACCTCGATGGCGCGGCTGCGGCACAGCGTCTTCCTGCCGTACAAGGACAGCATCCGCGGCTTCGTCTACGACGTGCACAACGGTGCCCTGCACGAGGTGTTGTCACCCGGCCAGGGATAATCGGGGGTGATGGTTGCCGCCGACACACTGCTGAGCTGGTTCGACGACACGGCGCGGGATCTGCCGTGGCGACGACCCGAGTGCACCGCCTGGGGCGTGCTGGTCAGCGAGATCATGCTCCAGCAGACCCCGGTGTCCCGGGTCGAGCCGATCTGGCACGAGTGGATGGCGCGGTGGCCGGTGCCTTCCGCACTGGCCGCCGCCAGCCAGGGCGATGTCGTACGGGCGTGGGGCAAGCTCGGTTATCCCCGGCGGGCCCTTCGCCTGCACGAGGCCGCTTCGGCCATCGCTTCACAGCACGACGACATCGTTCCTTCCGACGTCGACACCCTATTGGCCCTGCCCGGCATCGGCGCTTACACCGCTCGCGCCGTCGCCGCTTTCGCCTATGGCCAGCGGTGTCCCGTCGTCGACACCAACGTCCGCCGCGTCGTTGCCCGTGCCGTCCATGGCGCCGGCGACGCCGGGCCGCCGTCCACCACCCGCGACATGGCCGACGTCGAGGCCCTGCTCCCGGCCGCCGATGCCGTCGCCGCCCGCTACTCCGCCGCCCTCATGGAGCTCGGCGCCCTCGTCTGCACCGCCCGTACGCCCCGTTGCGCCGACTGCCCCGTTTTCGCCACCTGCGCTTGGCAGCTCGCCGGCCGTCCCGCCTACGCCGGCCCCGTCAAGGCCGTCCAGAAGTTCGCCGGCACCGACCGCCAGGTCCGCGGCCGTCTCCTCGACGTCCTGCGCGGCGCCCCCGGCCCCGTCACCCGCTTCCAGCTCGACGCCGCCTGGTCCGACCCAGGCCAGCGCGACCGCTGCCTCGACTCCCTGCTCGTCGACGGCCTCATCGAGCAGACCGATACCGGACTCTTCGCCCTCCCGGGCGAACACTGACCCTTCCTGTGGACAACTCCCAGTTGTCCACAGGCACCCCCTTCTCAAGATCATCAACCCGTTCCCGCTGGTAGAATGGGCTTGGGGTCGCCCCCCTGGGTTGGGTTGGGGGCTGCGCCGGTACCGGTAGGGGCTCCGGTTGCCGGGTTCGGTGGGACCCCTCACCCTGTCGCCATGGCGACCTGCGATGTCTGCGGCAACGACTACTGGATGGCGTTCGAGATCCGGACCGTGAGCGGCGAGAGCCACTGGTTCGACTCCTTCGAATGCGCGATGGAGAAGCTGGCGCCGCGGTGCGAGCGGTGCAACTGCCGCATCGTCGGCCACGGCGTCGAGGTCGAGGGCCGGTTCTACTGCTGCGCCCACTGCGCCCGGGCCGTGGCCGAGCTGGGCAACCAGATCCGCGACGCGGTGGGGGTGCGCCCGGTCTGACCGTGTTGGATACGGGGTCATGGCACAGGCCCTGGAGTTCTTCTTCGACGGCGAGGCCGACACCGGCGTGCGGGGGCTGTGGCAGCGGCTGGAACGGGCCGGCGTGCCGAGCCTGGCCACCCGCAGCCACCGCCGCCACCGGCCCCACGTCACCTTCGCCCTCGGCGGCGCCTTCACCCGCCAGACCCGCGCCGACCTGGCCGCCGAGCTGAACCTGCTGGCCCTGCCCAGCATCTGGCTCTACACCCTCGGCACCTTCCCCACCACCGAGAACAACCTCGTGCTCACCGCCGTCGTCGACAACGAGCTGCTGGCCGTCCACTCGGCCGTGCACGACGTGCTGGCCAAGAAGGTCAAGAACCCGGTCGCCTACTACCTGCCCGGCTCCTGGGTCCCGCACTGCGCCCTGGCCCAGGAGATCGACACCCCCACCCTGGCCGCCGGCATCGCCGCCCTGCACCCGGTCGAGCCGATCCGGGCCAGGGTCGACGAGGTCGGCATCACCGACACGGCCACGGGCGAGGTGGACGTGCTGTTCACCCGTTGAGCAGCTCCGAGAGGAAGGCCTCGACGGCGCCGCGGTAGACGGCGGGGGCGCTGAGCTGGACCAGGTGCCCAGCTCCTTCGACCCGAATGTGGCGGCCGTCGGGGACGCGGGAGGCCATGGCGGACTGCTGCCCGGCGGGCATGAAGGTGTGCTCGGCTTCGATGACGAGCAGCGGGGCCTGGAGGCGGTCGACGAAGGGCCAGTAGTCGCGACTGCCCCATTCGGCGGCGATGCGGTAGAGGTCGTCGAGGTCGGCGATGAGGTGGTAGCCGTCAGCCCGTTCCTCGAAGCACTCGACGAAGTAGTCGCCGACCGGGCCGAAGAAGGATCGGACGTGGGCCAGGGACTGGAAAGTGGGCCAACGGGAGAACTCCGCCCGCCAAGGGTCGACGGTGCGACCGCGTTGGTCGGGGGCGAAATCCTCGACGACGAGGCCGCGGACGAGGGACGGCTCGATGGCAGCCAGGACGAGGGCGTGGAGACCGCCCATGGAGTGGCCGATGACGACGGAAGGGCCGAGGTCGAGGCGACGGATCACGGCGGCGGCGTCGGAGGCGAAGTCCTCGGTGCGCCAAACGCCGCCGCGGTGCGTACTACGACCGTGTCCCCGCGCATCGATACCGACCACCCGCCCGTAGCGGACCAGCCACTGGGCGACCGGCCACCACGTCGTGGCCCGGCCCATCAACCCGTGCAGCAGCACGATCCCGGGGCCGGAGCCGCCGAACTCGACGACATCGAACACGGAGCACTCATACCACCTGGTACACACGTCGGCATGCGGGTTGGGAAAGTGGCGGCGCTGCTGGCGGTCGCGGCGCTGTGCGTGGCCTGCACGCCGGCGGCGAAAACGACGGAGAACGGCGTCGAGGGCACGGCCGGCACGAGGACAGCGGGCGACCCCTACTACCCGGCCAGCGGAAACGGCGGCTACAACGCCTCGAACTACGTCGTGGCGATCACGTACGACCCGCAGTCGCACCACCTGGACGGCGACACCACGATCACGGCCAAGGCCGGGCAGAACCTCAGCGAGTTCAGCCTCGACCTGGTCGGTCTGGACGTCCGCACGGTGACGGTGGACGGCCAGCAGGCGGAGACCGAGCGCGCCGACGGCAAGCTGGTGATCAAGCCGGCCGAGGCCATCGCCAACGGCAGCACCTTCAGCGTCGAGGTGCAGTACGGCGGCGAGCCGAACGCGGTGAAGTCGAAGAAGCTGGGCTCGGAGGGCTGGCAGATCTCCAGCAGCGGCGGCGCTTTCGCGGCGGGCGAGCCGCACTCGGCGGCCACCTGGTACCCGGTCAACGACACGCCGACCGACAAGGCCACCTTCCACCTGGCGGCCAAGGTCCCGGACGGCTGGAGCGTGATCTCCAACGGCCTGGCCGGGCACAACGAGTCGGCCGGCGGCTGGACCACGTACCGCTGGGACGAGCCGGCGCCGATCGCCTCGTACCTGACCACGGTCGGCATCGACCACTGGACGATGACCAGCGGCAAGCTGGCCGACGGCACGCCGGTGGTGTCGGCCTTCGCCCCGGGCGCCGACGACAAGAAGGCGCTGGAGGCCCGGTTACCGGAGATCCTCGACTTCCTGTCGAGCACGTTCGGCAAGTACCCGCAGGACGCGGCCGGCGGCATCTTCCTGGCCGACAAGATCAGCTTCTCGCTGGAGACGCAGACCCGGCCGATCTACGCGAAGTGGACCGACCTGGGCACGATCGTGCACGAGAACGCCCACCAGTGGTGGGGCGACTCGGTGTCGGTGCAGCAGTGGAAAGACGTCTGCCTCAACGAGTGCCTGGCCAGCTATGCCCAATGGCTGTGGTCCGAGGCCAAGGAAGGCGCGAACCTCGACGACACGTACCGCAAGGCGGTGCAGAAGGGCCAGCAGGTCTTCGCCGGCAAGCTCTACGACATGGGCGCCGGCAACGAGTTCGGCGCCGTCTACGCCAAGGGCCCGATGGCCCTGCACGCCTTGCGCCGCACCATCGGCGACGACGCCTTCTTCCAGGTCCTCAAGACCTGGCCGGCGCTGCACCGTGACGGCAACGCCACCTGGCCCCAGTTCGAGTCGTACGCGGAGCTGATCAGCGGCAAGGACCTGAAGGGCTTCTTCGACGCCTGGTTCCGCGGCACGACCCAGCCCGCGGACCAGTACCTCTGGCCCGGCACCCTCAAGCCCTGACCCACAGGTCATGCGCCCCGACGATGATCACCCGTCCGTCGGCCAACGACGTCGTCGCCTTGGGCTCGTCGTCGCAACCGAGGTCGACGCGATGCAGCGAGTCCACCGCGCCGGTCCACACGACGCCGCAGTTGCTCCCGCCGTCCGCGCTCAGCGTCACACCGACGAGCACCACATCGCCGGACCGGGTGCCGGTGGCGTCGACGAGGTGGGCTTGGCCGAGCGCGGCTGTGTCGATCATCTTCCAGTCGACACCGTCCGGACTGGTGGCCACGAACGAATGTGCCAGGTCATCCTGACCGGAACCGGCGAGCAGCCAGCCGTGCCCGGTCCGCACCAGGCTGGTGGCGGTCGGCTTCGCTGGACCGGCAGCGAACTTGGTGAGCTGCCAGTGCTGGCCGCCGTCGACCGAGCGCCAGATGCCGAGCGGGCCGTCATCGGCGCTGCGCTCGGCGGCCAC
This sequence comes from Kutzneria sp., assembly GCA_035492655.1. Classification (GTDB taxonomy): domain Bacteria; phylum Actinomycetota; class Actinomycetes; order Mycobacteriales; family Pseudonocardiaceae; genus Kutzneria. Next base: position 1,881 of record DATJJB010000371.1, on the reverse strand, counting down.
TATGGTGTCGCCGCTGGCCACCATCGGACCGACATAGCCGTTGACCTGCGGTAGCTGCACGGGCGTCACGGTCTTGCCGCCGTCGGTGGAGGTCCACATCTGCGGGCTGTAGCTGCCGTTGACGAGCTGCCCGCCGCCGATCACCAGCCGATCGCCGGACCGCGCGATGGCGGTGGCCAGGCCAGGGTTGTCGTTGCTCCCGTTCGGATCGCGCGTCGGCAGGTGCAGGTCGGCCAGCCCGGTCACGACGCCGTCCGGGCCGAGCCGCTGCAACACCCGGTTGGCACCGATCAAGGAACCGTCGGGCAGGACCACTGCGGCGTTGGCGGCCAGGCCGACGTGACCCGTTGTCGCGGGCAGCTGGAACGAGGTGCAGTCGGCGCTGCCGTTCCAGTGCGTGCCGATCGCGCCGTAGCCGTTGGCGTAGCTGCCGATGCCGACAGCGCACTTGCCGACCGGCACCAGGTGGCTGATACCCCCGGCGGCGCCCAGGGTGTCGTCGACCCGGGCCGGCTGAACCGCGTCCGGATGCCGGACGAAGGCATCGGGCGCCGGCGCGTCGGACGGACCGCCGCCGCAACCGGCCAGGGCCAGTGCGAGCAGCACAACACCAGAGATCCTCCCCCACATGCGCGACAGCATGGCACGGCCCGGCCGGTGATCAACCGCGATTCGTGGCGACGAACTGGGTGAGGACGGCCTTGTGGTCGCTGCCGGGGACGGCGAAGGCGGCGAAGGAGTCGACGGGGCAACGGTTGTCGACGAGCAGGTGGTCGATGGGCAGCAGCGGGGGCAGGGTGCCGCCGGTGGGCCAGGTGGCGGTGAGGCCCTGGCCGGCCTCGGAGGCGGCGTCGACGTAGCCGCTGACGAGGGTGGAGCGCAGGCCGGCATGGTCGACGGTGGCGTTGAAGTCGCCGGCCAAGATCATGGGCGGGGCGCCGTCGACGGGATCGGGCAGGGCGTCGAGCTCCCGTTTCCACGTGTCGGTGGTGTTGTCGTCGGTGGGCGGCCGGATGTGCACGGACTCGACCTCGACGGCCCGTTGCTGCGGCAGCGAGACGCGGGCGGTGACCTGCGGGAACGTGGTGGGCGGGTCGAGGACGACCTCTTGCAGCGGGTACCGGGAAGCAATGCCGGAGCCGGTCGGTCCATCGCCGGGGGCGAACAGCTGGGACGGCATCTCGGTCGACAAACCGGCGGCGTTCAGGGCGGTGGCCGACGAAGGGGTCAGCTCCTGGAAGGCGACGACGTCGACGTGCTGATCACGGATCAGGGACACGACGTCGGCGGCGTTGGCCCGCCCCTGGGCCAAGTCGAGGCTGAGCACCCGAACGGTCGGCCCGGAACCGTACGGCCGCGGCGCGGTGAAGGTCCGCGGCAGGACGGCGGCGACGAGGCAGGCGGTGAAGGCCAGCGCGACGACGGCGACGGCCCAACGCCGGCACATCATGGCGACCAGCGCGAGCAGCGCCCCACCGCCGGCGGCGAACGGGGTGCCGGCCAGCAGCACGACCATCACGTGATCGCCGTCGATACCGAGCAGCCGCAGCGCGACCATGGCGATCACGGCGGCGGTCAGCAGGGACAGCAGGAAGGTCAGCCCGGCGCCACCGATCCGCCGCCGACCTTCGTCCAGGTAGACGGGGGCCCGGCGGGTCGGACGGCTCCGCACGCTGCTGGCCACATCATCCATTGAACACGACAAAGGGCGGTTCCCCGGCGAACCCGGGAAACCGCCCTTGTCAGAGCATCAGCTCACTCCGCGTCGAACTCCTGCGCGACGTCGCCGCCGTGCGCGGCCAGGCCGACCGGCGGGGCGTCCGGGATCCGCAGCGGACGGGTCTCGCCGCGGAACACGAAGTGCGCCTTGTCGTCGGAGCC
>DATJJB010000370.1:0-3349 GCA_035492655.1 Kutzneria sp. | reverse complement strand
GTGCGAGCTGGTCGCCACCGAACTCCGCCGCCTCGTCATTCCCCGAACCCCGGTCGAACTCGCGTTGGTCGCCGGCCACGCGGTCCGCGCCGGGGCCATGCACTCCGCCCTGGCCGTGGTCAGGGAAGAGGTCTTCGGCCTACCGGCCAACGACATGCTGCCGCCGCTGCATACCGCTCGATGAATCCGCCGATGAAACCCCCTGTCCTTGGAGGGCCCATGCGTACCCCCAGACGCGCCGCCCTGGCCCGAGCAGCCACCTGCTCGGCGGGAGCATTAGTCCTGTTGTTGTCCGCGTGCACCGCCGGCGGCGGCACGACCGGCGCGCAGGACGCGCCGACCGCTGACCAGAAGGTCAGCCTGACCGTCTACAGCGCCTTCGCCGACCGCGAGTTGGGCATCCTGAACAAGGTGCTGGACGGCTTCCACGCCGCCCACCCCAACATCACGATCAACAGCCAGGGCAGCCAGGACGACGACAAGATCACCCAGTCGATCCGCGGCGGCAACCCGCCGGACGTGGCGATCTCGTTCTCCACCGACAACATCGGGCAGTTCTGCTCGTCTGGGGCGTGGCAGGACCTCAAGCCCTACATCGACCGGGACAAGACCGACCTGAGCCAGATCCCCAAGGCGGTCCAGGACTACACCCAGTTCAACGGCAAGCGCTGCGCGATGCCGATGCTGGCCGACGTCTACGGCCTGTACTACAACAAGGACCTGTTCGCGGCCAAGGGCATCACCGCGCCGCCCAAGACCATGAGCGAGCTGCTCGAGGACACCAAGAAGCTGACCGAGTTCAACCCGGACGGCTCGATCAAGGTGGCCGGCTTCATCCCGCAGTTCGGCTTCTACGCCAACCACCCGCAGATCTGGGCCCCGCAGTTCGGCGCCAAGTGGCTGGACGGCAACGGCAAGTCGGACCTGGCCACCGACCCGGCCTGGACCGAGATGTTCAACTTCCAGAAGCAGCTGGTCGACTTCTACGGCTGGGAGAAGCTGCAGAAGTTCACCGCGGGCCTGGGCCAGGAGTACTCGCCCGACCACGCCTTCAACAAGGGCCAGGTCGCGATCATGTTCGACGGTGAGTACCGGACCGCGTTCCTCAAGTCGGACGTGCCCAACCTGAACTACGACACCGCGCCGTCCCCGGTGGCCGACGACAAGGCCGACACCTACGGCGGCGGCTACACCACCGGCACGATCATCGGCATCCCCAAGGGCGTCAAGAACGCCGGCGCCGCCTGGGAGCTGATCAAGTACCTGTCGATGGACACCAACGCGTTGGTGCAGCTGGCCAACGGCCTCGGCAACGTGCCGAGCACCAAGGCGGCGCTGCACAGCACCGACCTGAAGATGCCGGCCCAGTTCAACACCTTCCTCAAGATCTTCGACAACCCCAACCTGGCCAACAACCCGGCCAGCCCCAACGGCGGCGCGTACCTGAAGACCGCCGAGGACCTGGGCTCGTCCTGGCAGAGCGGTCAGGTCAAGGACCTGCACGCCGCGTTCGCCCAGGCCGACAAGACGATCGACGACGCCAAGGCGCTCGGCGGGAACTGATGACCGCCACGCTGCTCGGTTCGGCCGACGCACCCGCCGCGTCCGTCCCCTCAACGGGGCGGGCGCGGCGGCGCGGCCGCCATCGCAAGTGGGTGCTGCTGTTCCTGGCGCCCTGGGCCGCCGGCATGGTGCTGTTCTTCGGGTACCCGCTGCTGGCGACGGTGTACTTCTCGTTCACCAACTACGACGGCCTGAACACCGCCGACTTCGTGGGCTTGCGCAACTACGTCTTCATGTTCACCAGCGACCCGCTGGTCAAGGCGGCCGCGTACAACACGCTGTGGCTGGTCGTCGTGCTGACGGTCGGCCGGCTGGCCTTCGCCATGGGCGTCGCCCAGATCCTGACCAAGGTGCGCAACGGTTCCGGCTTCCTGCGGGCGCTGTGCTACCTGCCGTCGCTGGCCCCGCCGGTGGCCGCCACGCTGACCTTCGTGTTCCTGTTCAACCCGGGCACCGGCCCGGTGAACACGATCCTGGGCTGGCTGGGCATCAACGGGCCGTTGTGGTTCAACGACCCGAACCTGTCCAAGCCGTCGCTGACCCTGCTCACGCTGTGGGGCTCCGGCGAGCTGATGATCATCATCCTGGCCGCAATGCTGGACGTGCCCGGCGATCTCTACGAGGCCGCCGACCTCGACGGCGCCGGCCCGTGGATGAAGTTCCGCAAGATCACGCTGCCGTCCATCGCGCCGGTGCTGCTGTACGGCGTGGTCAACTCGATCATCTTCGCGTTGCAGTACTTCACCCAGGCGGTGGTGGCCGGCTCGGTGGCGTCCGGCTCGGCCGACGCGGTCGGCAACTCCAAGCTGATCGGCTACCCGGACAACAGCACGCTGACCTTCCCGGTGTGGATGTACAACGAGGGATTCCGCTCGTACCACATGGGTTACGCGTCGGCCATGGCCGTGCTGCTGTTCATCGTGTCGTTCGCGTTCACCGCGATCCTCATCCGGCAGTTGCGCGCGGGGAAGGCGGAGGCATCCTGATGGCGACACTGACCGCCACCGCCGTGGCCACCCGCCCGGCGCCCAAGCCGAAGAAGCGGCACCCCAGGGACATCCTCAACTGGATCGCCGTGCACGCGGTCGCGTTGGCGCTGGGCGTCGGCTTCGCGCTGCCGATCGTGTTCGTGGTGCTGACCGCGTTCATGTCCGACCAGCAGGCGCTCACCTCCGACCTGTGGCCGCGCTCGTGGCACCCGGAGAACTTCCTCACGGTGTTCGAGAAGGCGCCGATGCTGGAGTACTTCGGCAACAGCCTGCTGTACTCGATCCTGGCAACCGCGGGCATGCTGCTGTCCAGCATCCCGGCCGCGTATGCCTTGGCCCGCCTGCGTTTCCGGGGCAGCAACCTGATCTTCATGCTGGTGATCGCCGCGATGATGCTGCCGCCGCAGGTGGTGGCCGTGCCGATCTACAGCATGTGGGCCAACCTGCACCTGACCGGCACGCTGTGGCCGCTGGTGGTGCCGTACTTCCTCGGCGACGCCTTCAGCATCTTCCTGCTGCGCCAGTTCTTCGTGACGGTGCCGCAGGACTACTTCGACGCGGCCAGGATGGACGGCTGCAACGAGTTCCAGATGCTGTACCGGGTGCTGGTGCCGATGACCAAACCGGGCCTCGCCGCCGCCGGTCTGTTCACCTTTCTCTACACCTGGAACGACTACTTCGGACCGCTGCTGTACGTGGGCGAGAAGCAGGACAGCTGGACGCTCTCGGTGGCGCTGGCGTCCTTCCGGGGCATGCACCAGGTGCAGTGGAACCTGACGATGGCCGCGACCGTGCTG
>DATJJB010000369.1:0-22717 GCA_035492655.1 Kutzneria sp. | reverse complement strand
CCGGCCGACGCGAAGGAGCACATCCGCGGCTACACCATCGCCAACGACTACGGCCTGCACGACTTCCGGGACACCGACGCCGGCTCCATGCTGCGGGTGAAGGGCTCGGACACGTTGTGCCCCTTGGGTCCCGGCCTCGTGACCGACTGGGACTTCCACGGCCGCACGCTGATCACCCGGGTCAACGGCGAGGTCCGCCAGCACGGCAGCACCGACGAGATGCAGTGGGACATGCACTACCTGGTCGCCGACATCGCCCGGACGATCACCCTGTACCCCGGCGACGTGCTGCTGTCGGGCACGCCGGCCAACTCCCGCCCGGTGCGGCCCGGCGACGTCGTCGAGGTCGAGGTGGACGGACTTGGCGTGCTGCGCAACCACATCGTCAGCGGACCGACCGCGATCCGCACGGATGTGGGTGCGCAGCCCACGGAGTCCGAGGAAGTCCGTTCCACCGCGCTGGGCGGCGACTGGGAGTTCCGCGGCATCCGCCCACCGCGGCGCTGACGACTCAGGCGTCCCCGGCGGCCAGCTTGGGCAGCGGGCTGGCCTGGACCTGCTCGCGCACCTCGGCCTGCCGGCCGGCCGAGGTCTGCTCGAAGTGGTTGAGCATGTGCCGCAGCACCCGGGTCAGCTCGGCGATCCGCCGCGGCGACAGCCCGTCCAGGCTGTACACCTCCTCGGCGTTGAAGCGCGGGAACAGCTCGCACATCAGCGCCTTGCCGCGTTCGGTCAGCGACAGCACGCTCAGCCGCCGATCATCGGCCGGGGTCGTGCGATCGAGCAGTCCCCGGTTGGACAGGGTTCGCGCGACGCCGGTGAGCGTGCCCTTGGAGATGCCGCTCTCCTCGGCCACATGGCGGGTCTCGATGTCGCCCCAGATCCACACCACCCACAGCACCACGAAACCGGTCCACGAGAGATCCACGTCCCGCAGCACGGACTGCTCGAAGTGGTTGCGCACCACCAGGGCCGTCCGGTGCAGGTTGGACAGCGCCATCATCGACTCGACGTCGATCGGCAGGCCGTTGAGGCGGTCGCCGACGGCCTTCTCGGTCTCGCGCAGCGTGTAGTAGCCGGTCACGGCGGCCAGCGTAGCCCGCACCGGGGCGCAATGGTTCAGCCGGCGAGCCGCTGGATCCGGGCCACGACCGCGGCCGGGCTGGGCTGCTCGGCCATCTCGTCGCGCACCTCGGCGGCGGCCTTGGCGAAACTCGGGTCGTCGAGGACCCGGGCCAGTGCCGCGCCGACCTCCTCGGGCTCGCTCACGGTGACGCCGACGCCGCGCGCGGCCATGGCGCCGGCGTTGAGCGGCTGGTCGGCGAACTTGGGCAGCGCCACCTGCGGCACGCCGTAGGCCAGCGGCGTCATGACCGTGGCCGATCCGCCATGGTGCACGATCGCGGCGCACGTGGGCATCAGGGCGTTGAGCGGCATCCAGCCCAGCGGCCGCACGTCCGCCGGCAGCTCCCCCAGTTCCGACAGGTCGATGTCGCCCGCCGCCAACAGGATCTCGATGTCCATTGTGGACAACGAGGCCAGCATCCCGCGCAGCGCGCCAATTCCGCCGAGCGCCGGCAGCACGCTGCCGATGGTGACGCAGACGCGCGGCCGGGCCGGCGGCAGCGTCACCCAGCCCGGGACCACGCGGGACTCGTTGTATGCGACATACCGCATGAGGAATTGGGTACCGGTCGCGACGCCGCCCATGCTCGGCGGCCGGACGTCGATGGTGGCCATCGGAACGACCGGGGCATCCGGGAGGCCGAGTCGCTCGCGGGTGGGCTCCAGGTAGTCGGCGATGTCCTGGCGTGCGCCGACCGCGTGGTCGTCGAGGCCGGCCCAGCCCAGCCGGATGCCCTGCTCGATCAGCGGCACGCCCAGCGCGCCGGCGATCAGCCGGCCGGCCCCCTGCTCCAGCGTGCTGAGCACGACGTCCGGCCGGAACGCCCGGGCCACCGGCAGCATGCCGTCGATCATCTGCTCGCCGAACCAGCCGAAGCCGCCCCGATCCGGCTGCCGGCCGCCGCCCTTGAGCATGCCGGCGACGGCGGCCATGAACTCCGCCCACAGGTCGCGTTCCGGCAGTGGGTCGACCACCGGCAGGCCGGCGCCGGCCGCCGCGCGGGCCCCGTCGCCGTTGTTGAGCAGCAGCACCTCGTGCCCGGCCGCCCGTAATGCCCAGGCCAGCGGCACTGTCGGCAGGAAAAGCCCGGATCCGGGCACAGCCGTGCAGAGAACCTTCATCGCCCACTCCCCCTTGATCGTCTTGAGCGGCGCTCAATTGAGCGCCGCTCAAGCTAGTGCCGCTAGACTGATCTCGTCAAGAGGGAGAGGGGGCGTGGATGCCGCTGCGACGGGACCAGGTGGTCGAGACCGCGCTGGAGCTGCTGGACGAGGTGGGGCTGGACGCCTTCACCACGCGCGCGCTCACCGACCGGCTCGGCGTGCAGCGCGGTGCCCTGTACTGGCACGTCAAGAGCAAGCAGGAGCTGCTGGCCGCGGTCACCGAGCTGGTGGTCGCGCCGGTGTTCGCCGACACCGGCGACGACAGCGGCGACTGGGCCGACGACCTGGTGGAGTTCGCCCACCGGCTGCGCGCCGCCATGCTGGCCCACCGCGACGGCGCCCGGCTCGTCGCCGCCAACGTGACGATGAGCAAATCCGGGATCGAGCTGATGGAGAACGTCCTCGCCCGGTACATCCGGCAGGGCATTCCGCTGCCGGTGGCGGCGCGCTGGGGCGACATCATGGCCAGCTACGTAACGGGCTACGTGTTACAGGAGCAGAGCAGCCCCGCGCCGGTGCCGGTCGACGTCAGCGGGGCCGCGCCCGAGGTGCGGGACTTCTTCACCGACGGGCATCCCAGCAGCGCCGAGACCTTCGCCGCCTCGGTGCGGACGATCGTGCTCGGCATGCGTGCCGAAGCCGAGACGCTGGCCGTGCCCCACGGAGTTGAAACGGGGAGTTGACTGGGCCGGTGTGGGTCGGGGTGTTGGGGGAGCTCGAAGTTCGCGCGGCGGACGGCGAACGGGTCGAGGTCGGCGGGGCGATGCTCCGCACGCTGCTGGTGCGGCTGGCCGTGGACGCGGGGCGGATCGTCACGACGGACCGGCTGATCGCCGACCTGTGGCCGGAGTCGGCGCCGGCCGAGCCGGGGGCGGCGTTGCAGTCACTGGTGGCCCGACTCCGACGGGCGATCGGTCGGGCGGCGATCGATTCGCAGCCCACCGGCTATCGACTGAACGCCGAGGTCGACGCGCGCCAGTTCGAGCAGGCTTTGGTCGAGGGCCGGCCGCGTGAGGCGCTGGAGTTGTGGCGCGGGAGTCCGCTGGCCGACGTCGGCGATGCCGAGTTCGCCCGCGCGCCGATCGCGCGTTTGGAGGAGCTGCGGACGACGGCGATCGAGTCGCGGATCGATGCCGACATCGCCGCGCACCTGGACGTGATCGCCGAGGTCGAGGAGTTGGCGGCGGCGCATCCGCTGCGCGAGGGCCTGCATGCCCGGTTGATGCGTGCCTTGACGGCGAAGGGCCGGCAGGCCGACGCCCTCGCGGTGTACGACCGGGTGCGCAAGCTGTTGGCCGATCAGCTCGGCGTTGATCCGGGGCCGGAGCTCCAGGAGGCGCACCTTCAGGCGTTGCGGACGACGTCGACCCGGTCGAACCTGCCGGCTCGGCTGACCAGTTTCGTCGGCCGTGACCTGGAGTTGCAGCAGGTGACGCGGGCGTTGGCCGGCGCGCGGCTGGTGACGCTGACCGGGACCGGCGGCGCGGGCAAGACGCGGCTGGCCGTCGAGGCGGCGGAGCGGTTGCTGGCCGATTTCCCTGACGGCGTCTGGCTTGTCGATCTTGCGTCGACCCTGGACGTCACGGCCGCGACACGGGAGGCGCTGCGCACCGCCGACCATCCCCGCGACTACCTGGCGACCCGGAATTCCTTGCTGGTGTTGGACAATTGCGAGCACGTGATCGACGCGGCGGCCGACTTCACCGCCGACCTGCTGGCCCGGTGCCCGCGATTGACGATCTTGGCCACGAGCCGTGAGCCGCTGAGCATCACCGGCGAGACGCTGTGCCCGCTGCGGCCGTTGACCGACAACCACGCCGTGGTGCTGTTCACCGACCGCGCCCGAGCGGTGAGTCCGGACTTCCGCGCGTCCGAGTCCATTGTGGATATCTGTATGGCTCTGGACGGTCTGCCGCTGGCGATTGAACTGGCCGCGGCTCGTCTTCGGTCGCTCACGCCGACTCAGCTCGTGGCGCGGCTCGGTGACCGGATCGGCTTGCTGGACAAGGGAACCCGAGCCGCGCCGCAGCGGCATCGGACGCTCCGGGCCGTGATCGACTGGAGCTGGGACCTTCTCGACGAGGACGAGCGCACCCTGTTGAGTCGCCTGTCGGTGTTCGCCGGCGGGGCGACGTTGGCGGCGATCGAGCAGGTGACCGAGGGCACTCTGGATCAGCTGACCTCCCTTGTGGACAAGTCGCTGGTCGTGGTGACCGATGAGCGTTACCGCCTACTGGAGACGATCCGCGAGTATGCGTCGTCCAAACTGGACGGTGACGAGACTCGACAGCGGCATGCTTCGTACTACACGGAGTTGGTCGAACGGACCGAGCCGTTGCTGCGCGGGCCCGAGCAGGCGGCTTGGTTGGAGCGGCTCACCGCCGAGCGGGCCAACCTGGATCTGGCGATGTCGCCACGGATGTTCACCGCCCGGCTCTGGCTGTGGCTGCTGCTGGCCCAGTTGCAGGATCCCTTGCACTGGGCCGAAACCGTCGACACCGACGAGGCCCGACTGCTTCGCGCGCCCACCGAGGACCTGCTCGACCGACTCGCCCTGGAGGACGGCCCGGCGACGCTGGCGCTCGTCGTCGTCCGCAGCGGCGTGAATCCTGTACGTCTGGGCGGTATCGCCGCTCGGCTCAGCGCTTCCGACGACCCGTGGCGGCGGGCCGCCGGCGAGCTGCTGCACGGCTATGTCGCGTCCGAGATCAGCGACGGCGGCGTGCCTCAAGCCGAGCGCCATTTCGCCCAGGCCGCAACCGCTTTCCGCGACCTCGGCGATCAGATCGGGCTCACCTACGCGCTGACGTTCTTGTCCATCGCGCAGGCCAGCCGCGGCGCCAATGAGGCGGCCCTGGTCTCCGTCACCGAGGCCCTGTCCATCGGCGCACACGTGCCGACGTTGCTGCACGTCCAGTCCGCGCAACTCCAGGCCCGCACCGGCGACATCGATGGCGCTCGGCAGGTGCTCGAACGGGCCGAGCGCAGCACCCCCGCCGACGATCCCGTTTCCCTGTCCCGTATTCGCAACGCCCTCGCCGAACTCGCCCGCCTCGACGGGCAGCTCTCCCAGGCCCTCACCTGGCACCGCTTGGCCTTGGCCGTCGACTCCCCCGCCGCCCCCATGCAGTTCTTGGCCCTGCTGCGGATGAACTACGCCCTCACCCTCACCGCCCTCGGCCACCGCGAGGACGCCGGCCACCAGCACTCCCTCGCCGTCGAGTTGGTCATGCAGACCAGGGACGCCCCCGCACGGGCCGTGATCTTGGAGGCCCAGGCCGCGTGGTTCGAGGAGGGCGGGGAGCGCGAGAAGGCCGCCGAACTGCGAGCCAGAGCCGCCGAACTACGCGGCTGATCGAGCAGCCCCCGAATCAATTCTAGTCCTCGAAGCCGGGAACGGGCCTTGTCGCGATCTTGGTGGAGCTCGACCGACCGGCGTTGCCAGGTTGATCTGGTTCGATGGGATCGGGGGCTGCCTTGTGGCGGCCGGGTGCGGAGCAGCCCCCGAATCCAGCCTAGACCTCGAAGCTGGGAACGGATCTCGCAGCGATCTTGGTCGACCTTGCTCGACCGGCGTTGCCAGGTTGATCTGGTTGGATTGATTCGGGGGCGGCTCGTTTCGAGCCGGTGCATGGCCGGGGCTACCACCGGTCGAGGTACTGGCGGACGTCCGAAGCGTCGGTGGCGATGAGGCCGATGTAGCCGTCGGGGCGGACGACGACGTAGGCGTCGGACAGGTCGTAGGCGGGGGCGTCGGTGACGGCGATGCCCCCGGGGTAGGAGACGCCGAAGGTGAGGACGGTGAACTGGGGGCCGCGAAGGGCGTCGTGGATCCGGAGGGAGCCGGCGAGGCCGTCGGGGGCGCGGTCGCCGGCGCGCAGGGAGCCGGGAGAGGGCCGGGTGTCGACGGAGAGCTTGGAATCCCGGTAGTGCAGACCGAGCTGACGGAGCACGGGATCGCTGCGGTCCATGGAGTCGGGCCGACCGAGGCCGCGGTTGAAAAGCTGCTGACTGATGCCGAGAACGTCGGCGGCGACGGGGAGGCGCTCGGCCTCGTAGGAGTCGAGGAGATCGGCGGAGCCTGAAGCGAGCTTCCAACCGAGGTTGTAGGCGTCCTGCACGCCGGTGTTGAGGCCCTGACCGCCGGCGGGAGTGTGCACGTGGGCGGCGTCGCCGGCGAGGAAGACGCGGCCGATGCGGTAGCGGTCGACCATACGAACGTTGGCCCGCCACTGGCTGGACCAACCGACGTCGGTCAGGGCGAAACCGGCGACGGACCGGACGAGACCGGCGAGATCGTCGGTGTCGAAGCGGGACGTGGTGAGCTGGAAGGTGTCGGTGCCGGCCATGGGGCACAGCGCCAGCACTGGCCCCTCGGCGTTGCTCCAGATGTGCCAATGGTCGCGGTCGAGCCCGGCGACCCGAACATCGGCGATCCGGAGTCGGTGCTGCTCCAGGGTTTCGCCGACGAAGTCGACGCCGGTGGCCTTGCGGACCAGGCTGCGGCCGCCGTCGGCGCCGACGAGGTAGCCGGCCCGCACCGGCTGCCCGTCCAGCACAGCGGTGACGCCGGCGGAGTCCTGGGTGAAGCCCTGGAACTCGACGCCGGCCTCGACCCGACCGCCGAGCTCCTCGAGTCGAGCACGAAGGATGGCCGCCGTGCGCCACTGCGGCAGCATCAACGGATTCGGGTACGGCACATCGGGCCGAGCGGAGACGGTAGGGGCCATCTCGCGCTCCCAGGCGACCTGCCCGTCCTGATAGCCCCGCATCGGCGGATAGGGACCGCCATGCGCCAACGCGGCGTCGATCACGCCGAGGTCGGCGAACACCTCGAGCGTCCGGGGCTGGATGCCCTTGCCACGAGAGCCGGCGAACTCGGTGTCACGGTCGACGATGCGGTGCGCCACGCCGCGCCGGGCGAGGTCGACGGCCAGGGTGAGACCGGTCGGGCCGGCCCCGATGATGAGAATCTCGGTGTCCATGGCGCACACCGTGCCGGGGCCCGCTGTCAGGCCACCGACAGACCGCTGTCAGCGCGAACCCCGGCGACTGTTGAGACGCCCGGTGTCGATGAGGAAATCGTCGAACAGGTTGGGCAGGTAGGCCAGCAGCAGCCCCAGCGCGGAGCAGGCCCCGCCGACCGGGTTGAGCCGGGACAGCGCCCACGCGAAGGCGCAGCCGCGGTAGGCCGGCACGGGCGTGCTGACATCGGTGAACCAGCTCAGGAACGGCATCCGCAGCTCACGGATGCGCGGGTTGACCAGCGGACCGCCCAGCGCCAGCAGCGCGGTCGGCTCGTTGCGCATGGCCCAGCGGTACACCTGGGAGAACTGGAAGAACCGCCATTCGGCGGCGGTCGGCGGCACGCCGATGGCGCGGGCCAGGGCCAGTCCGTGCTCGGTGGCGGCCTGCTCGGCCCGGCTCCAGGCGGCGTCGTGCACGCTGCGCCGCTCCAGCTCGCCGTCACTGAGCCGACGTAAGTACGTAGCCCATTCGGTCGAACCGGGATTGCCGAACGTGTCCTCGGACAGGCCGAGCGCGATGGCCGTGCCGCGCTCGAGACCCTCCAGAATGGACGCGTCCACAATAGACATCCAACTGCCCGGCCGGGCCAGGTCGTTGTCCCGGAAGAATTCGAGCACACCTTCGATGTTTCGCCATCGACATGGGTCGATGTCCAGCCGGCTGACGTACTCCGACTGCACGTCACGGAGAAAGTCCAAGCGGTCGGCCACATGCATGTGGTCGAGCTCGGCCACGGTGCGACCGAGCGGCCGCTCCGCCGCCCGATGGGCGCGCGGAACAGCGACCGACGCGACGGGCGCGACGGTGTCTGCGGTCACACTTCGGGCGTACACGGACGGCTCCCCGGGGGCACGAACAAGACAACGTCCGAAAATCGTATCCGCCCCGAATGGGTGCACCTGTCGTCACATTGGGCGAACCACTGCCGCCGAGCAGCCGATCTTGGAGAAAGTCCAGGTCACCGGTTCTGTCTAGTGTGGTCGGTCACGTAACGATGTGGAAAAGTCCTTGCGTGCCACAAGAAGATCACCACGTACCGTGGTCTTCGATCGACGGAGCGCACTGATCCGGCCCCACCGCGCTCGACTCCACAATGGACCGAGCCCGCGTTCCCCTTCTGCAGAAGAAGATCACGTTGCGGCGGCAGGCTTCAGCCAGCCCCCGCCGTACGGGCTAAGCCGATCGGATCATCTCTGGAAGCGATAGACGGCCGCGCCACGGGCGTTCTCGGCCCGCCGCGCGTACCGGTGCAGGAACGCGTCGATGGACGCGCGGGTGCGGGTGAGCGCGGCGGCCGACTCGGCCAGCACCGCGGCCCCGTTGGCGGTCAGGTGGTACATCCGCCGCGCCGGTCCCGGAGTGGCAGTGGTCCAACTGGAACACACCAGCCCGGCCCGCTCCAGGTTGCGCAGCGCGCGATAGATTCCGCTGGCGTCGTTGTCCACGCCGCACAGCAGGCGCAGCCGCTCGATGAGCTCGTAGCCGTGGTCCGGCCGCTCGTCGAGCAACAGCAGCAGGCACGGTTGGACGAAGTTGCGCGGTTCCCCGTCGCGCATCAGGCGTCTCCTCCTACTGAATTCATGACGGCCTCCACGTCGAATTCTCACCCGTGACCCCGACCAAGGATAAAACCGAATGACGGCGGCGGACAGGGAGACCGCCGCGTCCAATCGGGTACCGCACGAGCCCCGTTCACCGGGTAAATCAAGGATGCAGCCGCCGAAAGGTAGAGTGTGCTCTGGTCCGACCGGAACAACCGGAACCCATTCGGCCTGATAACCTGCGTCCACCGCCGACGGCACCGGTACGGTTCAACGATGACCGCGATGTCCCCGGCGCGGCTGGCGGAAACGTTCGCCCGCATCGCCGAAACCCTCGTCGACGACCTGGACCATGTCGAGTTCGCTCGATTTCTAGCCGCCCGCACGCGGGAAACGCTGCTCGTGCCCGCGGTGGGCGCGGTTCTCGTCGATCATCGCGCACAACCCCACATCGGACACTCCGCCCCCGATCGACTGGCCGCTTCGCCATTGTGGCCGCTGCTGCGCGGCGACGGGCCCAGCATGGAGTGCCACCGCACCGGAACTGCGATCGTGGTGCCGGACACCGACCAGCGAAACAACCGATGGAACCGTTTTCTCGCGGAAGCGCGGGCGGCCGGCTTCGGCTCGCTGACCGCGGTGCCGTTACGTGTGCGGGAAACCACGATCGGGGCCTTGACAGTGCTACGGGCCGAGCGCGGAACGCTGTCGGATCAGGACAGCCGAATCGTCGAGGCGATGGCGCTGACCGCCGCCGCGGGCGTGCGCAGACTTGGGGAGCTGACGCAGGCGCAAACGGTCGCCGCGCAGCTCCAGACCGCGTTCGGCAGCCGAATAGTGATCGAACAAGCCAAAGGCGTCCTGGCCGAACGGCACGGCAGCTCGGTGGACGGCGCATTCGGCGCTCTTCGCGAGTACGCCAGGCGGCGCAACCTGCGCCTGACCGACCTCGCGAACGCGGTGGTCGCCGGATCAGAGCAGGTGCCACCGCTGCCACCGGCATCGAAGTGATCTTCGTCCTGATGGGTTGCGACGTTAATTCACGGGGTGCATCGTTGACCCTGAATGGCCGAATTCACCGCGCATTGTCGCCGGCACTCGCCCATCGCCCCGCTCCGGACCCTGGCGGATCACCACTTCACGTGAGAAGTCAGGGAGGTGTGCCGTGTCCGGGTGGGTGTCCGTCTCGGCCCGGCGGTCCGCGTACACCGGTGAGCCGTTGGGCCGGGCCAGCACCGCGGTGGGTGAGCTGGCCGGGCACGGACTCGACTTCTGCTCCGCCGGCCAGCGCCGGTTCCGTGCCCTGCTCGCGCTGCTCGCCTGCAATTCCGACGGCGCCGAGAACCAGTTGACGCGGTGGCAACTCGACTGGTCGGTGGCCGGCCGCATCATCTACTCGCCGGAGCAACACGCACTCGTGGTGCTGACGCCGATTCCACACCTGCTGGCCTCGGCCGCGCTGGTGCATCCGGATCCGGTGCGGCGTCAGGGTTTGCCCGGGCTGCGGCCGCTCAACGCCCATCCGGACGGCCTGTGGTTCCGGCTGCGGCACGTGCCGACACGCACGTTGTTGCGCATCGAAGCAGTCGAATCCGAGGGCACTGTGGTACATCCACAGGTGCCGATCGCGTGGGAGATCGCCAGTCGCAGCTGGGAGATCCTGCCCGAGGAGGATGTCGCGCTGCGCTCGGTGCCGCCGATGCACGTGGACGCCGAGCAGCTGCTGGCCGCGGTGCTGGTCCGTTTGGGGTCGGACGAACCGGACGGTCGTTGGCACGTCGGCGCGACGTTGGCCCGTGCGCACCAGCGGGGCACCGCGTCACCGCTACGGTCGTTGTGGGGACGGGGCCGGCACTGGCAGCTGGTCTGCCGGGACCGGGCCACGGTGACCGGCCTGTGCTCGGCGCTGACCGGCCCGGAGATCGGGCTGGCCGGCGCGGTGCTGTTGGAGCGCACAAGATCCACGGCCTTGATCGGCCACCGGGAGGCGACGCTGCGGCTGGTCGGTCCCGGATGACGGGCTGATCGGCCCGGCGGTCGTGTGCACGGCACGGCTTCCGATAAGGTCTATACCAATACCGCCAAGCTGCCGTGGCGGCAGTCGGACCATGACGCCTAGTCCAGGAGGCACCCGTGTACCTGCTGCGCCACGCCCGGCTCGTGTTGCCGGGAGGGGTGGTCGACGACGGCCGCCTCGCCGTCGACGGCGAATGGATCACCGAGCTGGGCACCGGCGCCAACGGCGGCCCGCACGCCGGCACCGAGGTCGTCGACCTCACCGGATACCTGGTGGTGCCCGGGTTCGTGGACATGCACGTCCACGGCGGCGGGGGCGGCTCGTTCGGCGAGGACCTGGAGCAGTCGCGCAAGGTGGTGGAGTTCCACCGCTCGCACGGCACCACGACCACCATCGGCAGCACCGTCACGATGGCGCTGCCCGAGCTGGAGCGGGCCGTCGAGGCGCTGTCCGACCTGGTGCAGGACGGCCTGCTCGCCGGCATCCACCTGGAGGGCCCGTTCATCAGCAAGGCCCGCTGCGGCGCGCACGATCCGGCGCTGCTGCGCGAACCCGACGAGCACGTCGTGGCCAAGCTGTTGGAGCACGGGCACGGCGCCGTGAAGATGGTGACGCTGGCGACCGAACTCACCGGCGGCCTGCGGGCCGTGCGGCAGCTGACCGACAACGGCGTCATCGCCGCCTTGGGGCACACCGATTCCAGCTACGAGCAGGCCCGCGAGGCCATCGACGCCGGCGTCACGGTGGCCACCCATCTGTTCAACGCCATGCGCGCCCTGCACCACCGTGAGCCCGGGCCGATCGCCGCGATGCTGGAGTCGGAGACGGTCGCGGTCGAGCTGGTCAACGACGGCCATCACCTGCACGATGCCGCCGTGGAGCTGGCTTTCCAGGCCGCCGGTCACTCCCGCGTCTGCCTCATCACCGACGCGATGAGCGCCGCCGGGGCCGGCGACGGCAGCTACGAGCTCGGCGCGCTGGCCGTGAACGTGGTGGACGGCGTGGCCCGGCTGGCCGACAACGGCTCCATCGCCGGTTCCACGCTGACCATGGACAGCGCTTTCCGCCGGGCCGTGCTGGTCAACCAGATCCCGCTGGACCGGGCCTCGGTGGCCGCCTCCGGCACGCCGGCCCGGGTGCTGGGCATCGACGACCTCGTCGGCTCGCTGGCGGTCGGCAAGCGGGCCGACCTGGTCGTGCTGGACGACCGGCTCACCGTGGCCGGCGTGATGTCCCGCGGCAAGTGGGTCACCGAGATCCCGGCCCCGCTGGTCAACCGCTGAGTGCAGGGAAGGACGCCTTACCTGCGTTGGATGCAGGTAAGGCGTCCTTCCCTGCATCAGGGCAGGTGGCCGGGCTCGGTGGCCGCGGCCTGGGCGCGGACCCGCTTGCGCACCGCGAACCAGCCGAGCACCAGCAGCAGCACCACGCCGGGAATGCTGTAGATCATGATCCGGCCGGCCGGCACGTCGAAGTAGCTCAGGGCCAGCACCAGCACCAGGAAGCCGAGCGTCAGGTAGTTGGTGAACGGGGCCAAGGGCAGCCGGTAGGCCGGCCGCTCGATCTCGCCGCGCCGGGCCTTGCGCTGCAACGCCAGGTTGCAGACCATGATCATCGACCACATGCTCAGGATGCCCAGCGCCGAGAAGTTCAACGCGATCTCGAACGACTCCCCCGGCACGAACAGGTTGAGCACCACGCCCAGCACGTACACGCAGGCGGTCAGCAGCACTCCCCCGTACGGCACGCCGCCCCGGCTCATCACGCCGAGGAACTTCGGCGCGGAGCCGGCCGAGGACAGCGAGCGCAGGATCCGGCCGGTCGAGTACAGCCCCGAGTTGACGCTGGACAGGGCCGCGGTCAGCACCACGATGTCCATGATGCCGGCGGCCCCGGGCACGCCGAGCGAGGACAGGAACGTGACGAACGGGCTGACGTCCTTGTCGTACGAGCCGGACGGCATCAGCATCACCAGCAGCAGCACCGAGCCGACGTAGAAGATCGCGATCCGCCAGCCGACCGAGTTCACCGCCTTGGGGATCACCTTGCGCGGCTCGGCGGTCTCGCCGGCGGCCACGCCGACCATCTCGATCGCCGCGTACGCGAACACCACGCCCTGCAGGATCAGCACCGCCGGCAGCAGGCCGTGCGGGAAGAAGCCGCCCTGCTCGACGATCAGCTGCGGGCCGGTGACGTTGCCGTCGACCGGCGTGCGGCTGACCAGCACCACGATGGCGATCACCATGAAGGCCACCAGCGCCAGCACCTTGATCGCGGCGAACCAGAACTCCAGCTCCCCGAACAGGGTCACCGACACCATGTTCACCGCGAGCACGAGGACCAGCGCGCCCAGCGCCGGGATCCACTGCGGCACGGTCGGCCAGAAGAACTGCACGTACTTGGCCGCCGCGGTGACGTCGGCGACGCCGCTGCAGGCCCAGTTGAGAAAGTACATCCAGCCGACGAAGAACGCCGACCGCTCGCCGAGGAACTCCCGCGAGTACGACACGAACGAGCCGGAGCTCGGCCGGTGCATGACCAGCTCGCCCATGGCCCGCACCACGAAGAACGCGAACACGCCGGCGATCGCGTAGACGATGGCCAGCGACGGCCCCGCGGTCACCAGCCGGCCGCTGGCCCCGAGGAACAGACCGGTGCCGATGGCCCCGCCCATGGCGATCATCTGCACCTGACGGCTCTTCAGGCCCTTGTGGTAGCCGGCGTCGCCGTCGTCCACGGCGACGGTCTCCGAGATGTGCGACATGGGGTCCTTTCGGCCGCGGATTACCCCGTTTGTAGCAGAGTGACCAACCGGTCACGCAGGGGAACCGCCGGGCACGGGGCGAACGTGACATCCGTCCCGGGCAAACGGACCGTCGGTGCGGCATGGTTTGCTCGTGGACGTGAGTGAGACGACGGGGGTGCGGCTGCGGGCGCCGCGGCAGCGGATCAGCCGCAAGGCGATCCCGTACTGGACCGTGCGCGCGCTGCCGGGATGGTTGGTGCTGCTGGTCGGCGAGGTGCTGTTCAAGGTGCTGCCGGCGGACCCGCCCGGCGCCTGGCTGCTGATCGTGATCATCGTGACCGCGGTGCTGGCGCTCGTGCATCTGGCGGTGATGCCGAGCTGGCGCTACCGGGTGCACCGGTGGGAGGTCACGCCGACCGCCGTCTACACCCAGTCCGGCTGGCTCGACCAGGAGTGGCGGGTCGCGCCGCTGAGCCGGATCCAGACCGTCGACACCGAGCGCGGGCCGTGGGAGCAGCTGTTCGGGCTGGCCAAGGTGACCGTGACGACCGCGTCGGCGGCCGGCCCGCTGCACATCCACGGCCTCGACCTCGAGGTGGCCCGCGGGCTGGTGGACGAGCTCACCGCGGCCACCGAGGCGTCCAAGGGTGACGCGACGTGAGCGAGCACCAGGTGGACTTCGCGCCCGCGCCGTCGCTCAACGAGCCGCCGGAGTGGTTGCGGCTCAACGGGATGATGGTGATCGTCAGCCCGCTCAAGGAGGTCGTGCGGGCGGCCATCCCACTGGTCGCGGTGTTCTTCGCCGGCGGCGGCGCGCACAGCTGGGGCCAGTGGCTGAGCCTGGCCGGCGTCGCGGTGCTGATCGCGCGCGGCGTCACGCACTGGGCCACGGCCCGCTACCGCGTCACCGACGACCAGGTCGAGCTGCGTTCGGGCCTGTTCAACCGCAAGACCCGGGCGGTGCCGCGGGACCGGATCCGGACCGTGGACATCACCTCGGAGTGGCAGCACCGGCTGTTCGGGCTGAGCGCGCTGAAGATCGGCACCGGTCGTCAGGACAAGGGCAAGGACGACGAGCTCACCCTGGACGCCATCACCAGGACCGAGGCCGAGCGGCTGCGGACCGTGCTGCTCACCAAGACATCCACGGCACCGTCTGTTGTGGACAGTGCGCCGGTGGCGGAGTCCGAGCTGGTCCGGGTGGACCGCCGCTGGACCTGGTACGCCCCGTTCACGCTGTCCGGCATCGCCGTGGTGGCGGCGGCGTTCGGCGCGGCCTGGCACTTCGCCAACGACCTGCGCATCCGGCCGGACGACATCACCATCCTGCGCGACGGGCTGGACCTGGTCGGCACCGAGTCGCCGTGGGTGCTGATCCCGGCGGCGATCGTGGTGCTGCTGCTGGTCGCGACGATCGCCTCGGTGCTGGGCTACATCCTGTCGTACTGGAACTTCTCGGTGGCCCGCGAGCAGAACGGCACCCTGCACATCCGGCACGGCCTGCTCAACACCCGGTCCGTGTCGATCGAAGAAGCCCGGCTGCGCGGCGTCGAGGTGAAGGAAACGTTGCCGCTGCGCCTGGTGCGGGGCGGCCGTGCCACGGCTGTGGTCAGCGGCCTGCGCACCGGCCGTGGCGACGAGCGCGGCGGCGGCCTGCTGCTGCCGGCGGCCCCCGTGGCTGAGGCGCATCTGATCGCTGCCAAGGCTTTGCGCGAGCCCGTGGATCCGACAACGGCCGCCCTGGCCCCGCATCCACGCGCGGCGCAGCGCCGTCGCCTCACCCGGGCCGTGGCCTCGATGCTGGCGTTGGCGTTGATCGCGTGGATCGGCTACCAGCTGGACCTCCTGCCGTTCTGGGTGTGGCTCGTGTTCCTCGTGCTGACGCCGTTCTCCGCCTGGCTGGGCCATGATCGGTACCGCAGCCTCGGGCACACCCTGACCCACGGCTACCTGGTCTGCCGGTCGGGCTCGCTGGTCCGGGAAACCGTGGCCCTGCGGTCCGACGGCGTGATCGGCTGGCGGGTGCACGCCTCGTACTTCCAGCGCCGGGCCGGGCTGGTCACGCTGGTCGCGACGACCGCGGCCGGGCGGGGCGGCTACCACGTGACCGACGCCGGCACGAGCCAGGCGCTGGCCTTCGCCGACGAGGTCGTCCCCGATCTGGTGGCCCAGTTCCTGGAACCGGCCACATAGGACAAGTCCGGTGTTAGGGTCCGATCCATGTCGTGGATTCGGGGGGTAGCCGCCGCGGTGGCGCTACTGACACTGGGTGGATGTGCCAACGGGATCGAGGGGCAGGCCGAGCCGATCCTCGGCGCGCAGAGCAAGGTCAAGGGCCCGCCCGACCGGGACGGCGACGCGGTGCTCAACGCGCTGCGCGTGCTGGACCCGTGCGCGCTGCTGGACGGCCCGGGCATGGCCGCCGCCGGCCTGCCCGGCAACGCGCACCCGATCGCCCGCGGACCGCACTCCTGCTCGTTCAGCGCGGACCGGATCCTGGACGCCACCGTCGACGTGCTGGTCGGCGAGAAGACCGGGTTCGGCAACAAGTACCACGAGCTGCCGGTCACCATCGCCGGCGCCAAGGCCTACCTGGACGACCGGTCGCTGAGCGGGCACCAGGACTGCGACGTCGACATCCCGGTCAGCTTCGTCATGTCGGTCCAGGTCCGCTACCAGCCCGCCTACGGGTCCGACGCCAACGCCTGCGACCAGGTGAAGAAGGCCGCCGCCGGCGTGATCGGCAAGCTGGGCAACCCGGACTCGGCCACCATGCCGGCCGCGCGGCCGCTGGGCAACTGGGACGGCTGCTCGCTGCTCACCGCGGCGCTGCCCGACCTGGACCCCAAGAAGACCACGCTGGACTTCTACTCGGCGCAGTCGCCGTACGACAGCTGCTCGGCCAAACAGGACGACGGCAACGGCAAGTCGACCGAACTCGGCGACCTGGAAGTGAAGTACGACTCGGATCCGTTGGCCGGGGCCAATCGCACACCCAAGCAGGTCGGCGACAAGACCGCCAACGTCTCCGAGATGAGCACCTCCTGCTACGTGGAATGGGGTCTCGGCCCGTCCAACTCGGGCGACAAGCTGTACGACACCGTGGTCGTCGAGGTGAAGCTGAAGGGCTGTGACAAGGCGACCGCGCTGGCCGTGAAGGTGCAGAAAGCGTTGGCCGGCCAGGCCCCGAGCAGCGCCAAACCGCAGCGGCCGCTGCTGTACAAGCCCGACGAGCCCGACACGGATGCCGTCGGCGCCTGCATCGACTTCTCCCAGGACGACGGCAACTGCGCGCCGTACCAGCCGTTCACGCTGCCGGCCTCGTTCGACGCCTGGTTCCCCAGCGCCGACAGCCAGCCGGCCATCGGCTGCGCGCTGGCCGTGGACGCGGTCAAGGAAGTCTTCGGCGACGCCTACAAACCCGTGGTGTGGGGCCAGCACTGCTTCTTCGTCGAACCGACGCACGCCTTGACCATCACCATCGACGTGGCCACGGTGTACGCACCGGCCAAGTACGGGGCCCGCGAAGGCCTGTACGCCAACGTGCAGACGGTCTCGGTGTCGGGCAAGCAGGCCAAGTCGTTCACCAACACCGTGCACAGCGGCAAACCCGGGCAGCCGCCCTACACCGAGTACGACATCTATGTGTCGCCGCACAACGACATCAACCAGCCGGGCATGATCGCCGGCCTGATCCAGGCCACCCCGCCGCGCGGCAGCAACGACGACGCGGTGGCCGACGTCAGCAAGCTGCACGACCTGGACAAGGTCATGGCCAAGGTCATCGCCGACCACGTGAAGTGACCTCGCGTTGAATGCAGGGAAGGACGCCTTACCTGCATTCAACGCAGGTAAGGCGTCCTTCCCTGCATCGGCGGGGTGTCAGCCCAGGTTCTGCGGCAGCTGCTGCTGCGCCGGCTGCTGCGCGGCGGTCTCGTGCTGCGCCTGGAGGGCCTGCGACTGCTCCTTGGACAGCTCGCTGGCGTAGCCGCAGTACGTGCACTGCAGCTGGTAGCGGCTGTTGATCGGGAACAGCGGGATGAAGAACAGCGTGAACTTCATGACGAACTTGCGCAGCGCGTGCGCCGCCGGGTTGTGGCAGTTGTTGCACACCAGCATGGTCATCAGCAGCTGCTGCACGGTTCTGCGGGTACCCCAGATCAGGAAGAACACGGTTTTCTCCACCCCTTGGTCGGACTTTGGGCGGGATATTACAGCGCCTGCCACCCGTTCGGGTCGACTCCGCCGGGAATCTCGGCCGCCGCCTCGTACGGCTCGCGGCTGAAGATGAACGTCGCCAGGTCGAGATGGCTGACGGCACCGTCGGGACGCCGCACCACTTCCAGCGTCTCGCCCGCGTAGTAGCCGTCCAGACCGATCCAGGTGTCCTTGCCGGTCGGCCGGAACCGGGACGCGCGACCGCCCGCGCCGGTGATCGGCGCGAGGCTGATCCAGCCGTCGTGCAGCAGCCGCAGCGCCCGCGCCGCCGGACCCCAGTACCAGGTGCCGGTCAGGGCCAGCAGTTCCGGATCGGCCTCGGGCAACGGCGTCCACTCGACCGGGATCGGCGGCTCCAGCGTGGCCAGGATGTCGATCAGGTCCGCGCACAGCGCCGGCACGTCGACGCCGGCGGTCGTGTTGGTCATGCCGATCGCCGCCGTGCCGGACTCGGCGTGCGTCCACACCGTGGCCAGGAAGCCCGGCATCGAGCCGGTGTGCCCGGCCAGCTTGCGATTGCGGTTGCGGGCCAACTGGAAGCCGAGGCCGTAGCCGCCGGTCCACTGCTCGCCGTCCTCGACCACGGCCGGCTCCCGCATCTCGGCCACGGTGTCCGGCCGCAGCACGCCGCCCGTGTCGCCGCCGATGAAGCGGGCCCAGCGGGACAGGTCGGTCAGCGTCGACCACAGCTGCCCGGCCGGGGCCATCGACACGGCGTCGTGCGCCGGCTCCGGCAGCAGCACGTCGGCCCAGGGGTGCACGGCCAGGCCCTCGGCGTGTGGCTTCTCCGGCATCGGCGTCGTGCGGGTCATGCCCAGCGGTTGCAGCAGCTCCGTACGCGCGGCGTCCAGCCAGCTCACGCCACGCAGCCGGGACACCAGCTCGCCGAGCGCGCCGTAACCCAGGTTGGAGTAGTGGAACCGACGGCCCGGGCGGTGCTTGAGCTCCGCCTCACCGACCCGCTCGGCCATCTCCGGCCACTCCACGCCCGGCGTGCGCTCCCACCACAGGCCCGGCGACTCCGCGGTGATACCACTGGCGTGGGCCAGCAGCTGAGCCACGGTCACGTCACCGAAGGCCGTGCCCGGCACGTACTTGTCGTACGGGGCGTTCAGCTCCACCTTGCCCTCGTCGCGCAGCCGCATCACCAGCGCGGCGACGAAGGTCTTGGTGATGGAGCCGATGCGGTACTGCGTGTCGGCGTCGGGCTCCACACCCGCGACACGGCCGCGGCCGCCGCTCCACACGATCTGACCGTTCCGCACCACCGCGGCCACCAGGGACGGCGCCCGCTTGGTGGCCTGCTCGGCGGCGACACGATGGAGCAGGGCGCGCTCGGTGGAGGGCAGCAGGGGTTCGATGGGCACGCCAGGGTCCTTCCCGTCAACAGCGCTCGGCGGCGGAGGTGGGCCGTTAGCCTGGCAGCCATGGCTCGCACCCGGCTCTACCGTAACGGCGTCCTCGCGGCGCAGGACTTCAACCCCGCGGAGATCTCCGACCACCTGGCCGAACCGGGCGTGACGCTGTGGCTGGACATGTGCGAACCGGACGAATCGGATCTGGCCACCATCAGCGAGGAGCTCGGGCTGCACCGGCTGGCCGTCGAGGACGCCGTGCACGAGCACCAGCGGCCCAAGCTCGACCACTACGAGTCGCACCTGTTCCTCGCCGCCTACCTGGCCACCGTCGATCCCGCGACGATACGGCTGAGCACCAGCGAGATCTCCGTGTTCATCACGCCGACCGCGCTGGTCACCGTGCGCAAGGACCCGCACTTCGACATCGACAAGGTCGTCGACCGCTGGGACACCAACGCCGACCTGGCCAAGAGCGGCGTGGCCTTCCTGCTGCACGGGGTGCTCGACTTCATCGTGGACAGTCACATCGACGCCGTGCAGGTCCTCGACGAACGCATCGAGCAGGTCGAGGACACCCTGTTCGCCGAGCAGGTCGACCTACAGCCCCTACAGCGGGAGTCGTATCACCTGCGGCGCAGCCTGATGGCCCTGCGCAAGGTCGCCGGGCCGATGCGCGAGGTGCTCGAAGGCGTGCTGCGGCACGGCTCGCACCTCGTGGACCGCACCATGCGGCCGTACTTCGGCGACGTCCAGGACCACGTGTTGAAGACCGCCAGCCGCATCGAGTCGCTGCGCGACCTGGCCGCCACCCTGCGCGAGACCGAGCTCACCGTGCAGAGCAACCAGCTCAACGTGATCATGAAGAAGGTCACCAGCTGGGCCGCGATCATCGCGGTGCCCACCCTGATCACCGGCTTCTACGGGCAGAACGTCACCTATCCCGGCATCAACACGGAGTGGGGCTTCTGGGTGTCGACGCTGGTGATCGTGGTCGCGTCGGTCGGGCTGTGGTGGTCCTTCCGGCGACGCGGGTGGCTGTAGTAGGTTGTCCCCCGTGTCCGCGCGTCAGAACATGAACTGGTGGCCCGCCTGGTAGGCGGCCCACTCCCACGCGCATCCCGTGGCCGCCTCGTCCGAGGCGGCCTTTTTGTTTGCCCGTTTCGGTTCGTGGCGGCTCTTCTGGTGAAGGAGCCCTCCCGTGCTACTCGACCGACTGCTCGACTTTGCTGGTTACGCCCTGCTCCGCCGTACCCCCGACACCGTCGATGTGCTCGTCGGCGATGTCGTCACGGTGCCGTCGCTGGCCGAGATCCCACTGTCAGATAACGAAGTCCTGGCGATCGTCCCCTACCGGCAGATCGCCGAGCGCGGCTTCGAGTGCGTCGACGACGGCGCTCCGTTGCTCGTGTTGCGGGTGCTCGAACGCGAGACCGTGAGTTTGGCCGAGGTGTTGGAGCGCGTGCCGGACGTGCCCTTCTCCCTGGTCGACGCCGGCTTCGACATCGACGACGCCAGCTACGGCGAGATCGTGCGCAAGGTGCTGTCCGAGGAGATCGGGCAGGGCGCCGGGGCCAACTTCGTCATCAAACGCACTTACACCGCAACGATTCCTTCGTATACCCCGGAGACGGCGTTGGCTGTCTTCCGTCGGTTGTTGGTGGCCGAACGCGGTGCCTACTGGACGTTCCTCGTGCACACCGGCTCACGCACGTTCGTCGGCGCCACCCCCGAGCGGCATGTGTCCGTGAGCGACGGCATCGCCATGATGAACCCCATCAGCGGCACCTACCGTCACCCCTCGGGCCAGCCCGACCGCACGGAGCTGTTGGAGTTTCTGGCCGACAGCAAGGAGACCGACGAGCTGTACATGGTCGTTGACGAGGAGCTCAAGATGATGGCCCGCGTGGCCGCCCGAGGCGGACGGGTGCTCGGGCCGTACCTCAAGGAGATGTCCCGCCTCACCCACACCGAGTACCTACTGGCCGGTCAGACCACTGTGGACGTTCGGGACGTCCTCCGCGAGACCATGTTCGCCCCTACCGTCACCGGCAGCCCGCTGGAGAACGCCTGCCGTGTCATCGCCCGCTACGAGCAGCGCGGTCGGGGCTACTACGCCGGCGTGCTCGCCTTGATCGGTCCGCAGGGATCCTCTTTGGACGCCCCGATCATGATCCGTACCGCCGAGATCTCCAGTGCCGGCACGCTCCAGGTTTCCGTAGGTGCCACCCTGGTGCGCGATTCCTTGCCCGACAACGAGATCGCCGAGACCTACGCCAAGGCCGACGGCATCCTGTCCGCCCTGCACGGCCGTTCCGCGCCTGCCGTCGACGTCCCTTCTTTCGCCCAGGACGTCCAGGTGCTCAGCGCGTTGGCCGCCCGTAACGACCGCCTCGCCCGCTTCTGGCTCGACCAGCGCTCCTCGTCCGACGCCCCCTTCGCCGGCCGTCGTGTGCTCGTCATCGACGGTGAGGACACCTTCACCGCCATGCTGTCGCATCTGTTGCAGACACTGGGCTTCTCCGTGTCGATCGCCCCGTACGACGCCGTGGGCTCTTTGTCCGGCCACGACCTCGTCATCGCCGGTCCCGGCCCTGGCGATCCCCGTGAGCACTCCTCCCCCAAGATCGCCACCCTCCGCCGCCACATCCTGGAGGTGTTGGAGTCCGGCACTCCCCTGCTCGCCATCTGCCTCGGCCACCAGATCCTCTCGTCGCTGCTGGGATTCCCCTTGATCCGCAAACCCCTTCCGTACCAGGGCGTTCAGCGCGAGATCAGCTTCTTCGGCCAGCCGCAGCGGGTCGGCTTCTACTCCACCTTCGTCGCCACCGGCACCGTCCCCGGCATCGACATCTGCTCCGACCCCGACACCTCCGAGGTCCATGCCCTCCGCGCCCCCGGCTTCGCCTCCACCCAGTTCCACCCCGAGTCCGTGTTGACCGAGCACGGCATCGACATCTTGGAGCAGCTCCTACGCGACCTCTTGCACCCCTCGGTGTAGCCGCACGGAAGTGACGTGGGCGGGACATCGCCACATCGGAACCTCCCGCCCACGTCTCTTTTGCACCACCACACCCCCGTCTTCCCAGCGCAATCCCCGCCGCCACCCACCCAATCCTCCTTGCGCCACAACGCTTTCCGCCATTCACAGCTTTCATAACCCAAAGTCATTACACCCCAACCCTTTCCCACCCTATCGAGCGATGCTCACGGGTCGAGTCGATCTTTGCGCGCGCGTAGAATCCCTGGTATGGATGTCAAAGTCGCTCGTATCATCGAAATCGAGCGCCTCCAACGAGCACTGACAGCCGAGAAGCTACGGCTGATCGCCGAGATCAACACCGACGACTACATCGCCACCGACCTCGGCATGGCCCTACAGCTCTCCCCGTCCAACGCCGAAGACCTCGTCGACTGGGCCACCCGCGTCGAAACGTTCTTCCCCGACGTCATCGACGCCATGGCCGCCGGCATCATCAGCGAACGCTCCGCCCACGCCATCGTCGACCCCACCCGCTTCTAC
>DATJJB010000368.1:0-8938 GCA_035492655.1 Kutzneria sp. | reverse complement strand
CTGGACACCTATCCGTACCTGCCGGGCGCGACCTACCTGTCGGCGCTGCTGCCGAGTTGGGTGAGCGCGGGCGGACCGGACGCGGCCGTGGCACGATTGTCCGATGTGGACACCCGGGAGCGGATCCGGGCCGAGCTGGAGGAGATCGGCTCGGACGGCAACCACGGCGTGGTGATGGACTGGCGCACCATCGAGATCAACGGCGTGCGGCACGAGCGCAACGCCGCGCTGGTCGGGCACACCGTCGCCGAATCCGCCGCGGCGCGGGGCGTCCAGCCGGCGGAGCTGTACTTCGACGTGCTGGTCGACGAGCGGCTGGGCACCTCGTGCCTGATGCACATCGGCCACGAGGACAACGTGCGGGCGATCATGCGGCACCGCACGCACACCGGCGGCAGCGACGGCCTGCTGGTCGGCGACCGACCGCACCCGAGGGCGTGGGGCACCTTCCCCCGCTACCTCGGCCGGTACGTGCGTGAGCTGGGGGTACTGGGGATGGAGGAGTGTGTGGCGCACCTGACCGGACGTCCGGCGCGCCGCCTGGGGTTGACCGACCGGGGCCTGGTCCGCGAGGGATTCGCGGCCGACCTCGTGCTGTTCGACCCCGAGACCGTCATCGACACGGCCACGTTCGACCA
This sequence comes from Kutzneria sp., assembly GCA_035492655.1. Taxonomy (GTDB): domain Bacteria; phylum Actinomycetota; class Actinomycetes; order Mycobacteriales; family Pseudonocardiaceae; genus Kutzneria. The sequence continues at coordinate 8,300 of DATJJB010000368.1, read as the reverse complement.
GCCCCGGCAGCGCGCCCTGGGCCTGCCTCACGTGCTGGTCAACGGGGTGCCCGTGATCGACGACGACCGGCCCACCGGCGCCGCGCCCGGGGGCTCCCTGCGGAGAGGAAACCGATGAACTGGCTGCAACATTCGACGGGCGGGCTGCTGTTGCTCGCCGCGGTCGGCATCGCCGTGCTGCTGTTGTTGATCATCCGGTTCAAGACCGAGCCGTTCATCGCGCTGGTGGTGGCCGGCCTGCTGGTGGCGCTGGGCGCCGGCCTGCCGGTGTCGGCCATCGTCGGCTCGGCCCAGTCCAGCTCGAAGTCGCTGCTGGAGACCGGGTTCGGCGGCATCCTCGGGCACATCGCGCTGATCATCGGCCTCGGCACGCTGCTCGGCTCGATCCTGGAGGCCTCCGGCGGCGCGCAGGTGCTGACCACCGGCCTGCTGCGGGCGTTCGGCGAGAAGCGGGCGCCGCTGGCGATGGGCCTGTCCGGCCTGATCTTCGGCATCCCGGTGTTCTTCGACATCGGCATCTTCGTGCTGGCCCCGCTGGTCTACGTGGCGGCCAAGCGCGGCGGCAAATCGATCGTGCTGTACGCGCTGCCGCTGCTGGCCGGCCTGTCCATCACGCACGCCTTCCTGCCGCCGCACCCCGGCCCGGTGGCGATCGCCGGCCTGCTGCACATCGACCTGGGCTGGATGATCCTGATGGGCCTGGCCTGCGGCCTGCCCGCCTGGTTCGTCGGCGGCATCCTGTACTCCACCTGGATCGGCAAGCGAATCAACCTGCCGGTGCCGGAGGAGATGCTGGCCGCCGCGGAGAAGGCGGCCGCGGACAGCGGCTCGGCCGACCGCAAGCCGGTGTCGCTCGGCCTGGTCGGCTCGATCATCGCGGTGCCGCTGGTGCTCATCCTGTGCGGCACCTTCGGCAGCATCCTGCTGCCCAAGGACTCGGTGGCGCTCAACGTCTTCGCCTTCCTCGGCACGCCCGGCATCGCGCTGACCATCGCCGTGCTGCTGGCGTTCTGGCTGCTCGGCTACCGCCGCGGCATGACCAAGGAGCAGGCGGCGCAGCTGTCCGCGGCCTCGCTGCGGCCGGTGGCGATGATCCTGCTCGTGGTCGGCGCCGGCGGCTTCTTCGGCGCGGTGCTGTCCGCGACCGGCATCGGCACCGCGCTGTCCGGCTCGCTGCGCGCGGCCGGGCTGCCGGTGATCGTGCTGGTGTACGTGATCAGCTGCGGCCTGCGGCTGGCCCAGGGCTCGGCCACGGTGGCCATCGTGACCACCGGCGGCATCATCGCGCCGCTGCTGCCCGACCTGCACTACTCGCAGCCGCACCTGGCCCTGATCGCGATGTCCATCGCCGCCGGCTCGATCATCGCCTCGCACGTCAACGACGGCGGGTTCTGGATCGTGTCCCGGTACTTCGGCATCCCGGTCAAGGAGACGCTGGCCAGTTGGACCGTGCTGGAGACGGTGCTGTCCGTGGTCGGCTTCGCGATGGCCGCGCTGATCAGCGTGTTCGTGTGATTCGACCGTGACCGCGGGCCCGGGAGGTCGAACCTCCCGGGCTACCGCGGCGTTAACTGTTCTATATGAGCGGGGTGCGGGACGTCAGGGTGCTGGCCAAGGCCGGCATGATCAGTCCGGGGCACGCGTTGCGCAGCCGGCGCGCGCTGTCCGACGTGCGGCATTGGGGCGCGGTGGTCGGGGCGGCCAAGCTGGCCGCGCGCCGACGCCCCGAGGTCGCCGGCATCGTCGACGACCGCGGCGAGGTCACCTTCGCCGAGCTGTGGCAGCGGTCGACGGCACTGGCCAGCTCGTTACGGGCCAAGGGGGTCGACTCGGACAGCGTGGTCGCCGTGCTGTGCCGGGACCACCGCGGGCCGATCGAGACCCTGCTGGCCTGCGGCAAGCTCGGCGCCACCGTGATGCTGCTCGGCACCGGGCTGGCCGCCCCGCAGCTGGCCGGGCTGATCCGCCGCGAGCGGGTGACCGTCCTGGTGCACGACCAGGAGTTCACGCCCGTGATGACCGAGCTCGACACCACGATTCAGCGGTTCGTGGCCTGGCGGGACGAGCCCGGCGCCGGCGTGCCGACGTTGGACGAGCTCATCGCCGACGCGCCCAAGGGCCGGCTGCGGCGGCCGCCGGACGTGTCCCGGGTGGTGCTGCTGACCAGCGGCACCACCGGCGCGCCCAAGGCGGCCCCGCGCAAGATCCGCTCCGGGCTGGCCGCCGCCGACTTCCTCGACCGGATTCCCCTGCACGCCGGCGAGTCCACCTTCATCGCGGCGCCGATCTTCCACGGCATCGGCTTCCTGCACGTGGTGCTGGCGCTCGGGCTCGGCTCGACCATGATCGTGCGGCGGCGGTTCGACGCCCGGCAGACCATGGCCGCCGTCGACCGCTACGGGTGCAGCACGCTCGTGGTCGTGCCGACCATGCTGCAACGGATCATGGAGCTGGGCGAGCGGGAGCTGTCCGGCTACGACCTGGCGCGGTTGCGGGTGCTGTTCTGCTCCGGCTCCGCGCTGTCGCCGTCGCTGGCCACGCTGGCCATGGAGCGGCTGGGCGACGTGCTCTACAACTTCTACGGCACCACCGAGGTCGCGGTGGCCACCGTCGCCACCCCGGCCGACCTGCGCGAGGCGCCCGGCACCGTCGGCTTCAGCCCGCACAACTGCACCGTGCGGCTCTACGACGTGGACAACAACGAGGTGACCGGGTCCAACCGGGTCGGCCGCATCCACGTCGGCAGCTCGCTGCGGGCCGGCGTCCGGTCGGCCCGCGACGACGTCAACGGGCTGGCCGACACCGGCGACCTCGGGCACTTCGACGAGGCCGGCCGGCTGTTCATCGACGGCCGCGAGGACGACATGATCATCTCCGGCGGCGAGAACGTGTTCCCCGGCGAGGTCGAGAACCTGCTCATGACCCACTACCAGGTGCGCGACGCGGCCGTGATCGGCGTGGCCGACCACGAGTTCGGGCAGCGGCTGCGGGCCTTCGTCGTGCCGACGCCGGGCGCTCGGCTGGATCCGGCCGAGCTGCAGGAGTTCGTCCGGGTCAGCCTGGCCCGGCACAAGGTGCCCCGTGACGTCGTCGTGGTGCCGCGACTACCCCGCACCGCCACCGGCAAGGTCATCCGCACCCAGCTCGAATCGGCCCCCTGACCGTTGGGAAAGGACCATTCCTCACGATGAACGAGAGGAATGGTCCTTTCCAAGCATCAGGGGCTTGACAGCCGCTCAGACCGGGGTGTTGACCAGGGTCTGGCCCTGGTCGTTGACCACCGAGACCGAGGCGACGTCGTTGATGGACATCAGCGCGGTGCCGTCGAGGGTGATCGACTTGCCGGGGGTGGCGTTCGGGCCGACCAGCCAACCGCCGAACTGCTCCTGCTTGCCCGCCTTGGACGTGACGAACAGCTTGCAGCGCTGGCCCGGCGCGATGTCGCTGGCCTGCACCTGGAGCTTGACCCAGCCGTTGCTGGCCGGGATCACGGTGGCGGCCAGATGCGCGCCGGTGACCGGGTCCACGTTGGCCGCGTGCTTGGTGCCGGACGGCAGCGGGCTCGCGGTCGGCGCGGCGACGCCGCCGTTGCCGGTGGCGCTCTGGTTGCCGACGAAGACACCGGCGCCGACGCTCAGCGCCACCACGGCGACGAGACCGGCGGCGGCCAGCGAGCCGCCCCACACGCGCTGCCGGGACGTGATCCCGCGGACCTCGCGCAGTGTGCGCTGCAACAGCAGATCGCCGCCCTCGGGCGGGCCGTCGAGGAACGCCTCCGGCGGCACCTCGCCGAGCTCCTCGTGCAGCAGCCGCAGGTCCTCCAGCTCACGGCGGCACTCCGGGCAGCTCTCCAGATGCGTCTCGGTCGCGGTGTTCTCCTCCGGCGTCAGAACGCCAAGGACGTACGCGCCGACGAGCGCCTTGTCGTGCTCGGGAGCGGTCATCGGGTCACCTCCGCCGGCTGCTCGGCCATCGCCGTGCGCAGTGCTTTCAACGCGTAGTGCGATCGGGACTTCACGGTGCCCGGCGGCAGCCCGAGGGTGGACGCCGCTTCGGTCACCGACTTACCACGGTAGTAGATCTCGACCAGCACGTCGCGGTGCTCGGCCGAAAGGGTGTTCAGCGCCGACAGCACGGCCATCGAGTCCACCACGCCCTGGGCGTGGTCGCGCTGGATCGGCGGCGTGGTCGGCGTCTCCGCGACCTCGGTCGGCCGGACCGCGCGGGCCCGGGCCCGGTCGGTGATGATGTTGCGGGCCACCGTGAGCAGCCAGCCGCGCACCGAACCCTTGTTGTTGACCATGTCGTCGGCGTGCTTCCACGCCCGCACCAGGGTCTCCTGCACGACGTCCTCGGCCGCGGCCCGGTCGCCGGTCAGTCGCGTCGCGTAGGCGAGCAGGCTCCGTCCGTGCTCCTCGTACAGTGATCGGATCAGTGCCTCGTCGCCGGCGGACCTCCCTCCCCTGCGCGACCACCGTTCTGCGATCCCCACCCGCGTACCTCCACGTTGCTGCCGTCGATTCGCGGTATTGGGTATCAGATCGGCCGGGCGGTCGACAGGTCGGGTCGGGCCGGCGAACCAGCCTGGCGTCGACGAGACTGCGAGCAGCTGCATCTCATTGCACTTTCGGACGGACCTGATGGGAGGGTCAGTAGCCGTAGCCGCCGGCACCGGGGTCGATGCTGGTGGTCGGCGCGACCTTGGTGGCACTGCCGCTCTGGGTGTTGGCGCCGCCGGTCGCCGGGGCGCCCGCGGCCTTCTTGCCCTGCGGCGTGATCGCGAACCACTTCTGCATCAGGCCCTGGCCCTTGGCGTCGCCCGGGGCCTTGTCCTGCTTGTAGCGGTAGACGGCCCAGCCGTTGATGGTGATCTGCTTGGTGCCGTCCTTGCGCAGGATCACGCCGACCGCGGACTGGTCGATGCCGTCCAGCGTGGCGGTGCTGGACGTGGCCAGCTCCGGCGGCCAGGTCTCGGCGCACTTGTCGTTGCAGTTGGACACCGGCGGGTTGGCCGAGTCGCTGTCGAAGCGGTACAGGGTCATGCCGGCGGCGTCGGTGACCACCTGGCCGAGCTGGCCGACGCTGGTGGCGATCAGCTTGACCTGGTTGGGGTCCGGCGGCTGCTGGTTCGTCTGCTGTTGGGCGGGCGGGGCGGCGGTCTGCTGCCCGGCGCCGCAGGCGGCCACAGTCGTCAGACCTAAGGCCGCCGACGTCGCCAGCACGAGAATGCGCGTCCGGTTCATGGTGCTCCTCGGGTCGACGTGGACACCCCTGAACACGGCAGCCATGGCTGACTGGTTCAGGTAACGGGGGAACTTTTTTCGCCGACCCCCTACGGTGCACCCCGTGACGAGGCGAAACCTGCTCCCGGCCGTCGTGCTCCTGCTGGCCACCGCCGGCGCCGCGGCCGACGGCGGCCAGCAGAGCGAGCTGGTCGTGTACGCCGGCGGCCGATTAGGGGCCGGCGTGGCCTGGCTGGACGCCCTGTTGGTGCTGGTAGCCGTGGTCGGCGCCACCGGAGCCGGCCTCGGGTTCGGCCGGCGCTGGCCGGATGTGCTGGTGGTCACCGCGCCGGTGGACATCGCCCTGCTGGTCGCCGCCCTCGACCCGCCGGCCGACTTCCGGCTGGCGTTGGTGGTCGTGGCCACGGCTGTGCGGATCGTGACCTTGTTGGCCGTGCTGGCCGGGGCTCAGGACGTGGGGCTGCCGGCACTGGCCGGTTTCGCCGTCGGCGGGTACGTGCTGGGCGGCTATCTGCCCGGGGCGCACTGGCTGTTGGGCGTGGGTGCGGTCGGCGGGCTGTTGGCGGCTACTGTGCGGCGGCCTGCTGTTTCTCGTCCGACGCCCGCGCCACGGGCCGACGGGTCCACTTCGGTCCGGTCCACTGTGGACCTGCGCGCGCTGGTCATCGGTGTGATCGCTGCCCTGCTTTCCCTGATTCCCCTGCTCCTCCAGGGCATCTCGGCCCAGGAAACCCTGGGCGTGACCGGATTCTCCTTCGCCGCGGCGGCCCTGATCCTCAGCTCGCTGTTCGGGTGGCGATCACTGGCCTGGCTGGTGGCGACGACGCTGGTCGTGCTGGGCATCGGCCTGCCGACCGGCGTCCTGTGGCCGTTGGCGATCCTGGGCGTGGTCGCGGGCTGCGCGCTGTCGTTGCTGCCGTTCCGAGCATTCATCGCTGCCGCGCTCTGCGTGATTTCGGCGTTCACCGGCGGTTTTGTCGTGTTCGCCGCGCTGGCCTGTGTGGCCGCGTCGGCCTTGCCGGCTCTCCGCGGCCGCCGATCAACACCGGTTGTGTTCGGACCGTTGCTCGCTGTCGCGGTCACGGCCGGTGCGGAATTGATTCTCTGGTCGACGGTGACGTTTGCCGGCCAGCAGGGCGGGGTACTTTTCGGCGACGGCCACGTGACGATTCCTCTGTTGTGCGCGGCGGCCGTGCTGGTCGGGGTGCTGGGTATCGTTGACCGGCGAACGATTAACAGTTAACCCCACCAGACCAAAGTAGCTACATCACGAGCGTTGCTCACACTTAGTTTTGCCTTTCCAGATCTCCCTGCACCTGATCTGAAAAGGACAGTCCATGAGCAACACGCTCTCACGCGTGGTCATCGCGCTCGCCGTGGCGGGCGCCGTCGGCGCCATGGTGACCCCGATCGCCACCGCGGCCCCGGCCCACCCCCTGCACCGGGCCAACGGCGCGCTGCCCTCCCAGCACCGCGTCCAGCACCGTGACGCCCTGGCGTTCCGGTCCATCCCGAACGCGCCGACCAGCGCCTCGCTGGCCCAGTACGCGGTCACCCCCGGCGACCAGGGCCAGGTCGGCTCCTGCGTGTCCTGGGCCATCGACTACTCGGCGATGAGCATCCTGGAGAACGAGCAGGGCATCAGCGGCCACCCGCAGGCCCCGATGTACACCTACGCCCAGCTGGCCCGGGGCAACGACCAGGGCAGCACGCCCTCGGACACGTTCGACATCCTCACCTCGCAGGGCGTCGACACGATGGACGACTACTGGCAGGGCAACTTCGACTACACCACCCAGCCCGACTCCAACGAACGCGCCAACGCGGCGAACTGGAAGCTGTCCGGCTACACGCCGATCAGCACCGGCAGCGGCATCAAGGCCGGCGTGCAGCAGGCCATCGCCAGCGGCCTGCCGGTGGCCATCTCCATCCCGGTGTACATGAGCTTCGAGCGGATCTCCCGCCAGCAGGCCACCGACTACAGCTACTACCCGACCTCGGGCGACCAGTACATGGGCGGCCACGAGATCACCATCATCGGCTACGACACCAACGGCGTCCGCGTGCAGAACTCGTGGGGCACCAGCTGGGGCGACAGCGGCTTCATCAACCTGTCGTGGAACTACCTGTCGCGTCAGGTCGAGGAGGCCAACGCGGTCGGCAAGCTCGTCCAGTAGTCGCGCGAGTTCCTGTTCGGAAGGGGGCTTTCCTGCACTCCGAGTGTAGGAAAGCCCCCTTCACGCACTCGGTCAGTTCTTCAGCACGTCCCGCAGGAACTCGGCGGTGTAGCTCTTCTTGTGCTCGGCGATGTCCTCGGGCGTGCCCTCGGCGATCACCGTGCCGCCGCCCGAGCCGCCCTCCGGGCCCATGTCGATGATCCAGTCCGACGTCTTGATCACGTCGAAGTTGTGCTCGATCACGATCACCGTGTTGCCCTTGTCGACCAGGCCCGAGATGACGCCGAGCAGCTTGCTGATGTCCTCGAAGTGCAGGCCGGTGGTCGGCTCGTCCAGGATGTACACGGTCTTGCCGGTCGACCGCTTCTGCAGCTCGCTGGCCAGCTTCACGCGCTGCGCCTCGCCGCCGGACAGCGTCGGCGCCGGCTGGCCCAGCCGCACGTAGCCGAGGCCGACGTCGACCAGCGTCTTGAGGTGCCGGTAGATCGCGTTGATCGGCTCGAAGAAGCCTGCGGCCTCCTCGATCGGCATGTCCAGCACCTCGGCGATGGTCTTGCCCTTGTAGTGCACCTCCAGGGTCTCCCGGTTGTACCGGGCCCCCTTGCACACCTCGCACGGGACGTAGACGTCCGGCAGGAAGTTCATCTCGATCTTGATCGTGCCGTCGCCGGCACAGGCCTCGCAGCGGCCGCCCTTGACGTTGAACGAGAACCGGCCCGGCTGGTAGCCGCGCACCTTGGCCTCGGTGGTGGAGGCGAACAGCTTGCGGATGTTGTCGAACACGCCGGTGTAGGTCGCCGGGTTGGACCGCGGGGTGCGGCCGATCGGCGACTGGTCCACCTGCACCAGCTTGTCCACCTGGTCCAGGCCCTTGATCCGG
>DATJJB010000367.1:0-37460 GCA_035492655.1 Kutzneria sp. | reverse complement strand
AAGGCCTCTGCACCTGGCACCACCACCGCAAACACGACAACTACACAGTCACCCGAGACACAGACGGCACCACCCACTGGACCACCCCCATGGGCCGCCACCACACCACCCGCCACTAACCCCGCCACCGGAAAACGAAAGAGCAAAAGCCCCACCGAACCACCCCATCAACCGCCACCACGCCACCCTCCCAACACACCACCAACCCGAGCCACCGAAAGCCGGAAAACACAAGACCAAAAAGCACCACCCACCATTCCCGCCCGCCGCCGATCGCCAATTCCACGCATTGGGTCGATTTTGTGTGGAGGGGAGCGATGGCGTACAATTGTCAAGCGAAGGGCAGGCTCGTCCTGCCCGGTTTTAGCCCTTCGCGCCATCGCTCAGAGGCTCCACACCAAATCGACCCATAACCCCATTACTTCCCCACCCCAAACGCCACACCACCCCACCAAACCCAACCCCCCACCCAAACCGCAAACCGCGGCCCCGAAATATTTCAACCCGTGAAGGCTGTCCGCAGAACAGGAACCGCGGGCGGGCACCCGTCTCACCCGCCGCCCACCGCCGCGCCCGATCCCGTCACAACACGACGCAGGTGCTGACCGGTAGGAGTCTCCGCCGCGACCAGATCGGCCGGCGTTCCCGAGAACAGCACCTGCCCGCCGTCGCTGCCGGCCCCTGGACCGAGGTCGATGACCCAGTCGGCGCTGGCGATGACCCGGGCCTCGTGCTCGATGACCACCACGGAACGGCCGCTGGACACGATGCGCTGGAGCTCCCGCAGCACCCGCTCGATGTCAGACCGATGTGACCCCGTGGTCGGCTCATCAAGCACGTATATCGAGGCCGGATCGTCCAACGCCGACGCCAGCTTGAGACGCTGGCGCTCGCCGCCGGACAGCGTGCTGACGGGCTGCCCAAGGTTGAGGTAGCCGAGCCCGACGGCATCCAACCGCACGAGACTGGCGGCGATGTCGGGCTCGGAACCGAAGAAATCAACGGCATCAGAGACGCTGGTGCCGAGCACGTCGGCGATGCTCCGCCCACGCAACCGATGCGACAACGCCAAAGGGTTGAAGCGCGACCCGCCGCACACCTCGCACACAGCACGAACGGTGTCCATGAAAGCAAGGTCCATCTCCACGAAACCGAGCCCGTCGCACTCCGGACAAGCCCCGTCGGAATTGGCGCTGAACAAGGCAACCGGAGCACCGGTCTCGGCCGCGAACAGCCGGCGCACGGAGTCGCCGATGCCGAGATACGTGAGCAACGTGGACCGACGGGAACCGGTCGGCGGGGTCTGGTCGACGTACCGCACGCCCGGCATGGACGCCGGCAGAGCGGCCCGAACCAGGGTGCTCTTGCCGGACCCGGCAACCCCGGTCACAGCGGTCAGCACACCGAGTGGGATGTCCACCGACACGTCGTCCAAGTTGTTGGCCCGCAAACCGCTCACCCGGTGCCAACCGGTCGGCGTCCGCACCCGCTCAGACACCGTGACCCGGTCCCGCAATGCCTGCCCGGTAAGGGTGTCGGCCGCGCGCAAGGCGTCCAGACCGCCCTGGAAGACGATCATGCCGCCGTCTCGCCCGGCACCAGGCCCGAGGTCGATCACGTGGTCGGAGAACTCGACGACGTCCAGATCATGCTCGACGACGAGCACGGTGTTGCCCCGGTCCCGCATCTCCCGCATCAACCCGCCAAGCCGCGCGACGTCGGCCGGGTGCAGCCCGGAGCTGGGCTCGTCGAGCACGTAGGTCATGCCGGTGAGGCTGGATCCCAGATGCCGCACCATCTTCACGCGTTGCGCCTCGCCACCGGACAGCGTCGGCGTGGCCCGGTCCAGGCTGAGATACCCGAGCCCCACACCGACCAACGCCGAGATCCGCTCAACCAGCGCCGCCCGCACGGTCGCGGCCTGGCCAGCATCAACGGCACGAGCCCAAGCCAACAGCTCCCCGGCCGACATCCGGGACACGGCCGCGATGTTCACCCCGCCGATCAAGCACCCCAGCGCGGCGGCGTTCAAACGCGCGCCATCGCAGTCCGGACAACGCTGATCGGTAACCAGATCCACCATCGCCGCACGGACTTTCGGCGGCAAACCGTCCCGCGGCACGGTCAAATAGCTACGCCGGAACCGCGGCAGCAAACCCTCGAAGACAGCAGTGGACGGAAAGTCAGGCCGAGGGTTCGGGGGTTTGCGAGCCTCGGTGTTGAGGAAGAGCTCCCACTCTTCAGCGGAGTAGTCCTCCAGTTTCTTGTCCGGGTCGAAGAAGCCGGAGTGCACGAACCGCTTCCAGCGCCACACCCCCGGCGCGAAGGTCGGGAACCGGATGGCGCCTTCGTTGAGCGACTTGCTCCGGTCCACCAGGGCCTCGACGTCGACATCGGTCACGGTGCCGAGGCCTTGGCAGCGCTGGCACATGCCGCGCGGGTCGTTGAACGAGAAGTGCGTGGTCGGCCCGACCTCGGGCACACCGACCCGGGAGAACAGCAGGCGCAGCAACGTGTGGATCTCGGTCGCGGTGCCGACGGTCGATCGCGAGTTGGTGCCGAGCGGCCGCTGGTCGACGACCACGGCGACGGTGAGGTTCTGCACGGCGTCGGCGTCCGGCTGTCCGTGGTGCGGCAGCCGGTTGCGGACGAACGCCGGGAACGTCTCGTTGAGCTGCCGCTGCGACTCGGCGGCGATGGTGTCGAAGACGAGCGACGACTTCCCCGACCCGGACGGCCCGGTGAACGAGGTGATCCGGTCCTTGGGGATGTCCACGCTGACGTCGCGGAGGTTGTGCTCGCGGGCGCGGATGACGCGGATCGGCTCGGTCGTCATGATCGAAGTGTGGTCCATCGTCACCGGGTCCGCGCGAGGGCCTTGCGGTCCAGCTTGCCGTTGCCGGTGATCGGCAGCTCAGCCAGGCGACGGAACCGCTGCGGCCGCATGTGCTGGGGCAACGACTCGGCCAGCGCCTCCTGGAGCTGCCGGTCGGTGACCTCGGCGTTCGGCACGATGTAGGCGACCAGCATCTGATGGCCGGCCCGCGTCTCCTCGACGCCGCAGGCCGCTGCGCTCACCCCGGGCAAGGCTCGGACGGCGGCTTCCACCTCGGCCAGCTCGATGCGGTAGCCACGCAGCTTCACCTGGTGATCCATGCGGCCGACGTAGTACAGGGAGCCGTCGGGGTGACGGACGGCGTGGTCGCCGCTGCGGTAGTAGCGGCGGCCGTCGACCGTGACGAACCGCTGCGCGGTCAGCTCCGGCCGGTTCAGGTATCCGTACGTGACCGCCGCGCCACCGACCCACATCTCGCCCGGTTCGAGGTCGGGCAGCGGCCGGCCGTCCTCGTCCACGATCAGCACCTCCAGGTGCGGCAGCGCGACGCCGATCGGCGTGGTGCCGGGCGTTGCCGCGGCGAGGTCCTTCGGCGTCAGCCGACAGAAGCTCACGTGCACAGTGGTCTCGGTGATGCCGTACATGTTCGTGATCACCGAACGAGGAGCCAACCCGAGGCCGTCCCAGCGTTCGAGGTCGGCCGGCACGATGGCCTCGCCGCCGAACACGATGTGCCGCAAAGAAGGCAACGGCGTCGGCGCAAGGGCGAGCTCGCGCGTCAGCGAGCCGAACGACGACGGCACCTGACTGAGCACGGACACCCGCTCGTGCGCCAGCAGCGCTTTGAACGCCTCGGCGTCGGCCGCCGCAGCCGACGGGACGATCACCACACGGCCACCGGTCAGCAACGGCCCCCACAGCTCCCAAACGCTGAAGTCGAAGCTGAAGCTGTGGAAGGCCGTCCAGACGTCGTCGGCGGTGAAGTCGAACAGGCCGTCGCAGCCGTCGAACAGCGCCAACACATGGCCGTGCCCGACGACGCAGCCCTTGGGCGCGCCGGTCGAACCCGAGGTGTAGATGACGTACGCGGTGTCGTCCGGCACCACCGCGGCGACGCCGGGATCGGTCCGGCGGGCGACAACAAGCGGCCCTACGGTCGCCACCGCTACCTCATCCGCCCGCAGTTCGCCGTCGGTGACGACCACCGCCAAACCACAGTCGCCGACGATGTAATCCTGCCGGGCCGCCGGATAGTCGGGATCGACCGGGACGTAGCCGCGACCGGCGGCCAGGATGCCGATCAGCGCTGACGGGGCCGCCGCCCGTCGGGTGACACGCAGGCCGACGAGCCGGTCCTCGGGCCGCAGCACGCTGGCCAGCTGGTCTGCGACCAAGTCGGCGAGCGCGGCTACCTGCGCATAGGTCGAAGTCTCCGGGCCCGCCGTGACGGCCGGCCGCTCCGGGTGCAGCGCGGCGACGGCGCGGAACCGCTCGTGCAAGGTGTCCATGACGGTTTCTCCTGTCGCTGAAGAAAAAGCTCACGCGCCCTCGATGACGGCGGCGAATTCCGACCACTCCAGGGCGATCTGGCGGCAGGCCGTCGCGGCCATGCCCCGGCAGTGCGCCGGCAGCATGCCGACGATCGCGTTCGGGTCCACTGTGGATGGTCGGGCGCGCATCAGGTCCAGCAGGGCGCGCCCGCCGCTGCGGTACTTGATCGATGGGTCGGTCATCAGCTGGCGCAGCACCGAGTGATCGCCGCCCTCGAACCGGACTGTGCGTCCGGTACGGCGCTGCTGAGGCGGCAGGACGTCCTCGCCGCGGTTCATCCGGTCACGGACGTCGCGCACGGTGGCCACGGACACGCCGGCCGCGCGGGCCACTTCCCGTAACGAGGACCGGGGATGCTGGCCCAGCAGAGTGCCGGCGAGGCGCCGACCGACCGCGCCGTCGACCGGCCGCGACCGCCCGTCCTGGCCGACCCGGCTGTCTCCGTCCGACGCCTGGAGGCTGCGCCGCAGCGCGCCGACGGTCTTGCCGGACAGCCCGGACGCCTTGGCGATGGCCCGGTCCGACCACTGCGGCCGGGACCGCATGATCCGGGCGGCCGCCGCCTTCCGGTCGGCCAGCGACAGCGGCAGGCCGTGCGCGAGATTCGCCTCCACGGCCAACAAGAACGCCTCGTCGTCGGTCACGTCGACGAACCGGACGGCGATCTGGGAAAGTCCCCGCAGCCGGGCGGCCTGGACCCGGTGTCGACCGTCGATGACACGCAGCGTGTCGCGCTGAACCAACACCGCCGGCAGCTCATCGGCCGACTCGGCCAGCAGTTCGGCGTGCGTGCGGTCGACGCCGCCCAGCCGCGGCGAGTCACCCGGCACCAGACTGTCGATCGGCACCAACAAGTCGTTCATGATCCCCCCACTTCCGGTCACCCCTCGGTGAATGCCACGCAGCTCGACGGCGTGATCAGCAGCGACGCGCGATGGCTCGGCAGCGGCCCCGCCACGTGCATCCGGAGACTGAACATCGACACGTGCGTGGCGTGGCCGAGAGTGCCGAAGTAGTCGCCGATGTCGAAGGCGATCGTGTAGGAACCGCGTTCCTGCATGGTGTCCGGCAGGGCGGCCAGCCGCCCGTCGGCGTCGGTCCGGCCCCGCCACCGCTGCACCGGCGCGCCGTCGAACTCACGGACGATGTCGACCGACACGCCGTCGGCCGGCCGGCCGTACACGCCATCCACTACCCGGACATCGATGCTCATCGCTCTCCGCAGCCTTCGGACGGGGCAGGAACCTGCACGTCGATGCTGCGGGCCGGCGCTTCTGGCCCGATCCCGCCGGGCTTCCCGCGCGATCGGCCGCCGATAGCGGCACAGGAGAACGCCGATACGGGACACGGGAGCCGCGCACCGGAGAGTTCTCCCCGGCACAGTCGGAAGGGGATCAGACATGACCAGGAGCATCGCCGTGGCGATCGCCATCGTGGTGGCCGTCGTCGCCGGCCAAGCAGCTGACGGGACCTCGTCGCCCGAGGGCCCGCCGTGGCCGCCAGGAACCGCCGTCGGCTGAGCTAGCCGGTCCCGATCGCCGCCGCCAAGGCGCGGGACAGCGCGGTGTCGGCGTCGCCGACCAGCTGCAACGCCTCACGGCGGGCCGCCGCGGCGGTCATCGGATTGCCGAACTGATCGTCGATCCGGGCCTTCACCGCCAGGAACCGGGCCCGCATCACGCCGGCCGGGCCGGTCTCGCTGAACACCACCAGGCCCTCGCTGACCAGCGCGTTGGCCCGGCTCCAGTCGGCCTGCGCCACGCTCAGCTCGGCGAGCGCCAGCAGCGCCCGGCCGCGGATCGGGTTGTTCTCCATACGTCGGGAGATGGCCAGCGAGGTGGCCAGATCCTCCTCGGCCGCGCCGTGCCGGCCCTGCCGCACCTTGACCGCGCCCAGGCAGGCCAGCGTGCTGGCCTGCCCGAGCAGGTCGCCGGTGCCCATGACCACGTCGAGCACCGCGTCCAGGGTCTGCTCGGCGCCGGCCAGATCGCCGGTACGCAGGCGCAGGTCCGCGACGCGGTACTGCAACTGGGCGTAGATCCGGGAGCTGCGCAGTTGCCCGCACCGTGACAGCGCCTCGTCGAGGAGCCGGCCGGCGTGCGGGTAGTCCTCCCAGTCCATCTTGATCTGGGCCATGTTGCACAGCGCGTCGATGGCGCTGATCTCCGCGCCGACCGCGCGGAAGCCCGTCAGCGCTTCGTCGAACCGGCGCAGCGACTGCTCGTAGCGGCCTTCGACCAGGTCGCAGAAGGCGAGGCCGCTGAGCGCGAGGGCGTGACCGTGGGTGTCGCCGAGGGCGGCGAAGGCGTCGCGCGCCGGCTCGAAGTGCTGCGGCGCGTCCTGGTGCCGTTCGACCAGCGCCAGATTGCCGAGCGAGCACAGCACGGCGGCTTCGCCACGGGCGTTGCCGGCCTCGCGGGTGGCCAACAGCGCGGTCCGGTGCGTCTTGCGCCAGTCCTCGACGAGATAGTCCGCCTCGAACAGGGTCACCAGCGTGACCGCCAGGTCCCAGCACAGTTCGTCCAGCCCGATCCGCGCCGCCAGACCGACCGCTTGCAGCAGGCCGGCCCGCTCCTGGCGCAGCCAGTCCATCGGCTGGCCCAGCAGCAGGTCACGGGCGTACTCCGGCAGCTCCCACGACTCCGTCGTGCCGTGCACGCCATAGTCCGCGCCGTAGGCCCGGCGGTGGGCCTCGACGGTCAGGGACAGCCAGCAGGACAGCAGCCGCCGTAGCGTGATCGTGCGACCGTGCGAGCCTTCCGTGCTGGCCAGCCGCTCCTGCGCGTAGATCCGGACCAGGTCGTGCAGCCGGAACCGGGGCGGGCCGGTGTCGTCCACCTGCACCTCGACCAGGCTCGCGCCGACCAGCTCGTCCAGCGCGTCGCTGGCCTCGTCGAAGTCCACGTCCAGCAGCGGCGCGCTGACCCAGCAGCCGAAGTCGGCGGTGCCCAGCAGGCTCAGCCGCACCAGCAGCTGCTGCGCGCACGGGCCGAGGCCGGTGAACGACTCGGTCAGTGTCGCCCTGATGCCCAGGCCGTCGATCGCGAGTTCGTCGAGCCGCCGCATCTCGTCCCGCATGCGGTGGACCAGCTGCCCGATGCTCCAGTACGGCCGGGTCGCGAGCTTGGCCGCGGCGATGCGCACGGCCAGCGGCAGGTGGGCGCAGAGCCGGACCAGGTCGCGCACCACCGCCGGCTCGGCGGCCACCCGGTCGGCGCCGACGACCTTGGTCAGCAGGTCGACGCAGTCGTCCTCGTCCAGGCTGCCGACCTTGACGTGCCGGGCGCCGGGCAGGCTGGTCAGCGGCCGGCGGCTGGTGATGATCACGGCGCAGGCCGGGGTGCCCGGCAGCAGCGCGGTGGCGTGCCGGACGCCGGCCAGGTCGTCGAGGACGATGATCACCCGCCGGTCGCTCAGCCAGCTGCGGTAGACCGCGGTCCGGTCGGTCAGGTTCTCCGGCAGCGACTTGGCCGACCCGCCGAGCGAGCTGATCAGGCGGGCCAGCAGGTCCATCGGATCGGCCGGCCGCCCGTCGGCGCCCTGGCTCTGCACGAACAGCTGACCGTCGGGATAGGCGTGCCGCACCGCGTGCGCGGCCTGCACCGCCAGCACCGTCTTGCCGACCCCGCCGCCGCCGGTCAGGCAGGCGATCGGCAGTGAGCGGCCCGCGTCGTCGGCCGGCGGGTCGGTCAGCAGCGCGGTGAGCTCGTCGAGCAGGTCGTGCCGGCCGGTGAAGTCGGAGATGGCGGCCGGCAGCTGCCGGGGCATGACCTGGCGTGGGGCGGCGGCTTGGCGGGCCGGGCCGGGTGGCTCGCGCGGCGTGTCCAGGGCTGGGTCCTGGGCCAGGATCGCCTGCTGCAACGCGGTGAGCTCGTCGCCGGGCTGGATGCCCAGGTCGTCCTGGAGGATGCGACGGACCTCGTGGAACGACTCCAGCGCCTCGGCCTGCCGCGCGGAACGGTAGAGCGCCAGCATGTGCTGCGCCCGCAGGTGTTCACGCAGCGGGTGGTATTCGACCAGCTCGCTGAGCTCGCCGACCAGCCGACTGTGCTGGCCCAGCGACAGCTCCAGGTCGATGCACTCCTCCTGGGCACGGATCCGGTCCTCGTTGAGACGGCCGGCGATCGCTTGCAGCAAGCGGCCGTCCACGTTGGACGCGGCCGGACCGCGCCACAGCGCCAGGGCGGCCCGGTAGTGCTCGATTGCCTGCTCGGGCCGGCCGTCGGCGGTGGCGGTGGCCGCTTCGCCGAGCAGCCGCTCGAACTCCGCGACGTCGAAGCACTCGCCCGGGACCTCGATGGCGTACCCGGCCGACTGGGTCCGCAGCAGCTCGCCGCCGGCGCGTTCGCGGAACTGCTGGCGCAACGTGAACACGCAGGTCTGGATCTGGCCCTTGGCGGTGGCCGGCGGCTCGTCGTCCCACAGCGCCTCGATGATCCGCTCGACCGGCACCACCTGGCCGCGGGAGAACAGCAGCAGGGCCAGCAGCTTGCGCTCGCGGCTGCTGGTGAGCGTGATCGGCTCGTCCCCGACGAGCACGTGCAGCGGGCCGAGAAGCCTGAAGTACAGAGGCGTGTCCGACACGCGGTCCCCCCTGTGTCACCGGCCTGCCAGTAAACAAAGTTTCCTATTTCACGGCACGATATCAGGGGTGCGGGCGGTGCGTCGCCGGTCGCCGTGCACTTCGGAAAGTTGGCTGGTCACGACCCGAGCATGCGTCAACTGAGCGGCACCTCGACATCGGCGAGCCGGCTTCGGAGCTGGTCGGCCGCCGGCACGCCGATGTCCTCGTAGATGGCCAGCGCCTCCCGCCACAAGGCGGCTTGCTGGCGCAGGTGGCCGATGCCCTCCAGCGCGCGGGCCCGTTCGTAGCGGTCGCCGATGGCGGTGGCCAGCTGGAGCGCCGCGTCGTGGTGCAGCTCCGCTTCGGTGGGCCGATGCATGGCCATGGCGGCGGCCGCGATGCCGTTGAGCGCCTGCGCCTCCTGGAACCGCTCGCCGAGTCGTCGGTCCAGCGCCAACGCCTTGCGGTACGCGCGCAACGCCGGTGCGGGCAGGCCCATCCCCAGCAGCAGGTCGCCCTGGAAGCCGAGCACCGCGGCCTCGCTGGCCAGGTCGCCGGACGCGCCGTGGACGTTGAGTGCCCGTTCGACATGGCGCTGCGCGACCCAGTGGTTGCCCAACCGGGTGTGCAGGACCGCGAGGTTGCCGGACACGAACGCCTCGCCCTGATGGTCGTCCAGCTCGCGGCAGATCTCGGCGGCGTGCCACAACGACTCGGCCGACTCGCGGTAGTCGCCGAGGAGGGCCTGGACCAGGCCGAGATTGCTGTGCTCGGTGCTTTCCAGCATCCGGTCGCCCAGCAGGCCGGCCAGCGCCAGCGCCTGCCGATGGCAGTCGGCCGACTCCCGGTAGCGGCCGAGCCGGAGGTGCACGAAGGCCACGTTGGCCAGCACCAGGGCCTCACTGGCCCGATCGCCGAGCTCGCGCGCGATGAGCAGGGACTGCTCGTAGTGCTCGCCGGCCTCGCGGTGCCGACCGAGCCGGCCGTACACGCCGGCCAGGTTGCTGGTCGTCCGCGCCTGGCCGACCTGGTCGCCGGTCTGGCGGCGGATGGCCAGCGCGGCGTTGAAGTGTTCGATCGCCTCGGCGTAGCGGCCGACGTGGTGGCACGCGCTGCCCAGGTTGTTCAACGCCGCGCCGATGCCGCTCGGCTCGCCGAGGCAGCGGGCGGAATGCAGTGCGTGCCGGTAGACGATGTGCGCCTCGGCCAGGTGACGGCCGTTGTCCAGGTAAGGCCGCAGTGCCTGGGACAACTCGCAGGCCTGAGCATGCCAGCCGTGGGTGGCGCAGTACGCCGCGACGGCGGTCAGATTGGCCCGCTCGGTGTTGAGCCAGTGCGCGGCGCTAACGGGATCGTGCAGCGGCGGTAGCTCGAACGTGGCCGGCTGTGGGGATCGGCCACGGCCGAGCGGCAGCGTGACCTCGGCGACTGTCGCGGCCTGCACGTAGTAGTCGAACAGCCCGGTCAGCGCGGCTTTGACGGCATCGCTGTCGGGAAGCCGCCGTCCGTAGGCGCGCAGCAGGTCGTGGAAGCGGTAGCGGCCGGCGCCGCAACGCTGCACCAGGTGGGCCCGGCAGAGCTGCCCGGCCAGCCGCCGCGCTTCACTGGACGTGATGCCGAGCAGCGCGGCCGCCGCGTACTCGTCGAAGTCGGCACCCGGATGCCATGTGAGCAGCGCGAAAGCCCTTGCTGTCAAGGGAGGCAGCGCCTGGTAGGACCAGTCGAACACCGCCGAGACAGCGGTACGGGGATCACCGCCGGCGTCGAGCTCGTCCAGTCCGCGCTGCCGGTCGGCGAGCGCGACGGCGAGATCGGCGAGCGGGGTGTCGGCCTGCGCCGCGAGCTCGGCGACGATGCGCAGCGCCAACGGCAAGCCGGCACAGCGCTCCGCCAGCGCGCCGGCTCCGTCCCGGTCGCCGATCAGCCGTCCGAGCAGTGCTTGCGCCTGGTCCGGCGGCATCGGATCCAGGCGTACCCGGCGTGCGCCATCCCGTGCGACGAGGCCGGCCAGGTCGTCCCGGCTCGTCACGACGACCAGGCAGCCCGCGGTGCCCGGCAGCAGCGGCCGGACCTGGTCGGCCGCGCGGGCGTTGTCCAGGACGACCAGCATCCGTCGATCGGCGATCAGCGTTCGGTAGCGGCCGGACAGCTCGCCGATGCCGTGACCGACATCGGCGACGCGTTCGCCGAGCACCCGCAGGAACGCGGCGAGCACCTGCTCCGCCTGCGCCGGCGTTTCTGGTCCGTAGCCGCGGAGGTCGACGTACAGGCAGCCGTCGGGGAACCGACTGCGGGCGGCGTGGGCCCAATGCACTGCCAACGCGGTCTTGCCCACGCCCGCCGTGCCGACAACGGCGACGATTGCCTTATGCGCTAAGTCATCCAGCGTCCGCAACTGTTCGTGCCGGCCGACGAACGGGTCCGCGTCCGGCGGCAGCTGCCACGGCACCGCGACGGTGGCCGTGGTCCGCGCCGAGCCGGCCAGCTGGGGGTCGTCGCGCAGGATTCGTTGGTGCAGCTCCTTGATCTCGGGGCTCGGGTCGATGCCCAGCTCCGTGTCGAGCACTCGTCGCAGCCGGTCGTACGTCCGTGCCGCCTCACCCGGCTGCCCGCTGCGGTAGAGCGCGAGCATCAGCTGACCCCACAAGCGTTCCCGCAGCTCATGTCGTCCGGTCAGCTCGCGGAGCTCGGCGGCGAGTCCGGCGTGCCAGCCGAGTTCGAGGCGCGCCTGGACGCAGTCTTCGATGACATCGACGCGTCGTTCCTCCAACATGCGGATCGTCGGCTGGACCGACGCCGGCATCGGCACGCCGTCGAGCACGGGACCCCGCCACAGGTCGGATGCGACGGTCAACTGTTCGACGGCCTGTTCGTGGTCGCCGCGCGCCAAGCAGTCCCGACCGGTGTGCGCGAATGTCGTGAAGGCAAGGACATCCAGCTCTTCCGGCTCGGCGGCGAGCAGGTAGCCGCTCTTCGCGGTCTCGATGCGCGGCATGTCTTTGCCGCCGGATCGCAGCAGCCGGCGCAGATCGCTGACGTACGAGCGGAGGTTGACCGGGGCCGACCGCGGCGGGCAGCCGTCCCACAGCGCGTCGACGATCTGATCAGCGGGAACGAAGTTGTTGGCCTGCAACGCGAGCAGGCCGAGCAGCACCCGGGCCATCCGCCGCGCCGGCAACGCGGAGCCGTGCTCGGTGACGATCTCCACCGGTCCGAGGACGCGAAGTCGCACCTGCACCACCGAAACGTACACGACGCCGTGTACCTCGTTGTGTACGCAAACGGCTGATCGTGCCCGAAGGAAGCGCTTTCCCGTGGCCGGAAGGAGTGCTCGATGGGGGTCGTCACCGTGCCGTCGCCTTGGCTGGTCGGACGCGACGAGGAGTTGTGCGTGCTCAAGACCGTGGTGGAGCAGGGCGGTGCCGCGTTTTTGTTGGGCGAGCCGGGCATCGGGAAGTCCCGCCTTGCCGCTGCGGCAGCGGATCACGCGTTGTCGCTGGGTATGCGGGTGTTGCGGGGCCGGGCGCGCCCGAACGAGGTGTTGCGGCCGGTGTCCGAAGCGCTGTTGTCGCTGGCCCGTGACGGCGGCCTGCCGACCGATCCGGAACTCGCGCCCTACCGTCCGGCGCTGGCCCGGTTCGCGCCGGAATGGCGGGACAGCACGGCCCCTGACGAGCCACTTCTGCTTGTCGCGGAAGGGTTGCTGCGGCTGCTGGGCGTGCTCGGTCGCGACACCGGGTGCGTGCTGATCCTGGAGGATCTGCACGATGCCGATGCGGACACCGTGACGGTTCTCGACCACGTAGTTGGCAATCTGGCGACGCAGCGGGTGGCGGTGATCGTGACTGCTCGATGCGAGCAGGGCCCCATGGTGGAACTGGCGCGAGGCGGTCGAACGGTGGTCGAACTCGGCCGTCTGGACCGGTTTCACGTGCGGGAACTGGCCGCGTCCTGTCTCGGCGTGGACACCGTGTCGGATGCCGTGACGGAGCAGCTGTTCCGGGACAGCGAGGGCGTGCCGTTCGTGGTCGAGGAACTGTTGGCCGACGGATGTCATCTCCGCGACACCAACGTGGTGCCGGCAACGGTCGTGCGCAGCATCGTCGGCCGGGTGCAGCGGCTCGGCCCCGAACTCGCGGAGCTGCTCACCGTCGCCGCCGTGTTCGGCCGCCGTTTTCCTTTGCCGGTGTTGGAGAAGCTGTCCGGCCTGGACCGGCACGACCTGTTGCTACGGCTGCGTCCGGCGGTTGCGAGCCAGCTCATCGGACCGGATCACGTTGCCGCCGAATGGTATTCATTCCGGTTGGGATTGGCCGCCAATGCTTTGCTGGCGCAGGTCGGCGCCGGTGAACAGGCCGAACTCGCCCGCCGTGCCGCCGAAGCGACGGCCGGGTTGTCCGGCGAGTGGCGAACGGTGGCGGCAGAACTCTGGCTGATGGCCGGTGACGTTTCCGCCGCACGGAGGCTTTTTGCCGACGCTGGACGGCGTGCACTCCTGGACGGGGCAGCAACGACGGCCGTGCCGCTGTTGCGTAGGGCCCACGAGCTCACCACCGACTGCCGTGAACGGATTTCTGTGCTGGTGCCGCTGCTGGCCGCACTCGCCGACGCGGGTCAGCTGGTGTCCGCCCTCGACTTGGTCCCGGACGTGGACGAGGACCTCTGTTTCGACGACGACGGCCGGGCGGTGCTGCACCTGACTTTGGCACAGGTGGCCCTACGGGCGGGATTGCCGGCGCGAGCCAACGACGAGGCCGCAGCTGCCCGCCGGCTGCTCGGCCCTGAGGCTCCGCCCGAACTCACCCTGAGACTCGACCTGATCGCCACGACCGACGAGCGGGCGCTGAATGTGCTGGCCGAAGCCACGCGTTTGCGTCTGCCCGAGGTCGCCTGCGAGGCGTTGGCGCAGCTGGGAACCTTAGCCCGGCAACGGGACCTGGCCGAGTCGGATGCGTGTTTCCGCCGGATGGCCGAACTGGCGCACCGACACCGGCTGCCGTTGATGCGGCTGCGGTCACTCGGCGGTGCCGGTTTCAACGACACTCTGCGGTCCGGCGACGATGCCCGGCTGCGCCAGGCCTGTGCCCGGGCCATCGAGATCGGCGCGATCACGGAGGGGCACCTGCTGGCGGCGGATTTGGTCACGGCGGCCGTCCTGCGTGGCGAGTTCGTACGGGCCACCGAACTCGCCGACGACTGCCTTCCTGACGTGACCAGATCGGGCCTGCGGTCCGCTGTCCAGACCGTGTCGATCGCCAAGGCCGTCATGTCCGCGCAGCGCGGTCAGCGGTCGGCGATGGAACGGTCCCTGGTCGCCCTGGACGGAAAGTTTCCGGTGGTGCAAGGCGTTTGCGAGGCCTTCTGCGCCCTGGCCGAGGAGGACCGGCGAGGAGCGGTGGCTGCGCTCGACCGGGCCATCGCGACCGGGAGCTCCGCACACCACGTGCTGGCCGAGCCGCATGGGCTACGGATCCTGTTGGGGGCGATCAACGGAGAGACAGACCGTCCGTACCACCAGCCTGATGGCTCCGCGTGGAACGCCCAGTTCCTGCTGCTGGCCCGCGCAGTGCAGGCCGGCCGCGACGGACGCCCAGCCGAGGCCCACGCCGCCATGGCCGAGCACAGCCGCCTCACAGCCCCGTTCGCATTTGCCCGACCGCTCGGCCTCCGGCTGGTCGCTGAGGCCGCATTGGCCGATGGTTGGGGCGAGCCGGCGAGTTGGCTGCGGGAGGCCGAGGAGTACTTCCACCTCGGGCAGCTGACCGCCCTGACGGCCGCCTGCCGCAGCTTGCTACGCCGAGCCGGCTGCGCCGCCACCCAGCGCCGCTGCGTCACCGACGGCGTCCCCGCTCGCCTGCGCGCCCAGGGCATCACCGTCCGGGAGCACGAGGTGCTGCGCCTGTTGGCCGAACGCCTCGGCAACACCGAGATCGCCACCCGGCTCTACATCTCGCCCCGCACCGTCGAGAAACACGTGGCCAGCCTGCTCGCCAAGACCGGCGAGCACGACCGCACCGCACTGCACCGCTTCGCCATCGACCACATGAGCGGTCTGGCCGGCTGACCGTTCACCCGTTGAGCGCCACGACTTCCGCTTCCTCGTCCGCGTTGAGGAGGGCCTCCAGCCAGGTCACCATCAGCTCGATCGCTTCCTCGGGATCCGGCATGCCGATGCCTTGCACGTTCTCCCTGCGCCACAGTTCGAAGACCGGACGGCGCTGCGGCTCGACCACGGTGTGCCCGTCGGCCCGCAGGGTGGCGACGTGCCGCTGCACGACCGGCTTGTCCCACATGACGTCGTTCATGGCGGGGAAGAACAGCGCCGGCCGGGGAGACGCCAGCAGCGCTGTCTGGGCCGGCGACGAAGCGAGGCCGAGTGCGGCGGCGGCGAGGGTGTTGGCGCTGGCCGGTAGCACGACGATGGCCAGGGATCGGCGGGCGAACTCGACCGGGTTGAGGGCGGGGTCGTCGCTGACGCAGACCTCGTCGGCGTACCAGCCGGCGACCTCGCGCCGCAGGAAGCGTTCCGCGCTGTGCGTGAGCAGCACCCGCAACGGCAGGTCGACCTCCTGGCGCAGCCACGTCAGGTAGCCGTGCATGCCGAGTGCGGAGCTGGAGCCGGTCACGATGATCGAAAGCGCGTCGTCTCGCATACGCACAACCGTGCGGCGGCCGGCCCGGCACGGGCAATGGGGGAGTGCCCCCATTCCCGGCGCCGTCCCGGCGCCGACTTCCGGGGTGCCGTCCCCCATGCCGGGTGGGGCCGCCGGCTGACAACGTTGGACGGGCCGACGCCTCGGCGGAAACGGGGGTGAACCACATGAAGAAGATCGCGATCCGCAAGACGGGCTCCGTCAAGCTCACGACGTCCGCGCCGGGTTACTGCCTGCCTTGTTGCTGATGATCCGGGTGGACGGCCGCACCCCTGGCGCGGCCGTCCACCACCTACCTCCTCGGAGCCACCGATGTCCGTGCACCGCCTGGAGTTCCATCCGCTGACCTTCGTCGAGGAGCGCGACGGCATCACCGTCGGCCGGCCCGACGCCGACTCCTACGCGATGCTGCCGGAAGACGGGGCCGCCCTGCTGCGCCGGCTGTCGGAGGGCATGCCGGTGCCGGAAGCGGCCGACTGGTACCGGACCGAGTTCGGCGAGTCCATCGACATGGACGACTTCGTCGAGGCGCTGCACGAGCTCGGGTTCATCCGGGAAGCCGGCGAGAGTGTCGTGGTGGCAAAGGAAGTCGGGCTGCAATGGCTCGGCCGCGCGATGTTCTCGCCACTGGCCCTGTCCGGCTACGCCGTGCTGGTCGCCGCTGCGCTCATCGTGCTGGTGATGCAGCCCGAGCTGCGCCCGCACGCCGCGAACGTCTTCTTCACCTCGTCGCTGGTCGCGGTGCAACTGGTGCTGACCTTCGCCCAGGTGCCGGTTCTCGTGGTGCACGAAGGCTTTCACGTGCTCGCCGGCCGTCGGCTCGGCCTGCCGTCGAAGCTCTCCCTCGGCCGGCGGCTGTACTTCATCGTCGTGCAGACCGAGCTCGACGGGCTGCTCGGGGTGCCACGCCGCAAGCGGTACCTGCCGTTCCTCGCCGGCATGCTGGCCGACGTGCTCGTGTTCAGCCTGCTGACGATCGGCAGCGCGGTGCTCGGGCCGAACCTGCTCGGACGGCTGGCGCTCGCCGTCGCGTACCTGGTGGTGTTGCGGTTCGTCTGGCAGTTCTACGTGTTCCTGCGCACCGACCTGTACTACGTGCTCACCACCATGCTGGGCTGCACGAACCCGCACGAGGCCACCATGGCCTATCTGCGCGGCAAGTTCGGCTGGCTGCCCGGCGTTCGACCGTCCACATCGGACAGTGCGGACTGGTCGCCGCGGGACCGGCAGCTGGTGCCGTGGTTCGCCGCGCTCACCGTCGCCGGGGTCGGCTTCCTGCTGGTGACGATCGCCATCGCGATCGTGCCGGTGGTGCTGGGGTTCGCGGTCCGCACGTGGACCGCGCTGGCCCAGGGCGCCTCGGCCGGCGCGGAGTTCTGGGACTCCGCGGTGTCCGTGCTTCTGATCGTGATCCAGGCCGTCCTGCTGATCGTGGTCTCCCGCCGCGGCAGCTCATCGCGGAAGGAAACAGCATGAACGAGCACCTGTGGCGGATCGGTCCGCGAGCCGCGGCCGTCGACGACGCCCAGTTCGAGGTCGACTGTCACCGCCGGCTGCGCGGGCCCTACACCGGCGCCGGCACGCTGCTGCGCGCGCTGGTGCCGGCCGCGTACGCCCAATGGCCTGATCTGGTCCGCCGGCACGCGTTGGAGATCCTCTCCGCCGCGCCCGAGCTGTCCGACACCATCGGCGCGGCCCCGCAAACGCTTACCTCACTGGCGATCCCCAGTGAGCGCACCAGGATCTACCCGGCCAACCGCACCCGGCGGCTCGCGCACGGCATCGTCGAGTTCCTGCGCTCCTACGCCGAGCTGGCCGGGCCCGACCAGCTGACGCTGGCGTTCGCCAACGTCGACGAGGCCGACCACACCGATCAGGAGTTCGTCGCCATCGCGTTGCGGCGCACCGGATCGAGCCCGCTTCGGCTGGTGATCACGACCCGGACCGAGAACGTCACCGACGAGCTGGCGGCCTCGCTGCGCCGGCACGCGCGGCAGATCACCGCGACGCCGCGTCCCGAAGTCTCCCGCACCGACGAGGAAGCGTTGCGGGAGTTCATCTTCGCCGACGGCGTCGCCGACGATCCCGACCAGCTCGCGGCCTACGCCGCCGCAGATCCCGAGGTCCGATCCCGGCTGCACGACGCACGGGCGGCTGAGCTCGGCGGCGAGTTCAGCCTGACGCTCGGCGCCTTGCTGTACCACCTCGAACACGGCAGCGACGCCGCCGGCGCGGGCAGCATCGCCATGCTCGACGCCGCGAACTACTGCTTCGACATGGGCTTCTACCACGTGCTGCTGGACATCGTGCCGCGTGGCCGCGCGATCACCGACCCGGACGTGGAGTCGGAACGCCACTGGCTGCTCACCACCAAGATGACCACTGCGCTGGCCTCGCTCGATCGCAGCCTGGAAAGCCTGCCGTACTACGACGAGCTCCGTGAACGGCACACGCTGCCGATGGTGCACCTGTTCTCCTCCTACGCGATGGCCATGCTCTACACCCGGCATCACCCGACCGAGCACCGTGATCACCACCAGGCCAAGGTGTTGCTCAACAACGCCGTCGCCATCGCGTCGCTGCTGCCGGACATCGAGCAGCGGACGTTCCAGACGGTGTTCCAGAACAACGGCAAGGCATTGGTCGAGATGCACCTCGGCAACCTGCCGGGATCGCTCGAGCTGGTGAACGAAGGGGTACGGCGACTCGACGCCGAACTGGACATGGCCAAGCACCAGCTGCACCGATCGGTGTTGCTGAACAACCGGGCCAAGGTGCTGATGGCGCTCGGCCGTCCCGAGGAGGCGCTGGCCGACCTGAACGCGGTCATCGAGGTCGACCCCAACTATCCCGACTACTACTTCGATCGCGCCGACGTCCTGCGCAAACTCGGTCAGCCCGAGCGCGCGCTGACCGACTACGCCAAGGCCATGACGCTGTCGGCGCCGTTCCTCGAACTGCACTACAACCGGGCCGACCTGCGGGCGGAACTGGGCGACGTGGCCGGCGCGATCGCCGATCTGTCCTATGTGGTCGAACTGGAGCCGGATCAGCTCGACGCGCGGATCAACCTGATCAGCCTGCTGATCGACACCGGTGAGCTCGGCACCGCGCGGGCCCACGTCGACGAAGGCCTGCTGGTGCACCCGGACGACGCGCGGCTGCTGCACGCCAGCGGGCTGCTGGCCATGGAGACCGACGATCTCGAGCTCGCGGCCCGGGAGTTCGACCATGCTCTGGACGTCGACGCCCAACTGGTGGCCGCGCGGGCCAGCCGGGCCGCGCTGGCCTACGCCGCCGGCGACCCGGACGCCGCCATCGAGGACCTCACCGTCGCCATCGAACTCGACGCCGCCAACCCCGATCTGTTGTACAACCGGGGTTTCGTCTACCAGGCCGCGGGTCGGTTCCGTGAGGCCATCGACGACTACTCCCGCGCGCTGGTGCTGCCCGACGCCGACGAGACAGAGTTGCTGCGCCAGCGGACCTTGTGCGAGGCCGAACTCGTGGGCAATCGATGACCTCCTTCGCCGAGCGCACGCTCACCGGCGCGGACTTCCGGGCGTTCATGCGGGCCTGGCCCACCGGTGTCGCGGTGGTGACCAGCACCGCCGGCCCCGAACCCGTCGGCTGCACGGTCAACACGTTCACCTCGGTCTCGCTGTGCCCGCCGCTGCTGCTCATCTCGCTGGCGCGGCACAGCGGGACCCTGGCGGCCATCACCCGCCGGGAGTCCTTCGGTGTCAACGTGATCGGCTTCGCCGACCGCCAGCTGGCCACCCGCTTCGCCACCGGCGGCGACCGGTTCGCCGGCGTGTCATGGCGTGCGCGGCTCGGCATTCCGGTGCTGGACGCCGCGATGGCCGCGGTGGTGTGCGACGTGCACCAGGTCGTCGAGGTCGCCGATCATGTGCTGGTGATCGGCCGCCCCCGCTGGTGCGACCGCCGCGACGGTGGCGACCCGCTGGTGTTCTTCGACGCCGACCACCATCGCCTGGGCTGAATCCACAGTTGACACTATGAGGGTGTGGGCCGGATGGATGATTGCCGAGGCCTCGGGTGCGGATCTAGCTTCGGGTGATTTCCGCCGATCCGGCGGGAAATCGTGCGTACCTCCGGACAAGGAGTCCGCATGTACCGAACCAGACACACTCTGTCACTGTTGGCCACCGTCGCGCTCGCCGCCGCGGGACTGGGCGTCGTGGCGACGCCGGCCGGCGCGACACCCTTCGGTTACGCGAGCCTGAAGCCGATCCAGCAGCACCATGTCTCCGGCCTGCTCGCGACCGTCCTGAACGGTGAGGACCCAGCCGGTCGTGGCCAGAGCCTGGCGCCCCGTGACGTGCGCCGGGCCGCACCCGCGCCTTGCACGAACCGCTTCGGCGCCAACGTGAAGGTCAACCAGAACTGCCTCAACGTCAGCGACACCGATCTACAGGGCCGTGGCCAGGCGCAGAACGAGACCTGGCTGTCCGCGGATCCGAACAACGCCGCCCACCTGCTGGCCAGCTACAACGACTACCGCCGTGGCGACGGCAACTGCGGCGTGTCGTATTCGCTGGACGGCGGCGGCACCTGGGCGGATTCGACCGTGCCCAGCGGTTTCACCCGCGGCACCGCGTTCGGCGGCGCCCCGCGCCAGTACTGGCAGGCCGGCGGCGACACCTCGACGGCCTGGGACACCAAGGGCAACGCCTACCTGTCGTGCCAGGTGTTCAACCGGGGCGCGGGCACCTCGGCCAACCCCGACCAGTCCAGCGCGTTCTACGTGTTCCGCTCGACCGGGACCAACGGCGCCTCGTTCAACTTCACCGGCCGTCCGGTGGCCGAGCACGACGACACCGCAGGCGCTGGGGACTTCCTGCTGGACAAGCAACTGATCACGGTCGACAACCACGCCGGCAGCCCGTTCGCCGACCGCGTCTACCTGACGTGGACCACGTTCGCCGCCGACGGCACCGGCTACATCTACGAGTCGCACTCGGCCGACTACGGCGGGTCGTTCTCCGCGCCGGTGCTGGTGAGCACCACGAGTGCGATGTGCGACAACACCTTCGGCCTGCCGACGCCGGGCGGGACCTGCAACCAGAACCAGGACTCGCAACCGTTCACCGGCCCCGACGGCGCGCTCTACGTGGCGTTCAACAACTTCAACAACGCGGTCGCCGGCACCGAGAACCGCAGCCAGGTGCTGCTGGCCCGCTCCACCGACGGCGGCGCGAGCTTCTCCGCGCCGACCCGGGTCGGCTACTTCTACGAGCTGCCCGACTGCGCCGCGTACCAGAACGGCCTTGACCCCGGCCGCGCGTGCGTGCCGGAGAAGGGCCCGTCGACCAACTCGATCTTCCGCGCCAGCAACTATCCGATCGGCGCGGTCGATCCGTTGCACGCCAACCGCATCGTGGTGACCTACGGGTCGTACATCAACCGGAACTCCAACGAGGCCACCGGGTGCACGCCCGCCGGCCTCTCGGCCAGCACCGGCGGCAACCTGTACACCG
Source organism: Kutzneria sp. (assembly GCA_035492655.1). Lineage (GTDB taxonomy): Bacteria > Actinomycetota > Actinomycetes > Mycobacteriales > Pseudonocardiaceae > Kutzneria. The sequence goes on along the minus strand of DATJJB010000367.1, from coordinate 16,355 downwards.
GCGTGAAGACCGGCACCTGCAACAACGACATCGTGCTGTCCACCTCGACGAACTCCGGCGCCAGTTTCACCGGCGGCAGCACCGATCCGCGAGCCCTCGCGGTCGTCACCACCGCCGGGGGACAGGCCCGCACCGACCAGTTCTGGCAGGCGGCCGCGTTCTCTCCCAACGGGACTCTCGCCGTCAGCTACTACGACCGGCAGTACGGCTCGGACGAGAACCTCGGCTTCTCCGACATCACCGCGTCCACCAGTTCGGACCTGAGCGCCTTCCGGCACGTGCGGGCGACGTCGAGCAGCATGCCGCCACCGACCCAGTTCAGCGGCACCTTCATCGGTGACTACGCCGGTGTCGCGGTGACCGGCCGGACCGTCTATCCGATCTGGTCGGACACCCGACCCACCGACCAGTTCCTCTGCCCCGGCACCGGAACCCCGACCACGCCGCCGGCGGTGTGCGAGGGCGGGGCGCCCAACGCCTCGGTCGCCAACGACGAGGACGCGTACACGACCGGAATTCCGCTTCGTTAGCGGCCGGCCGTCGGTAGGGGTGCGGCTGGCCCCTACCGACGGTTCGTGCCGGGAAAGCGTGCCATCGACCCGCGATCGGTGGCACGCAAGCGCCGGTGCCGCCCGAAGGGTTCACGACGATGGTCGTGAACCAGCTGAATTCGGCCTATTCGACACCGTCGAAATTGGATCGTTCGTAGGTTGTCCCGCTGACCTGCGGGCTTGAGAATTCGCGTGGCCTTCTACATCCCTGTAGCTGGTAGCGGCGAGGAGCCACGCATGAGATCCCGTTTCTGGTTAGCCAGAACCACATTCGTCGGAGTGGCGCTGGCCGTCGCCACCGCCGTGGTCGTACCGAGTGCCGTCGGCACGACCACCACGCCGACATCAACGGCACCGCACGCCGCGCCGCAGATCGTGCACGAGGAGCACCACGACTCGTCGCCTGCACTGCGCACGATCGCCGCCAAGGTGCCGTCGGGCGACGACGGGGAAGCCGAACCCGTCGGCAAACTGCCGCACCCCAAGGCCTCGCCGCACGACCCGGTCGTCCAGCACACCGCGGGCACCCTCGCGCCGACGATCGGCGCCAACTTCGACGGACTCGGCACCGGTTTCTCCGGTCCGGCCGGCTCGTTCAACCTCGGCGGCGTGCCGCCGGACCCGAACTCCGCGGTCGGCGCCAGCCAGGTGGTGGAGATCGTCAACTCCGGCTTCGCCGTGTTCGCCAAGTCCGGCAGCACGCAGTACGGACCGGCCAGCACCAACACGTTGTTCACCGGCTTCGGCGGCTACTGCGAGTCCACCGACGACGGTGACGCGGTGGCCCGCTACGACAGCCTGGCCAACCGATGGGTGATCACCCAGTTCGCCAACGTGAACTCGGCCTCGGGCCCGTACTACGAGTGCATCGCGGTGTCGCAGACCTCGGACGCGACCGGCGCCTACAACCGGTACTCCTTCCAGTACGCCAACTTCCCGGACTACCCGAAGCTGTCGGTGTGGCCGGACGCCTACTACGTCACGTACAACATGTTCTCCGGCGGTGGCAACACCTTCGTCGGCGCGGAGAGCTGCGCGATGGACCGCACCAGCATGCTGGCCGGCAACACCGCGACCCAGCAGTGCTTCACCACTTCCAGCTCGTTCGGCGGCATCCTCGCGTCCGATGTGGACGGAACAACGCCGCCGCCGTCCGGCGCGGACAACGTGCAGCTGGCGCTGGGCACCACCAGCACCACGCTGGCGTACTGGCGGTTCCATGTGGACTGGGCCGACACCGCCAACACGACCTTCAGCGGCCCGACCAACCTGACCGTGGCCTCCTACACGCCGGCCTGCGGCAGCAGTGGGACCTGCGTGCCGCAGAAGGGCACCACGCAGACCCTGGACTCGCTGTCGGACCGGCTGATGTTCCGGCTCGTGTACCGCAACTTCGGTGATCACCAGTCGCTGGTGACCAGCCACTCGGTGACCGTCGGCTCCTCGGTCGGCGAGCGCTGGTACGAGTTCCGGTTGAGCAGCAGCGGCAACCCGGTCGTCTACCAGCAGGGCACCTATGCTCCCGACTCGACCTACCGCTGGCTCGGCTCGGTGGCGATGGACAAGGCCGGCAACATGGCCCTGGGCTACACCGCCTCCAGCTCCTCGATCAACCCGCAGATCCGGCTCACCGGCCGCCTGGCCGGCGACGCCCTCGGTCAGATGACGCAGGGCGAGTCCACCATCGTGGCCGGCACCGGCTCGCAGACCACCTATTCGCGGTGGGGCGACTACTCGTCGATGAGCGTGGACCCGACCGACGGCTGCACGTTCTGGTACACCCACGAATACCTGGGCACCACCGGCGCACGGGTGTGGAAGACCCGCAACGCCTCGTTCACCCTGCCCGGCTGCACCACCAGCACCGGCAACGACTTCTCCATCTCGGCCAACCCGGCCTCCGGCACGGTCGCGGCCGGCGCCTCGGCCAGCACGACCGTCGGCACCGCGGTGACCTCCGGCTCCGCCGGCAGCGTTTCCCTGGCGGCCACCGGACTTCCGGCCGGCGCCAGCGCGACCTTCACGCCGACCTCGGTCACCGCCGGCAACTCGTCGACGTTGGCGATCAGCACCTCGGCCTCGACGCCGGCCGGCACCTACCCGATCGCGATCACCGGCACCGAAGGCACGGCGTCGCACTCCGCCGCCTACTCGCTGACGGTGACCCAGGGCGGTGGCGGAATCACCAATGGTGGCTTCGAATCCGGCGCACTGACCGGTTGGACCACCACCGGCACCGATGCCGTGGTGGCCTCGGGCGCACACGGCGGAACCTACGCGGCCCGGGTCGGCTCGACCTCGCCGTCCACGGACTCGTCGATCGCCCAGACCTTCACCGCGCCGACCGGCTCGACGCAGCTTTCCTTCTGGTACAACGTGACCTGCCCGGACACCCTGACCTACGACTGGGCGACCGTCACGTTGAAGGACACCACCGCCGGCACCACGACCACGCCGCTGGCCAAGACCTGCACGAACGGCGCGGGCTGGAAGCAGGTGACCGTCGCGGTCACCGCCGGCCACAGCTACACGCTCACGCTGGCCAGCCACGACGACAACTACACCGGTGACGCGACCTACACGCTGTACGACGACGTCGCCGTGAACGGCAGCGCCGGCACGGCTCGACCGGAAAGGTGGATCGCCCGATAGGCACTCGCGGTGGGGCGTGGCCTCGGCCCGCCCCACCGCTCGATTCCGGCTGCGCCGCCGGCGCGGTGAATTCTGCCCCGTTGTCCGGGTCACGTCGTGGGACCGCACGATCGGCGGTTGAGCCGCGACGCGGCCCGTGTTGCCGTCATGTCAACGCCGGACTCCCGGCTTCCGCCGAGCCGGTCCGGCGACCCTGCCGTCACGACCTCAGGGAGGCCGAGGTGCGGACACCGAGAAGAACGCTCGCCCTGCTGTCCACCGTCGCCTGTGCCGCGGTGCTGGGATTGACCATTCCGGCCAGTGGCGCCAATCCATCCCATGATCCCGACTCCTGGCAGGCCAATTCGGTCGGCGGTGACGAGGAGAACGAGGAAGTCGTCGCCAACCCGGCGGCCGTCACCGCGAGCTGCGGCGTGGAGCGGTGGGCGGTGAAGACCGGCACCGACGCGGACGCCGGCAAGATCACCCTTCAGTCCACCAGCAACACCACGATCGCGTCGCTGACGTCGTTGCCCGCGCCGTCGAGCCTGCCGTCCAACAACCGGGTCCAGCCGACCGAGACGACCGTGTTCCGGCTCCAGGCCACGCTCACCGAGTACAAGCTGGAGACCGACTCCGACTTCCACCTGGTGCTGTCGGACGGCTCCGGGCACACCATGATCGCCGAGATCCCCGACCCGGCCTGCGTCGGCGCCGGCAGTCCGCTGGCGTCCAGCATCCAGAAGTCGCGCACCGAGTTCACCGCCAAGTACACCCCGACCAGTTCGTTCAAGACGGCCAACGTGCCGGTGACGATCACCGGCGTCGGCTTCTTCGACTTCCTGCACGGCCAGACCGGGGTCGCCCCCAACGGCATCGAGCTGCATTCCGTGCTGGACGTGCAGTTCGGCAGCGGGGGAGGCGGATCCGTCACGGTCACCAGCCCCGGCGACCAGACCGGCGTCGTCGGCACGGCGGCCAGCCTCCCGATCTCGGCCTCCGACACCGCCGGCGGCACACTCGCTTACAGTGCCACCGGTCTGCCGGCCGGTTTGTCGATCAACACGACCACCGGCCTGATCTCCGGTACCCCGACCACGGCCGGCACCAGCACCGTGACGGTGACGGCCACCGACTCCACCGGCCCGTCCGGCTCGACGACCTTCCACTGGACGATCAACCCGGCCGGCGGGTGCACGGCGGCGCAACTGCTGGGCAATCCCGGCTTCGAAACCGGCAGCGCGTCGCCGTGGACGACCAGCAGCGGCGTGGTCAGCAACAGTGCCAGCGAGCCACCGCACGCCGGCAGCTACGACGCGTGGCTGGACGGCTACGGCTCCGCGCACACCGACACGCTGTCCCAGCAGGTCACGGTGCCGAGCGGCTGCACCACCTACACGCTGAGCTACTGGCTGCACGTCGACACCGCGGAACCGACCACCACGGCGTACGACACCCTGACCGTGCAGATCAACGGGTCCACGCTGGCCACGTACTCCAACAAGGACGCGGCCTCGGGCTACCTGAAGCATTCCGTTGACCTGTCGGCATATCAGGGGCAGACGGTGACGGTGAAGTTCACCGGCACCGAGGACTCGGTCAAGCAGACCTCGTTCGTGCTCGACGACACCGCGCTCAACGTCAGCTGACTGCCGGTACCCGCCGGGCCGCCGCGCCCGGCGGGTCTGACCGCGGTCACCTAGCTGACCGCGGCACCGGCTGTCCGTCCTCAGTGGACCGACCTTCGACGTGGGCCACCCGGCGGCTATCCGTGCGGTCCGGTTTGTGGCTGGATGGGCGTCGAGCCATGGTTCACGGCCCTTGCCGCCCGCCGCGGTCCCCCGCGGCGGTCCCGCTACGCCGAAGAAGGTGATGGCACCATGCCTCGAAGGTTCCGCACCATCATCCTGTTGCCACCCGTCGTCATCGCCGCGCTGCTGGCCACGGCCGGTCCGGCGGCCGCCAACGTCGCGGTCACCCCGGTCAGCACCGACCCCTACACCGACACGCAGGCCCAGCACCGCACCGAGGTCGAGCCGGACACGTTCGCCTTCGGCTCGACGATCGTGTCGGCGTTCCAGGTCGGCCGGGTCTCCGGCGGCGGCTCGTCCAACATCGGGTTCGCCACTTCCACCAACAGCGGCGCGAGCTGGACCCAGGGCTTCCTGCCCGCCACCACCGGCAACTCCGGCGGCCCGTGCGGCCAGATCAGCGACGCGGCGGTCGCCTTCGACGCCAAACACAACGTCTGGCTCATCTCCTCGCTGGGCGTCAACTGCCCCGGCACGCCGGTGCTCACCAGCCGCTCCACCAACGGCGGCCTGGCCTGGAGCAACCCGGTCACCACGGCCACCGGGTCCAACGACAAGAACTGGATCGTCTGCGACAACACGGCGACCAGCCCGTTCTTCGGCAACTGCTACACCGAGTACGACGTCACCAGCTCCGGCGACGCGCTGCGGATGAAGACCTCCACCGACGGCGGCCTGACCTGGGGACCGGCCCGCGCCACCGGCAACAACGCCACCGGCCTCGGCGGCCAGCCGATCGTGCGGCCCAACGGCACCGTGGTCGTGCCCTACATGTCGCTCAACGACCAGATCCGCTCCTTCACCTCGACCAACGGCGGCACCAGCTGGAGCAGCACGGTGCTGGTGGCCAGCGTCAGCCGGCACACCGACGCCGGCAACATCCGCACCGAGGCGCTGCCCTCGGCGGAGATCGACTCCGCCGGCACGGCCTACGTGGTGTGGTCGGACTGCCGGTTCCGGTCGGGCTGCCCGGCCAACGACATCGTGCTCAGCAAGTCGACCAACGGCACCACCTGGACCACCCCGACGCGGGTCCCGATCGACGCCACCACCAGCACGGTCGACCACTTCGTGCCCGGCATCGGCGTCGACCCGTCGACCTCGGGCGCCACCGCCCGGATCGGCCTGACCTACTACTTCTATCCCACCTCGAACTGCACGGCCTCGACCTGCCGGCTCGACGTCGGCTTCATCTCCTCGACCAACGGCGGCACGAGTTGGAGCGCCGCCACCCAGGTCGCCGGGCCGATGACGTTGTCGTGGCTGCCCAACACCTCGCAGGGTCGCATGTTCGGCGACTACATCTCGACCTCGGTCCTCGCCGGCGGCAACGCCTTCCCGGTGGTCCCGATCGCGGCCGCGCCCAGCGGCTCGACGTTCGCGATGGGCATGTTCGCGCCGACCGGCGGGCTGGCGATCACCGGCGGCGCCGTGCGCGCCGGTAGCACTCCCACGGTCGAAACACGGTCCGACCAGCTGATCAGCACAGCCTTCTAGGCGCGCTGAAGGCGGTGGAGAGCACGCCTGTCCACCGCCTTCGGTCAGGCGCTTTTGAGGCGGAGCGCGGAGACGAGGAAGAAGATGCCGCCGAGGGTGGCGTAACCGGCCAATGTGGACAGTCCGGTGCCCGGCTGGCCGGCCTGGAGGAAGAACGAGGTGCCGGCGACGGTGGAGATGGCGCCGCTGATGATCATGGGCCACTGGCCGCCGAGGCGACGCCGGGTGAGGCCGACGGCGAGCTGGACGAGGCCGGACAGCACGGCCCAGGCGCCCCAGACCCGGAGCACGCCGGGAATGCCGGCCGACAGGGCGATGGCCAGGCCGATGGCGGCGAGCAGGCTGATCGCGATGTTGACGTACAGGCCGGCCGGCGGCCTGCTCCTGGCCGAGCGGGCGTCGACCACGGCGGCGGCCACGTCGAACACCGGGTAGAGCACCAGCAGGGTGCCGCTGAGCGGCGTGATGCTCGACCCGGTGACGACCAGCAGACCGGCCCAGACGATCGCGAAGCCGAAACGGGTGAAGTACAGCCGTCGCAGGGCAGGCGCGATGCCCCTGTCGACGGCGGTCGTGCGGGTGCTCACAGGATCTCCTACTGGTTCGATGTCCCCCCAGCCTGACAGCGGCGGCGGATGCCCGAAAAGGGCCGTTTCTGTCCCCCGACCGGGTTGTCCTGGGACAAGTCAGGCCCACCCTGGCCGGGGTCGACGCTGTTAGATTTCGGGCTATGGCCGGCGACGCGCAGCGCACTGAACTGGGGGATTTCCTCCAGGCACGGCGTAGCGAGCTGAGCCCGGCGGAGGTCGGACTGCCCGGCACCGGCCACCGGCGGCGTGTCCCAGGACTGCGCCGGGAGGAAGTGGCGGCCCTCGCGTCGATCAGCACGGATTTCTACACGCGCATCGAGCAGGGACGGCGTCGGGCGTCGAAGGAGGTGCTGTCCGCCCTCGCGCGGGTTCTCCGGCTCAGCGCGGACGAACGCGACTACGTGTTCGAACTGTCCGGCCGGGAACAGCGGCCGGGCCGACCGGCCCCGCAGCAGGCCCAGCCGCAGCTGCGGCGGCTGCTCGACGACCTGATCACGACCCCGGCGGTCGTCCTGGGCCGCCGCACGGACATCCTCGCCTGGAACCCCATGGCCGCCGCGCTGTTCACGGATTTCGGACGCCTGCCGGAGCAGCAGCGGAACTTCGTGCGGTTGGTGTTCTGCGACGACGGAGTGCGGGGCCTGTATCCGCATTGGGAGTACGCGGCCCGCAACGGCGTCGCGCAGTTGCGGCGGGAGGCCGCGCAGGACCCCGACGACCCCGAGCTGGCGGCCCTGGTCGACGAGCTCTCCCAGCGGGACAAGGACTTCCGGCGCTGGTGGACCGCGCACCAGGTCGCCGTCCGCGGCACCGGCACCAACCAGGTCCGGCACCCGGTCGTCGGCGAGCTCACCCTGGACTGGGCGGCGCTCGTCTGCACCGCCGATCCGAACCAGCAGCTGTTCACCTGGACCGCCCAACCCGGCACGCCCTCCCACGACGCGCTGCGCGACCTCGCCGCACGGGTCAACGCGGGCGGCCGGCCCTGATCCCGAAGCCGAGGGTCTCGGGGTCGGAGTCGAGCATGCGGAGCAGGGCGGCCTGCCGGTCGGTGTCGACGTCGACGTCGTGGGCCTGCTCGATGGCGTACACGCGCAGCAGGTCGTGCATGGCGTAGCGGCCGGGGTTCCGCTCGGTGACGAGGTGGGCGTGGGCGAGCTCGGTGAGCAGCCGCCGGGCCCGCGCCAGCGAAGAGCCGCCGAGCGCCGCGGCAGCCGGCACCGTGAACTCGGGCCCGGGGTGCTGGCTCAGCCGCCGGAACAGGGCGGCGGCTTCGGGACTCAATGCGCAGTACGACCACGAGAGCGCGGCGCGGACGTTGGTGGCCTCGTCGTCACCGACGAACGCGGCCAGGCAGCCGCTGGTGCGGCGTAATTCGTCGGCGAGGGCTTGCAACGGCACGTGGGGCCGGGTGGCGGCACGAGCGGCGGTGATGGACAGGGCCAGCGGCAACCGCGCGCACAACGCGATGATCTCGTCCAGCGTGCCGCGATCGGTGGCGCCGAGACGGCGGACCATCATCTCCCGGGCCTCGTCGGGGCTGGGCAGGTCCAGGACGAGCGGACGCGCCCCGTGCGCGACCAGCCCCGGCAGTTGGTGACGGCTGGTCACCAGCACGAGGCAGCCGGGCGAGCCGGGAAGCAGCGGCCGTACCTGCTGCGCGTCACGGGCGTTGTCCAGCAACACCAGCATCCGCCGACCGGACAGCAGGCTGCGATAGAGCGCGGCCCGATCGGCCAAAGTGGACGGTACGCGATGTCTGGCCACGCCAAGCGCTTCCAGGAAGCCCTGGATCACCTCGTCCGGGCTGACCGAGCCGCCCGGGGCGAAGCCCCTGAGGTCGACGCAGAGCTGTCCGTCCGGAAAGGACGATCGCACGCGATGGGCCCAGTGCACGGCCAACGCGGTCTTGCCCACGCCGGCGGTGCCGGACACGACCGACACACCGACGGCGGTCGGCTGCGCCTGGGCCAGCAGCCCGTCCAGCTGCTGGAGTTCGGCCCTGCGCCCGCTGAAGCCGGGCACGTCCATCGGCAGCTGTGCCGGGACCGGACTGTCCGGAAGGGACAGTGCAATGGACCGGGCGATCGGCTGGTCCACGTCGGCGCGCAGAACGTGCTGGTGTAGCGCCTTCAGCTCGGCCCCCGGCTCGATGCCGAGCGCCGCCACCAACCGTTGCCTCAGGCTGGTGTAAGAGGTCAACGCCTCATCGGTGTTACCGGTCGCGTGATGGACTCGCATCAACGCGCCGACCAGGCTCTCCACCAGCGGATGCTCGCCGACGAGCTCGGTCAGCGTCGGGATGGTCGCCGCCGCGCCGCCCACGGCCACCTCGGCCTGGGCCCAGGCCACGGCGGTGTCCAGCCGCTGCTGCACGAGGGTCTGCCGCACCTGTTCCACCCACAACCCCGGCAGATCGGCCAGCGGCGTGCCGTGCCACACCTGAATTGCCTGGCGCAGCAGGGTTACGCGGTCCAGATCGGTGCACGCGGGATCACGCGACTGTTGGACCAGGCGTGCGAACCGGTGCATGTCGACGTGGTCCGGTTCGACATCGAGGACGTAGCCGCCGGACCGGCGCACGAGGCTGGTCGCGGTCGAGGGGTCGGCCTGGCGCAGCACGCGGCGGATCCGCGCGACGTAGACGTGCAGACCGTGCCGGACACCGTCCGGCGGCTCCTGGCCCCAGACCCGGTCGATCATGGTGCTGGGCAGCACGGGACGGCCGACGTCGACCGACAGCGCGGCCAGCACGGCGCGCTGCCGGGGCGGCCCGATATCCACCGGTTTTCCGCCGGCGTGCAACTCGACCGGGCCGAGCACCCGAAACTCCACCATTGCCCCCAATGCCGTAACGCCACTCGCCGGAAATCCTGACAATTCGCTGAAGGGTGGGAGATTCACCGTCCGGCTTTTACCGGTCGAGTGAAAGCGACGTCGGTCGCAATCCCGTGACTTCCCGGTGAGTGTCCCGGTACTTTCCGTCACCACAGCGGCTCAGGCGCAGGTCGCGGCGGCCGACAGCCAGCGATTTCCGGTGATGTGCCTCTTTTTCCATCACGTCATGCCCAGGTGGCACTGGTGGGCTGTGCCGCGCCTGTTCTCGGTGGTTGTCGCTGTCATTTCGGTCACCCATTCGTCGAACTGCTACAACCGAACTGTCGTAGCTGGGCCCGGCGGTGTGGGCCTATCTTGGACAACCTTGCACAACACTTACCAACGGTCACTGGGGAGTCGACGTGGCGGCGTCAATGCAGGAGGACATCACGACGGTCGCGGCACTGGTCCAGACCACGGAGGATCTGGGCGCGCTGCTGCGCAAGCTGCTGCGGGAGACCGGCGGCGGCGCGGTCACGTACCGTGATGTGGCCAAGCGCACCGGTTGGTCGCACGCCACCTGCGGCAACTATCTCAACGGGCGGACGCTGGCCAGCCGGGACCGGTTCGCCGTGCTGGTCGACCTGTGCGACATACCGCCGCGGCTGAGACGGGAGCTGCTGGCCGCCCGGGACCGGGTCGAGGACCTGCGCCGCGGCCACCGGCCGACCGGGGGCCAGCTCGGGTCGGCGCGGCTGCGATCAGGCCGGAGCCGGGCGGAGATCCTGGCGGCGACCTGCGAGCGGTCGGCCGAGATCGCGGAGGTGACCCGCACGTCGTCGGGATCGGACGTGCTGGCCTGGCTGGACGGCGCGGTGCGCGAGCTGGCCGCCAGCTACGTGCGTGAATCGGCGGAGCCGATACTGGAGCGGCTGGCGACCGTGCACCTGGCCGCGGTGAACCTGGTGCACGCCAAGCTGTCGCGCGTGCACACGCGCCGGTTGTACTTCTACGCCGGGCTCACCGGGTACCTGTTGGCCAGCGCCAGCCACGATCGCGGTGACGCCGCGACGGCGTTACGGCAGGCCGAGGCGGCATTCGCGTTCGCGGAACGGGCCGAGCACCCGGGTTTGTGCGCGTTGATCCGCAACATCGAGTCGCTGACGGCGTTCTGGGCCGGTCGCTACGACGAGGCGTTGCGGTACGCCAACTCCGGCGTCGCCCTCAGCGCGCACACGGCCGGCATCATGTCGATGCTGCTGCCGCTGCGCGCCGCCCGCGTGCTGGCCCACACGCGCCAGGTCTCCAGCGCGGAGCAGGCGTTGCGCCGGGCCGAGCGGCGGTGGCAGCGGCTCGTCACCGACGATGTGGACGACATGCTCGGCTACGACGACACCAACGTCGCGCCGGCCCGGTTGAGCTACGTCGCCGAGGTGTACATGGCGCTGCCCAACGACGGCCAGGCGCTGCGCGCCGGCGAGCACCACGCCCACGCGGCGGCCGAGGGCTTCGCCGACCCGAGCCGGCCCGGCTGGAGCTATGACCGGGCCGCCATCTCCCACATCTACCTGTCCATGGCGCGCCTGGGTCTGGGCGATCCCGACGGCGCCGCCGCCGCGATCGCGCCGGTGTTCACCCTCGAATCCGGGAAGCGGACGCTCGACATCACCAGCATCCTCGGCCGCTACCAGCGGACCCTGCGGCAGCACAAGGCCGGCGCGGTGCTCGACGTCCGCATCCGTGAACTGCTGACGTCCTAACGGCCGCCGAGCGAGGCCGCCAGTTTCAGCGCACGATGCTGGATGACCTTGGCGTTGGACAGCGTGATGCCGAGCTCGCTCGCGGTCTCCTTGAGCGAGTACGCGTGCAGGTACCGCAACCGGAGCACCGACCGGTAGGGGTCCGGCAGCGCGTCCAGGATCAGCTCGGCCTGCTGCGTCGCCGTGCCGACGGGAGCGTTTTCCGTGGTGGCGTCCACGGTCTTGGCCAGTTCGAGCGCGGCCGCCTCGGTGCTGAACGCCGACCGCCAGTGCCGGGCCAGCACGGTCCGCGCGGTGGCCCGCAGGTAGGCGCGGACCTGCTCGACGTCGGCCCCGGTGCGCAGATAGGGCAGCGCGGTGAGGAAGACCTCGGCGGTGAGGTCCTCGGCGTCCGGCAGGTTGCCCACCCGGCCGAGCATCAGCCGGAACACCCAGGTCACGTTGTCGCTGTACAGCGTCTCCCACTCGACTGTTCGCACCGGCCGAGTCTTGGCCAGCACGGTGAGGCAGAACCTTGCAGGATTCTCAATCCGCTGGTCGCGCCGCGACTTTCGGCTCGGCGCGGCCGGTCCGCTCGGCGACGGCCAGCGCCTGCCAGGCATCGGGGTCGTCGAGGTCGGCCGGGGCCCGCGAGCAGAGGACGTAGCGGTGCGGGGCCATCGCGTTCGGCCGCATCTCCAGCGCGGCCACGCACTCGGCGTGGATCCGTTCGGCCGCAACGTGATCACCGGCGACGTGACACACGAGCCGGTGTCCGAGCTCGTCGTCCGGCACCGCCACCACGAGGTTGGGCCGGCCGTCGAGCACGTCGTCGAGCAGCTGCCGAACGGCCGCCAGCTCGATCCAGCAGCGGTCGGCCAGATACCAGCCGTCGCCGCGGACGACCGGTGCCAGCTCGGCGACAACGCTCGATTCGGCCAGCTCGATGTCGCCATCGGCCGCCTCGACGACGAGTCGGATGATGGCGCTGCCGAAGGCTTCGACCTCGGCGGTCGACAGGCAACCGGGGTCGGCCAGCACGGACAGCTCGACCTCGTCGTCCAGCCGAACGGCCCAGACCATCAGCCGGGTCGGCATCGCTTCGGCCGGCAGCCACTCCAGCCGGATGGCCGAATCCGTGACGTCGGCCGGCGCCGAACCCTGCCCCAGCCCGGTCAGGTCGTTGAACACGCAGTCCCGGGCCCAGTGCGTGCCGCGTCGCGCCGCCACACCGTCGATGATGTTCCACAGTGCCACCGAGTCGAAGGTGCTGCGGCGGTAGGCGGCCAGCGACCGGTCGCGGATCCGGCCGACCAGCTCGTCGAACGTGGTGACGTCCAGCTCGGCCGACATCAGCGCGTCCTGCGAGATGGTGCCGACATAGTCGGTCAAGTGGGGCAGCAGGCGGTTGGCCGCGAGCATCGCGACCACGGCCGTCCGCACGCCGAGCCGACGGCCGATCAGCGCGCACAGGGCGGCCAGCACGACGGTGGCCCGGCCGGCACCGGTACGGTCGGCGATCCGGGCCAGCGCCGGCGCGGCCGCGGTCGACCTGAGCGTGAGCCGAGGCAGCATCCAGTCCGTCGGGCCGACACCGGGAACGGCGAACATGGCCTGCGGGGTGGTGCTCAGCAGCTCGTCCCAGTACCGCAGCGCGGACGCGATGCGCCGCTGGCCGGCCGGCGTCTGCTCGGCCTCGCCGAGGTCCACCGGCTGGGTCGCGGCCGGCGGCGGCAGCTCCTCGCCGGCCAGCAACGCCGTCACCTCGCGGCGCAGGATCGACTGGGACGCGGCGTCCACGGCCGTGTGGCACAGGATGAGGATCAGGCCGGCCGGGACGCCGTGCGAGGTGATCGCCGCGGCCCGCACCGGCAGCTCGGTGGCGGGGTCGAACCGGATGGCACGCAACCGTGGGGCCACGTCGTCGGCGCACGCGTAGGCGTCGTCAGCCTCGTACACCAACATCTCCAGCTCGCCCTCGCCGGCCACGGACTGCCGCCCGGCCTCGGGGAACGTCGTGCGCAGCGAGTCGTGCCGCAGCAGCAGCGTCGTCACGACAAGGGCCAGTCGGCCCACGTCGACGCCGGCCGGCACCTCCCAGATCAGCCGCGCGTTGCTGCCGGCCGGATCGTCGATGCCCACCGAGCGGACCATGTTCGTCTGCCCGAGGGTGGCCGGCCCGGTACGGGCCCGGCCGCCGGCGAACCGCACCGGCACTCGCTCGCTGATCGTCCAGTTGCCGTCTGCCATCAGGGACCGCCCGTCGGTCAAGGGGAAATGACTGAGTTAGCCGGACGGGTTACAAAACGTTGTAACCCGCCGCGCTACCTCCTGGGTGACCGCCACACTCGATCTGCTTCTCCGGTGGGTGTTCCTGGCCTACCTGCTCCTGGTCGGCAGCTACCTGATCCTGCAGACCGGGTTCGCCGAGCTGGCGCGCCGGCGCGCCACGGCAGCGCGACCGGCCGCGCTGCCGACCGTCGACGTCGTCATTCCTTGCTACAACGAGGATCCGGCCGAGCTCGCGGCCTGCCTGGACTCGATCGCCCGGCAGGACTACGCCGGCGAGCTCCGGGTGCACGTGGTGGACGACGGCTCGCCCAACCGGGCCGAGCTCGAGCCTGTCTATCAGGAGTTCCGTCGGCGCAAGGGAAACCGGGTGATCCTGTTGCCGGCCAACATGGGCAAGCGGCACGCCCAGGCGCAGGCCGTTGTGGACTCGGACGGCGAGGTGGTGATCTCCATCGACTCCGACACGGAGATCGCCCCGGACGGCGTGCGCCGGCTGGTCGCGGCGCTCGACGATCCGACGGTCGGCGCGGCGATGGGGGAGATGCGCGCGGCCAACGCTTCGGTGAACTGGCTGACCCGGATCATCGACCGGCGCTACTGGTACGCCTGCAACCAGGAACGGGCCGCGCAGTCGCTGTTCGGCTCCGTGCTCTGCTGCTCGGGGCCGTTCTCCGCGTACCGCCGGTCGGTGCTCGAACGCACCATGGACGACTACCTGAACCAGACCTTCCGCAAGAAGCCCAGCACCCACGGCGAGGACCGCCACCTCACCAATCTCGTGCTGGGCACCGGGATGCGCACCGTCTACGTCGGCGGCGCGGTGGCCGCGACCGTCGTGCCGGAACGGCTGAAACCGTTCCTACGCCAGCAATTGCGCTGGAATCGTTGTGTGTACCGGGACATGACCGCCATCCTGCCCAGACTACCGGCGCGGGGTCTCTACCTCGTGCTCGATGCCGTCGTGCAGATCCTGGCCCCGGCGCTGCTCGCGGCGACCGTCGTGCTGATGGCGCTGCACGCCGTGTTCGAAGGCGTCACGGGCCTGGCCTACTACGGGATCGGCCTGGCGCTCATCGCGTTGGGGCACTGCGTTTACGGCATGTGGCGGACGCGAAGCCCGGGTTTCCTGGGTTTCGCGTTGTACGGGCTGATGCACGTCGTGCTGCTGATCCCGGTCCGCGTCCATGCGCTGCTCACGCTGTCCGACGATCGCTGGGGGCAGCGGGCCACGGCGCCGCCCCGGGCGTTCGTGCCGGCTCGTCCACCACTAGACGCACAGAGCGGGGACTGAAAGATGGGGAAGAACAGGCGGATCCCGCCGACACTGTTGGGGATCGCCGCGCTGGTCCGGGTGCTGGGCCGAGCCAGTCCCGGCCGATCGGCGTTGGGAGCGCTGCTGATCGTCGCGGCGGCCCTGCTGCCGATCGGCGTGGCGGTGGCGACCGGCCTGCTCATCGGATCCATTCCGGCGGCCGTCAGCACCGGACTGGATTCGAGTGCTGGCCAGGAACTGCTCGTGCTGCTGGCCGTGGTCGGCGGACTGGTGCTGGCGCAGCAGGTCGTCACGCCGCTGCTGACCACGTTGGGCGAGACGCTGGGCCGCCAGGTCGACCGGGACCTCCAGGAACGGGTGATGGCGGCGGTCGGCACGCCGGCCGGCATCGCGCACCTGACCGACCCCGAGGTGCTGGCCGGTCTGCGCGTGGTTCGCGGGCTGGGGCTGGCCGACAACGACCGGCCGAGCCTGGCCGTGGGGGCGCTGGCCAGCGTGGTGCCGGCATGGCTGCGGGCGCTGGCGGCGGCTGCGGTGCTCGTTGCCTTCCACTGGTGGCTCGGCCTGATCTGGCTCGTGACGTGGCCGCTGGTCGTCTATTTCATGCAGCGCGAGTACTTCCGGGTCGGGCAGGTCGGGTTCGGGCAGAGCGCGGCGTTGCAACAGGCCGAGTACCTGCGGGACCTGGCGATCACCGCGCCGGCGGCCAAGGAGATCCGTATCTGGGGGCTGTTGGACTGGCTGGTCACCCGATTCAGTGCGGCGTGGCGGGCGGCGATGGAGCCGATCTGGCGGGAACGCCGGCCGCGCGCCCGGGTCGTGCTGGGCTCGACCGGTGCGTTGGCCGTGGTCAACGCGTTGTCGTACGGGCTGTTGGCCTGGGCGGCGGTCCGGCACGATCTCGGGCTGGCCGGCCTGGCCGTCTACACGCAGGCATTGAGCCTGGCCAACAACTACACCGCTTTCGACGACCAGAACGCGTATCTGTCGTTCGCCGCGGCCTCGGTGCCCAAGGTCCTCGGCCTGAGCGAACGCGTTGCCGCCGAGCCGCGTGTCGTACCGAGCCCGGAGTTGCCGGCCGCGTTCCCGTCCGGACAGATCCGGCTGGCTGATGTCCGGTTCCGCTACCCCGGGGCCGAGCAGGTAGCGTTGCG
>DATJJB010000366.1:0-12891 GCA_035492655.1 Kutzneria sp. | reverse complement strand
GAGCGCGGCTTCGCCCTGTACAGCATGCGGTCGCCCGAGATCACCCGGCTGTACCTCCAGGTCGCGCCGGACGAGGACATCAAGGAGTGGCCCGACGACCGGATCTGGGCCGAGCTGCACACCCGGATGGCCGTCGACGGCGAGAGCCCCGTGTTGGAAGGGCCCTTGTTGGACAAGGGAATCACCGCCATGCGCAGCTTCGTCGCCGCCCCCATGCGGCACGACCGCCTGTTCCTGGCCGGCGACGCCGCCCACATCGTCCCGCCGACCGGGGCCAAGGGCATGAACCTCGCCGTCGCCGACGTCCGCCTGCTGTCCCGTGCCCTGACCCAGCTGTTGCAGCACAACGACTCCCGTCTCGTCGAGTCCTATTCGGACACCGCGCTGCAACGCGTGTGGAAGGCCGAGGCCTTCTCGTGGAAGATGACCTCGATGCTGCACGTGTCCCCGACCGCTGACGCCTTCCAGCGCCAGGTCCAGCTCGCCGAGCTCCGCTACACCGCGGCCAGTCGAGCCGCGATGACCGCCATCGCCGAAAACTACGTCGGCCTGCCCTGGTAGATCTGGCATGCTCCGGCCGTGCTGGATCACGCGTGGCTGTACGACCTGGTCGACCCGGACGACGAGGTCCGCGGTCGCGCGCTCGAGCGCCGCTGGGCTGCGGTCGCCGAACGACACCGCGATGACCCGATGGCGGCCTTTCTTGACTACCCGGCACCCGATATGGCCCTCGCGCCGCTCGCCTTGCTTTTCCTGCGTTGGGAAGCGCGGTACCCGGCCGAGTGGCGGGCGCGGGAGTCGCACCCGTTCTCGCCCTGGTCCATCAAGGAACTGATACTGCGCCACTTCGGGACCTCGGGCGTGCCGGCGACGCTGCGGGAGGACGCCGCCGACCTTCTGCATGCCGCGATTCTGCGGCCGTATCGATGCAAGGACTGGATGTACGCCCGGCTTGTGCACCACGTGCCGGCCGAGGTGTTCCGGGATCGCGTCGACGACCCCGACCCGCTGGTGTCGGCCCGGGCGCGGTTCCTGCTGCACGTCGCGGACCACCCGGACCGGCCGGTCAAGCGGGTCAGTTGGCAGCGGTGGCTCGACGAGACCGGACTGGCGGTTCGAACAGACGTTCGATAGGGTCGACGGTATGGCGTTGCAAGGTTCACTGTTCGACCAGGCCGAGGCGCCCACCCTCGGCGCACTGACCAGAGCGCGGCGCACCGAGCTGACCGACGGGGCGTGGATCGACGTGCTGCCGGGCTGGCTGACGGGCGCGGATCTGCTGTTCGAGCGGCTGGTCGGGCACGTGCCCTGGTACGCGGAGCGCCGCCAGATGTACGACCGGATCGTGGACGTGCCCCGGCTGGTCTGCTTCTTCCGCGAGCAGGTCCAGCTGCCGGACCCGGTGCTGGACCGGGCCCGCGACGACCTCTCCGCGCATTACGGCCCTGAGCTGGGGGAACCGTTCCGCACGGCCGGCATGTGCTACTACCGCGACGGCCACGACAGCGTGGCCTGGCACGGCGACAACAGTGGCCGCGACACCGACCGGACCATGGTGGCGATCGTGTCCCTCGGCGCCCCGAGGGCGCTGCTGCTGCGGCCGAAGGGCGGCGGCGAGAGCGTCCGGCACATGCTCGGCCACGGCGACCTGATCGTGATGGGCGGCACCTGCCAGCGCACCTGGGAGCACTCGGTGCCGAAGACGGCCAAGCCGGTCGGCCCGCGGATCAGCGTTCAGTTCCGGCCGCGGGGAGTGCACTGACCGGCGGTTTCCGCTCTAGATCATCCCGGGCGTCGGCGCTGCGGCGGGCTCGGTAAAGTTCCCCCAGTCGTGTGACGACCTAGGGGGAGTTAGTGCGTCGAGTTGTCGTGCTGACCGCGGCTGTCGCGGTGGCACTGCCGGCCCTGGTCGGCTCGACCGTGAACGCGGTGGCCGTCAGCAAGAAGCCGACACTCGACCCGGCCGCGGTGGCCGGCTCGATGGGCTATCTGGAGCGGGCCTACGGCGTCACCCCGGCCGAGGCGTTACGGCGGCTCGAGCTCCAACTCGACGCGACGCAGCTGGACGCGACGTTGCGCGCCAAGGCTTCCGAGGTCTACGGCGGCATGGCGATCGACCACCAGCACGGCGGCGTGCTGGTCGTGGACACGACCGATCCGACGGTGATCAGGTCGCTGCTGGCCCAGTTCCCGGACCGCACGCACATTCGCACCCGGACCGTCCGGCATTCGCTGGCCGAGCTGACCGCGGTCCGCGACCGGCTGGCCAAGGAGGCCGGCAAGGATGTGACGTACCTGCCGGCGGTCGACCAGCAGGCCAACACCGTGGTGCTGTGGCGGCGCGACCCGGCGGCGGCCGGCAACACCACTGTGCTGGTCACCGTGCCCGACGGCGTTCTGGTGAAGGACCTGCCGCTGCCGACGCCGCTGTCCGGTCAGATCGACTGGGGCTACTGCCATCCGCTGTTCTGCGGCGGCTACGGCCCGATGCGCGGCGGCCTGCGACTCGACTACACCCGGGCCGACGGCGGCACGAGCGCCTGCACCACCGGCTTCAACGTGCGCTCCACCGGCGGCGGCTACGCCGACAAGACCGCCTGGGTGCTGACCGCCGGACACTGCGACCAGAAGAACTCCTTGCCGGTGCAGCACAACGGCACCTCGGTCGTGCGGCAACAGGGCGTGCAGAAGGACTTCTACCCGTACGACTACCAGTTCCTCCCGTACGTCGACCAGAGCGCCGCCGACACCTGGCTGACCAAGCAGACCCCGCACAACTCCGTTCTGTTGTACTGCGTGGATTCCACGCAGAACTGCGACGGCCACTACGCCGAGACCGGCAGCCAGCCGATCACCGGCGTGCACGCGCTGGCCGACGTCAAGCCCGGCTGGGTGGTCTGCGCCGACGGTTCGGCCTCGAACCAGCGCAACTACCCGCAGGCCGCGGACAGCGGCGCCGGTTTCGACTACCTGCCCGGCACCCGGTGCGGCCAGGTCACGACCACCGATGTCGGCATCAACACCACCATCTGCGCCCGCCCCGGCGACAGCGGCGGCCCCCTGTTCAGCCAGGTCGACAACACCGCACTCGGCATCCTGGCCGGCAGCCGTGCCCTGGTGACCGGGACGTGCACCGACGGCGAGACCAGCAGCTACTCGCCCATCAGCACGATCCTGGACGACGTCAACGCGTTCAGCGGCGGCCAAGGCGCGCACTTCCAGGTGATCACCAGCACGAACGGCTAACCGAACACCAGTCGGTTCGCCGTGCCCAGCAGGGACTTGTAGGCCCCGCCCCACTTCTCGCGGGCCAGCGCCGCCCGCGCGGCATTGCCACCGGGCGCGCCGTGCACGCCGCCACCGGGATGGGCCGAGCTGCCGGCCAGGAAGAGGCGGTCGACCGGTGTGTCGGCCCGGCCAAGGCCCGGGGTGGGACGGAACACCAGCTGCTGGCCGATCATCGCGGTGCCGCCGTTGACCGTGCCGGCGAAGTCGTCCGGGCCCTGCACATGCCGGGCGATGACCCGGTCGCCGAAGCCGGGTGCGTGCTTCTCCACCACCTGCTGGACCTTGTCGGCGAACCGGGTGACCCGGTCCTTGGTCCAACGTTGTCCTTGCGGCACATGGGTGTACGCCCACACGGACTCGGTGCCGGCGGGGGAGCGGGTCGGATCGGCGGTGGTGGTCTGGCCCAGCAGCAGGAACGGATTGCGCGGCGTCCGTCCGATCGCCATGTCCGTGCAGGTGCCCGACATCATGTCCATGTCGCCGCCCAGGTGCACGACCCCGGCCGTGGTGGCCTCCTTGGCCGTCCACGGAATCGGTGCGGACAGGGCCCAGTTCACCTTGACCGTGGCCGGATCCCAGCGGAACCTCGTCAGGTCGTCCAGCAACCGCTTCGGAAGATGCCGCGCATCGACCAAGTCGGTGTACAACTGCGGTGCCGGCACGTCGGCGAGCACGGCCCGCAAGGCGCGGATCACGTTGCCCTCATGATCGCGTACGCCGACCGCCGTGCCCCGGGCGATCAACACCTCGGTCACCCGCCGGCCGCATTCCACTTGCCCGCCAAGGGCTTCCAGCCGCCGCACGAGCGCCGCGGTGAGTTCGCCGGCCCCGCCTTCCGGCGTCGGGAAGCCCACGTCCTGCCCGACCATCGCCAGCATCCACGCGAACACCCCGCTGCCGGCGCTGTCGATCCCCGCGTCGGCGTGCATCGCGTTGCCGTTCAACAACAACCGCGCACCCTCGCCGCCGAACCGCTCGTCGGCCAACATCCGCGCCGACAATGTCAGCATCCGGGCCAGCCGCAGCGCCGCCGCCGATCCCGTCGCCCCCAACAACTTCCCGGCCGCCTTGACCGGCGGGAACGGTCGCAGCAGGGCGTCCAGCACCGGCTCGCGGACCTTCGCCCACTCGTCATGCATCGCTCGCCAGGCGTCCCCGTCCCCGGAATCGAACGCCGCCACCGAGGCCACGGTCCGCTCGATGTCCGTCGACAGCGTCACTCCACGCCCATCCGGCAGCACGTGGGCCAGCACATCGGGTGCGTGCCGCCACTTCAGGCCGTGCCGCTCCAGGTTCAGCTCCTTGAACACCGGCGACACCGCCGCCAGCGGATAGGAGGAGCTGTACAGGTCCGTCACGAACCCCGGGGCCGTCACCTCGGCGCTGCGCACCGCCCCACCCGGCTCGTCCGCCGCCTCCAGGACCAGGACCCGCCATCCCGCGTCGGCCAGCAGGTTCGCCGCCACCAACCCGTTGGGCCCGCCCCCGAAAACCACCCCGTCGAAGTCCACGCCCCATTCTACGATCGGCCCGTGCTCGCGCTCTTCGATCTTGACGGAACTCTCGTCGACCGCGCCGCCGGTCTGCGCGCCTGGGCAGTGGAGTTCTGCACTGACCACGGACTTGCGCCGGCCGAGGCCGACTGGTTGGTCGCGGCCGACGGCGACGGGCGGGTGCCCAAGGAGGAGTTCTTCGCGCGGACCCGTGAGCGCTACGCGCTCACGTCCTCGTTCGACGAGCTCTGGCAGCAGTACCGCGACCGACAGCCGGCCCTGATTCCCGTGTACGACGGTGTCCTCGAAGGCCTGAGCCGGTTGCGGACCGCGGGCTGGTTGATCGCCGTTGTCACCAACGGGTACGAGGCCGTGCAGACGAACACCCTGACCAGCACCGGTATCGCCGATCTGGTCGACGGCTGGGCGATCTCCGGTGCCGAGGACATCTGGAAGCCGGACATGCGCCTGTTCGAGATCGCGGCCACCCGTGCCGGCGCGAAGCTCGGCGATGGCTGGATGGTCGGTGACAGCGCGGCCGACATCATCGGCGGCCGCGCGGCCGGCCTGCGCACGGTCTGGCTGCCCCACGGCCGCGAGTGGCCGGCGGAGGTCCCGGAGCCGGACCACATCGTGGCCACCGCCGCGGAGGCCGTGCACCTCATCCTGGCCTGATCACAACTGTGAACGTTCGATCCTTGTCCGTCCCCGTGGGACCCGGGCAGCATGGAGGGTGCTCAGGGTTGACAACGATGTCAAAGCGCCGCCGCCACGGTGCCAGGATGAATGGGGACCACCGTGGCCAGGATCTGGACCGCGTTGCTCGCCGCCGTGACGGCCATCGCGCTGGCCGGCCCGGCCACGGCCGAGGCGGCGACGACGATCACCGTCGACGGCACGCACGGCGGCCGGACCTTCGACGGCATCGGCGCGATCAGCGGCGGCGGGGGCAACTCCCGGCTGCTGATCGACTACCCGGAGCCGCAGCGCAGCCAGGTGCTGGACTACCTGTTCAAGCCCGGCTACGGGGCCGACCTCCAGGTGCTGAAGCTGGAGATCGGCGGCGACGCCAACTCCACCGACGGCTCGGAGCCGAGCATCGAGCACACCAGGGGAGCGGTGAACTGCGGTGGCGGCTACGAGTGGTGGCTGGCCGAGCAGGCCAAGGCCCGCAACCCGAAGATCGAGCTGTACGGCCTGGCCTGGGCCGCCCCGGGCTGGATCGGCAACGGCGACTTCTGGTCCCAGGACATGGTCGACTATCTGATGACCTGGCTGGGCTGCGCCCGGCAGCACGGCCTGGCGATCAACTTCCTCGGCGGCTGGAACGAGCGCGGCTACGACAAGGGCTGGTACGAGAACCTGCACACCACCCTGGCGGCCAAGGGATACGGCGGGGTGAAGGTGGTCGGCGCGGACTCCGGCTGGGAGGTCGCCGGCGACATGGTCAAGGACCCGACCTTCGCCCGGTCGGTGGACATCGTCGGCGCGCACTATCCGTGCCACGGTGGCGACGGCGGCGACGCGATCTCGTGCGGCACCACGTCGGACGCGCTGAGCACCGGAAAACCGCTGTGGGCCAGTGAGAACGGCTCCCAGGACGTCAACTCCGGCACCGCCGCCCTGATCCGCTCCATCACCCGCGGCTATCTCGACGCGAAGATGACGGCCTATCTGAACTGGCCGCTGCTCGCGGCGATCTACCCCAACCTGCCGTACAGCACCGTCGGCCTGGCGGTCGCGCCGTCGCCGTGGTCGGGCGCGTACCGCACCGGCAAGAGCACCTGGGCGACCGCGCAGGTCACCCAGTTCACCCAGCCCGGCTGGCACTTCATCGACTCCGCCAGCGGCTACCTCGGCACCAGCGGCAGCTACGTCACGCTGACCGACGGCCATGACTACAGCACCGTCATCGAGACGTCCACGGCGACCACGTCCCAGACGGCCACGTTCGCCGTCACCGGCGGGCTGAACACCGGCTCCGCGCACGTGTGGGCGACGAGTCTGGGCAGTGGCCCCGACTTCCAGCACACCGCCGACGTGAACGGCGCCGGCTACACGCTGACCTTGCAGCCGAACATGATCTACACCGTCTCCACGACCACCGGGCAGGGCAAGGGCACCGCGACCAGCCCGGCCGATCACGGCCTTGCGTTGCCGTACAACGACGACTTCGACGGTTACGCCACCGGCACCGAGGCCAGGTACCTCTCGGACATGCAGGGCTCGTACGAGATCCAGCCGTGTGTCGGCCGCGCCGGCAAGTGCGTGACCCAGATGGCCCCGGTTCGGCCGATCGAGTGGCAGGACGACTCCGACGCGTTCTCCCTGCTGGGCGACCAGGATTGGGGCAACTACACGGTCTCCGCCGACGTGCGGCTGGCCGGCGCCGGCACGGTGGAGCTGATGGGCCGCGCCAACAGCCAGTCCCGGCCGCAGTCCCATCAGGACGCCTACTACTTCCGGGTGAGCAACACCGGCGCGTGGTCGATCGTCGCCGGCGACACCAGCGGCGCCCTCACGACGTTGGCCAGCGGCACCACCACCGCACTCGGCACGAACGCCTGGCACACGCTTTCCGTGACGTTCCAAGGAAACACCATCACCGGCGCGGTCGACGGCAACACCGCCGGCTCCGCCACCGACGGCCGCTGGACCAACGGCCAGGCCGGCATCGGCATCGTCGGCTACGCCACCGACCAGTTCGACAACCTCGCCATCGCGCCCGGCGCCGGATCGCCGACGCGCCAAGGCCCCATCACGTCCGGCCTCGCCGGCAAATGCGCCCAGGCCGGCGCCAAGGTCGTGCTGGCCGACTGCGACGGCTCCGCGGCCCAGAACTGGACGGTGCGCAACGGTGCGCTGGTGAATTCGGGGCAGTGCATGGACGTCACGGGTCAGGCCACCGCCAACGGCACGCTGGTCGAGCTGTGGGACTGCAATGGCGGCAGCAACCAGCAGTGGACGCAGGCGGCCGACGGCAGCCTGCGCAGCGCGCAGTCCGGCAAGTGTCTCGACGATCCGGGCTTCGCCACCGCGAACGGCA
Organism: Kutzneria sp.; assembly: GCA_035492655.1. Lineage (GTDB taxonomy): Bacteria > Actinomycetota > Actinomycetes > Mycobacteriales > Pseudonocardiaceae > Kutzneria. The sequence continues at coordinate 5,064 of DATJJB010000366.1, read as the reverse complement.
CCCAGCTGGAGATCTGGGACTGCAACGGCGGGGCCAACCAGCTCTGGCGGCTGCCCTGACCACCCGATCGGGCAGCCGCGAAACGGCTGCCCGATCGGCTTGATCAAGACGCGATCGTCTTCGCCGGCCGGCCGAGGTGCGCCGCCGGCGCATTGGTGTAGAAGGTCGGTGCGGTGCCCAGTTCCGTCTGCGGGAATTTGTCGCCGACACCGGGACCGTGGCTGCACACGCCGATCGCCTTGGCCGGCTGCGGTTGCGTGAACAGCCCGATGTGGTCGGTAGACCCGACCCGCACCTGGAACTACTCGGGCTGTTCTTGATGCCGGCGACGCAGTGGGCCGCCATGAGCAACCACTGCGGGATGATCAGCGACGCGCCGTACTCGTGCGTGAACGAACTACGCGACCCGAACTTCAGCTGGAACGAGGCCAGGAACGGAAAGGGTTGGTCGGTCGGCTGCCCGCCGATGATCGCCCCGGCCGGCGGGGCGGACCCGAGGGCTGCGGCGAGCGCCATGGTCACCAGCGCGATCACCCGTGGAGCTCGCATGCCGTCGAAGCCAGGGCGGTCCACATTGCACCGGCGTATCAGCCGCGGCCGAACACGCGCCGAATGCATCGCTGCCGCAACGTCTCGTTAGCCTGATCGGGCAGAGGTCGCTCGATGCGGATGACGCAGAGAGGCTGTGTGCGTCAAGATAACCATGCGACAATGCGATCGCCCATTTCGGCCTGATCAACAATGTCGTACACGCAGATGAATTCCCATGGTGCCGGGGAGGGTTTGCCGCGTGCGTCGCTGACCGTGGCTATACGGTTCGTCCATCGGTGTGCGCGGGTGTCGCATTCGCACACTGCCGGCCCACACCGGCAAGCCTTGCCGTGCCGTGACGTGCGGGGACGAGACATCGTCGTCAACCGCGAGCGCGGCGTGGACGGTCGTGTCGAACGGCAGCGGACCGGCGCGCGTAGTGCACTGCGGAAAGGTGTGCCGGCGTTGCGAATCGGAAAGGGATGATCATGCTCGGTCTCGACTACAGCGGCGGCCGCCCGTCCGGGGCCGCGGTGGCGCGTGCCGGATATGGCTTCGTGGTGCGTTATCTGGCGAACGGATTGTCGGGCCGGGTCGATCTGTCCGCCGGCGAGGTGTCCGACATGCGCGCCAACGGCGTCGCGGTGGCGCTGATCTGGGAACGCAAGATCATCGGACAGCCGGACCGGGCCACCGAGGGGCACGGGGCCGGTGTGGCCGATGCCCAGGCGGCCGTGGCGCAGGCCGATGCTGTCGGACTCCCGGACAACCCGATCTACTTCTGCGTCGACTTCGACATCCCGGACTACAGCCCGGGCAATGCCGACGCCCGCGCCAAACTCGGTCCCGTCGGCGACTACTTCGAGGGCGTGCTCAGTGTGCTGCCGCGCGACCGGGTGGGCGTGTACGGCGGTTTCTTCGCGGTGTCGCGGGCTCTGGACGCCGGGCTGGCCCAGTGGGCGTGGCAGACCGCGGCGTGGTCGGGCGGCCAGGAAGACCCGCGCCTGCACCTGTTCCAGCGAGTCGGCACGGTCACCGTGGACGGTGTCGACTGTGACGTCAACGAGGCCCGCAAGGACGACTTCGGGCAGCAGGGAGACACCATGACCCCCGAGGAGCTACTCGACCTGCCGATCAACCGCCAGGGCTCGGAGACCGGCGTGACCAGCCTGCGGCAGATCGTCGCCTGGTTCGACTCGGACCTCAACGGGATCAAGGCCGAGGTCGGCAAGCAGCTCGAGGCGATCAAGGCCGAGATGGAGCAGAAGATCGCCGCCATCGGCACGCCGACCGTCGACTACGACCTGCTGGCCGCGAAGATCGCCGCGCAGATCCACATGAACGGCGGCGCGACCGTCAACGGCGGCGCGACCATGAACGGCGGCAGGCATGGCGGCTGAGACGGTTTCGCCGCCGGGTGGGGCGCGGACCGCGCCCCACCCGGCGGCGACCGTGCACTGAGGACAGCTCAGTCGAATTCCGGGTCTTTCGGGAGTTGCCGGAGAAACTCCGCGGGGGTGTCGCCCAGCCGATCCAACGCCCGGTGCCGGATCCGGCCGGCCATGGCGGCGGTGCCGACTGCCCAGACCGCGACCACCGCCACCACGCCTGGCGCCGGTAGCAGCGACTCGAACAGGGCCAGACACACCGTCGCGGCCAGCAGCGCGACTCGGAGCACGCCCAGGTACCAACGGCGCTCGCCGGCGGCGAAGACCCTGGTGCCGAGCAGATAGATGGTCAGCCCGGCCGTGACGAACCACGCCGCCGTCGATGGCGCGGGCTCGTGCAGCGAGAGGTTCACGCCGGCGGCGACCAGCAGCAGTGCGAAGGCCGGCGGCAGGTGGCCGACGGCGTAGAGGGAGTAGGCCAGCGCCGGATTGCCGCCGGACAGGCCGAGCAGCCGCTCGTACATCTCGGCCGCCGACGTGAAGTAGATCCACCACAGCGATCCGCCCAGCACCAGACCGCTGACCAACACCAACCAATAACCGAGGTCGTCCGACGGGCGTGCCAGCACCGCGCCGCCGACCGTGATCACCAGCTCCCCGAGCAGCAGGATCATGAACAGGCCGAACCGCTCGGAGAGGTGGGCCGAGTCCACCGCCCGGTTCGCCTGCTTGGGCGGCGTGAGCAGCGCACGCCACTTGGTCTTGCGCGTCGGCCGATCCCCCTTGCGGCCACGGGGCCGGCCACCGAGCAGCAGGAAACCGGCCTCCTGGGCCAGCGCGATGCTCCACAGCACGTACAGCCACGGCGTGGGCACGAATGCCGACACCGCGAACAGGACGGTCGAGGCCGCGTAGCCCCAGCTGACCCGATGCTGGTCGAGTTCGCCCTCCGCCGGCCACCGGTGCGCGACCGCCAGGATCAGCCGCACCCCGGCCAGCGCCAGTGCGAACACCGCCGGGTGCCCCTCGAACACGTGGTGCGCCTGCGTCGCCGCGATCGCGCACGGCAGTGTGCCGGCCAGCATGAACAGCCGGTCCGCGGTGCGGCTGTCGTCGCCGCGGCGGTTGTAGAGCACGGCGAAGCCGATCCACGTCCACCACAACGTCATGAACAGGCCGAGCGCGGCACCCACCCGTGACCAGTGCGGGTCCGTGACGATGCCGTGCGCCACCTGGCCCACCGCGAACACGAAGACCAGGTCGAAGTACAACTCGACCCAGCCGACCCGCTTGCCGCGCTCCTCGCTCACGACCCGGATTCTGCCGGTGCCGAAAGTCGTCGGAAAAAAGGCGCGCCGGGTTGTCAAGAACGTCACGGCGGCTCCGTCCCAGGGGCACACCAACCGACAGGGAGCCCGTCATGCAGCCCACCGAGATCGCCGAGATCCTCAACCGTCCGCACAGCCAGGAGCTGCTGGCCCGCGACATCTGCCGGCTGGCCTACGTGGCCAAGGACGGCACGCCCCGCACCATTCCCATCGCCTTCACCTGGAACGGCGCCGAGCTGGTCATGTGCACCACCCTCAACGCCCCCAAGCTGCACTCGCTGCGCCGCAACCCCGCCGTCGCCATCACCATCGACACCGAGGTCCACCCGCCCAAGATCCTGCTCCTGCGCGGCCGGGTCGAGCTCGACGTCGTCGACGGCATCCCCGAGGAGTACCTCCAGATGAACGGCTCGTACGAGATGAGCGCCGAGCAGCGCGTCGCCTGGGAGGCCGAGGTCCGCTCCCTCTACCAGGGCATGGTCCGCGTGGTCGTCACGCCCACCTGGGCCAAACTCATCGACTTCGAGACCACCCTGCCGTCGGCCGTCGAGGAGCTGGTCCGGGAGCGTGCGGAGCGGGAGAGCGTTTAAAGGACTATGACTTCAGTGACGAGTGAAGTCAACCCTCCTCGCCAAAGATGTCGAAAAGACAACGACAGCTTCGACCTGGCCATGAGGGAACCGACACCCACTGGAGGACCCCATGACGACGAAGCCGGTCGTGGCCGACCTGGCCACCTGGCAGGCCGCCCGCGACGAGCTGCTGGTCCGCGAGAAGGCGCACACCCGCGAGGGCGACGCCATCGCCGCGGCCCGCCGACAGCTGCCGCTGGTCGAGTTCGACGGGACCGTTCAGGTCGTCGGCCCGGACGGCCCGGTCCCGTTCCTCGACCTGTTCCAGGGCCGGGACGAACTGCTGGTCTACAAGCACATGTGGTGGGACGGCGCGCCGCACCAGGGGCAGTGCGAGGGCTGCACCTACGCGGCGTGGCACGCGACTGACGTCTACCTCAACGCCCGTGGCGTTTCGTTCGCCATCCTCACCGTCGGCCGCTGGGCCGAGGTGGAGCCGTTCGTCGAGTTCATGGGCTACACGGTGCCCTGGTACTCGGTCCGTGGCGTCGACGGCCCCGCCGGCGGCGAGATGGGGCACATCACCTCGTACGTCCGCGACGGCGACCGGGTGTTCCTGGCCTACTCGACCACCGGCCGCGGCACCGAGCCGATGTCCGGGTCGTTCGCCCTGCTCGACATGACCCACCGGGGTCGCGGCGAAGCCTGGCAGGGCGTTCCCGACGGCAACCACGCCTGCTGGTACTGGCGCTCAGACGCCAACGGCAACGCCACCTGGGACGGCACCAGCCGGCCGGCGCCGCAGTGGACCCGCCCCGGCGTGACCGCGGAGGAAACCCTGGGCCGGGACGGCCACTGCCACTAGAACGCCGGCCCGGCGCCGGGATTGATCTGTCCGTCTGCGACGTGATCCTTTGCCGGAAGGCGAAGCGCTGCCTCGCATTCCGACGACAGTCGAGCGTTCCTGCGACGCGGCGACCACCGGTGGCCGCGACGCGGCGAAGAAGGGGAACGAGAAGGAAGCCTGGCAGCGGATGGCCCTCCGACAGCTCGACCGGCAGGTGACGCACGACCTCCGGTGTGCCGTGCAGTCCTTCGGGAAGGTCCAGCAGTTCGGAGTTGCTGGCAGTGGCGACCGTCTTGGACGTGCTGCCGCCGCTGTGACTAGAACGCCGGCAGGGTGTGCCAGGCCAGGCCTTCGTCGGGGGCGTCGTCGCGCAGGACGGTGCCCTCGATGAGCCCGTA
>DATJJB010000365.1:0-25990 GCA_035492655.1 Kutzneria sp. | reverse complement strand
TACGGCCGCCGCGTGCTGCTGGTGGACTTCGACCCGCAGGGCGCCCTGTCGGTGGGGCTGGGCATCCAGCCGCACCAACTGGACCGCACCATCTACAACGTGCTGATGGAGCGCGCGGTCGGCATCGAGGACGTGGTGATGCAGACCTGCGTCCCGGAGATGGACCTGCTGCCCAGCAACATCGACCTGTCCGCTGCCGAGGTGCAGCTGGTGTCGGAGGTCGGCCGCGAGCACACCCTGGTGCGCACGCTGCGACCCGTGATGGACCACTACGACTACGTGCTCGTGGACTGCCAGCCCTCGCTGGGGCTGCTCACGGTCAACGCGCTGGCCGCGGCCGACGGCGTGTTAATCCCACTGGAGTGCGAGTTCTTCAGCCTGCGCGGGGTCGCGCTGCTGATCGACACCATCGAGAAGGTCAAGGAACGGTTGAACCCCAAGCTTGAGATCACGGGCATCCTCGCCACCATGTACGACCCGCGGACGCTGCACTCGCGGGAAGTGATGGCGCGCGTCGTCGAGGCGTTCGGCGAGACCGTCTTCGACACCGTGATCAACCGGACGGTGCGCTTCCCGGAGACCACGGTCGCCGGCGAGCCGATCACCACCTGGGCGCCGCGGTCCTCCGGCGCCAAGGCCTACCGCGCGCTGGCCCGCGAGGTGATCGCCAGGTGACTCGTCGCGTCCAGCTTCCGGGTGCGGCCGAGTTGTTCCGGTCCACCAGCGTGCCCAGGGAACTACCCATCGCGGAGGAGCCCGTATCCTCGGCGGGAACCGGTCGCCGCAAGCACGAGGCGAAGATCACGGTCTACCTGTCCGACGAGGAGCTGCTGGCGTTGGAACACGCTCGGCTGGCGCTGCGCGCCGCGCACGGCATCGCCGTGGACCGCGGCCGGGTGGTGCGTGCCGCCATCGCCGCGGTGCTGGCCGACTTCAGCCGCCACGGCGCCGACTCGCAGCTGGTCAAGGGCATCACCGGGGATGACTGATGTGGACCCCGGGTCCCCACCGGCCGGCGGCAGGTTCACTGTCAAGCTGACCAACTTCGAGGGCCCGTTCGACCTGCTGCTGCAGCTGATCTCGCAGCACCAGATGGACGTCACCGAGGTGGCGTTGAGCCGGGTCACCGACGACTTCATCGCCCACCTCAAGACCATGGGCGAGCAGTGGGACCTGGACGAGACCACCGAGTTCCTGGTGATCGCCGCGACCTTGCTCGACCTGAAGGCGGCCCGGCTGTTGCCGGCCGGCGACGTCGAGGACGAGGACGACCTGGCCCTGCTGGAGGCCCGCGACCTGCTGTTCGCGCGGCTGTTGCAGTACCGGGCGTACAAGCAGGTCGCGGCGCTGTTCGGCGAGCTGGAGGCCGGCGCGCTGCGGCGGTACCCGCGGTCGGTGTCGTTGGAGGACCGCTACACCGCGCTGCTGCCCGAGGTCATGATCGGCATGAGCCCGCAGCGGTTCGCCGAGCTGGCCGCCACCGTGTTCCGGCCCAAGCCGCCGCCCACGGTGTCGCTGGCCCACCTGCACATGGGGGCCGTCTCGGTCCGTGCGCACGCGGCCGTGCTGCGGGTGCGGTTGGCCGAGGCCGGCGTCGCCACGTTCAGCGAGCTCGTGGCCGACTGCGACAACACGATCGAGGTGGTGGCGCGGTTCCTCGCGCTGCTGGAGCTGTACCGCGAGACCGTCGTGCTGTTCGAGCAGGACGAGGCGCTCGGGGAGCTGACGCTGCGCTGGGCCGGCGGCAGCCTTGAGGAGGCACGGGCGGCGGCCGAGGTGGATCGGGCGTTCGCCGACGAGGAGGAGTACGGGTGACCGAACCCGAGGACGACAGCGGCGAGCAGCAGTTCGAGGGACCGGCGGGCGGTGGCGCGGCCAAGCCCGCGCCGGCCGAGGTCGAGCCGCCCGAGGCTGACGAGCCCGAGACTGCTGAGCAGCCCGAGACCGACGAGCCGGTCGAGGTCGCGGAACCTGAGGTCGAGGACGCCTCCGCGGAACCGGAGCCTGAGGCCGAGGACAGCGGGTCAGCGGACGGCGAGGCCGTGGATGTCGCGGCGGTGATGGGCACGATCCTGGATGAGGCGGCCGCCTATCAGGCCGAGACCCCCGACGACGAGTCCGGGGACGAGGTGCTGGTCGGCTCCGGCCTGCCCGACCTCGAGGACGAGGCCACGCTGCACGCCGCCCTGGAGTCGCTGCTGCTGGTGGTGGACTCGCCGGCCGAGGACGAGCTGCTGGCGTCCACGCTGGAGCAGCCGGTGAAGCGGATCCGGCAGGCGATGGAGGCACTGTCGGCTCGGTACACCGAGTCGGGCAGTGGCATCGACCTGCGGCGGGTCGGCGACGGCTGGCGGATGCACACCCGCGACACCTACGCCCCGTACGTGGAGAAGCTGCTGCTCGACGGCCAGCGGGCCAAGCTGACGCGGGCCGCGCTGGAGACGCTGGCGGTGATCGCCTACCGGCAGCCGGTCACCCGGTCGAGGGTCGCGGCGGTGCGTGGCGTGAACGTCGACGGCGTGATTCGGACCCTGGTGACGCGGGGCCTGATCGAGGAGACGGGCAACGACCCGGACACGGGTGGCATCCTGTACCGGACCACCGAACTTTTCCTGGAGCGGTTGGGGCTGTCCTCGCTGAAGGATCTGCCGCCGATCGCTCCGCTGCTGCCCGAAGTGGATGCGATCGACGATGTCGGCTAAGAACTCTGATGACGGTGTGCGCCTGCAGAAGGTGCTCTCCCAGGCGGGCGTGGCCTCGCGGCGCGCGGCCGAGGAGCTGATCGCCGAGGGCCGCGTCAGCGTGGACGGCAAGGTCGTGCGCGAGATGGGCCGCCGCGTCGACCCGGACAACGCGGTCATCCACGTCGACGGCAGCCGGGTCATCGTCCGCGAGGACGTGCTGCACTTCGCCCTGAACAAGCCCAAGGGCGTGCACTCGACCATGTCCGACGAGATGGGGCGGCCCTGCGTCGGCGACTACGTGCGCGAGCGGGCCGAGTCCGGCGGCGCCCGGCTGTTCCACGTCGGGCGGCTGGACGTGGACACCGAGGGCCTGCTGCTGCTGACCAACGACGGCGAGCTGGCCCACCGGCTGATGCACCCGTCGTACCGGGTGCTGAAGACCTACCTGGCCGAGGTGCCCGGGCCGGTGGCCAAGGACGTCGGCAAGCGCCTCAAGGGCGGCATCGTGCTGGAGGACGGGCCGATCAAGGTGGACGCCTTCCGCCTGGTCGACTCCATGCCCGGCAAGGCCATGGTCGAGGTCGTGCTGCACGAGGGCCGCAAGCACATCGTGCGGCGCCTGCTGGACGAGGTCGGCTACCCGGTCCAGCGGCTGGTGCGCACCGAGATCGCCGGCGTGCAGCTGGGCAACCAGCGGCCCGGTTCGCTGCGCCGGCTGACCCGGGCCGAGGTCGGCACGCTCTACTCGGCCGTGGGCATGTAACCACTATCGCTTCAGCGACCACCGAAACCTTCACATGCGCTTCCTATGTGGCACCAGTTGCCACATAGGAAGCGCATGTGGCGTTTGAGGGGTGGATTTGCTGCTGGTTGGGCCCCTGTTTTCATGGTCGAGATGGTAGAATCGAACACGTGAGCGAACCTTCGAACCCGGCTCCCAAGCCGTGGCCGGTGCCGCGGTAACTTCCTTCCCCTAGCTGATGACTTTCGTTGTGTCGGGGTGCAGTGTGCCGCGAAAGTCATCAGCTAGGCTTAATACTTGTGGACGACAACGAGCTGGCCGTCGAGGTCCGGGAGGCCGTGTCCCGGCTGGCCCGTCGGCTGCGTCAGGAGCGGCCGCCGCACGAGCTGGGGCTGACCTCGCTGTCCGTGCTGTCGCGGCTCTACCGGCTCGGTCCGGCCGGCCCGTCGGCGCTGGCCGCCGCCGAGAACGTGCAACCCCAGTCCATGACCCGTGCGCTGGCCACCCTGGTCGAACGGGGCCTGGTCGCCCGTGAGCCGCATCCCACCGACGGCCGGCAGACGGTCATCTCCATCACCGAGGCCGGGCGGGCCGTGCTGGACGAGGACCGCTCGCGCCGGGACGCGTGGCTGGCCGAGATGATCGCCGAGCGGCTCACGCCGGTGGAGCGGGAGTTCCTGCGGGCCTCGGCGACACTGCTCGAGGTGCTGGCGCGATGACCGTGCTCCCGCGCTCCACCGGGCTGCGGCTGGTGCTGCCCGTGGTGCTCGGGACGCTGCTCAACGCCGTGAACTCGTCGATGATCGCGGTGGCGCTGGTCGACATCCAGCGCGAGTTCCACGCCGGGGCCGAGGTCGTGTGGCTGGTGTCGGGGCTCTATCTGGCCACCGCCGTCGCCCAGCCGACGATGGGCCGGCTGGCCGACCGGTTCGGGGCGCGACGCGTGTTCTGCTGGGGCCTCGTGATCGTCATGGCCGCCGCGATCGGCGCGCCGTTCGCGCCCGGCCTCGGCTGGCTCGTCGCCGCTCGGGTGCTGCTCGGCATCGGCACCTCCGCGGCGTACCCGTCGGGGATCTCCTTGATACGCCAGGGAATCGGCGGCGAGGCCACCGGGGCGCTCGGCGCCATCTCCGCCGCCGGCCAGGTCGCCGTCGCGCTCGGTCCGCCGCTGGGTGGCTTGCTGGTGCTGCTCGCCGGCTGGCGGTCGATCTTCTGGGTCAACCTCCCCATCGCCGCCCTGTCCATGGTCCTGGTCCTGTTGTGGGTGCCGCGCGACCGGGCCCGTCAGTCCACTTCGGTCGGTCTGGATCCCTTGGGAATCCTCCTCTTCGCCGCCGCCATGGTCGGGCTGCTGGTGTTCCTCCTTGAGTTCCAGTGGCTTTTCCTCGCCGCCGCCATCGTGTTGGCGATCCTCTTGCTGTGGTGGGAACTCCGCGTCCCCCAGCCGTTCATCGACGTCCGCATGCTGTGGGCCAACCGCCCCCTCAGCCGCACCTACGCCCGCGTCGCCGTCACCTACATCGTCTTCTACACGATCTTCTACGGCGTTCCCCAGTGGCTCGAACAGGGCCGCCTGCTCTCCAGCGCCGAGGCCGGCCTGGTCGTGCTTCCCATCGCCGGCATGGGCATCATCGCCACCGTCATCGCCACCCGCCGCCCTCGCCTACCCCTGCTCGTCATCGGCTCCGCCGGCCTCCTCGTCGGTTCCCTCGCCCTGCTCCTCATCGGTGGCTCCACCCCCGTCGCACTGCTCGTGCTCGTCTCCGCCGTCCTCGGCCTTCCCAACGGCTTCAACAGCCTCGGCAACCAGACCGCCATGTACGCCGCCGCCCCCGCCGAGCAGGTCGGCACCGCTTCGGGTCTTTACCGCACGTCCCAGTACATCGGCGCCAACCTCGCCGCCGCCCTCGTCGGCCTCGGCCTCGGCGACCACGCCACCGATTCCGGCCTGCACCTGCTGGCCCTGGTGATCTCCGCGATCAGTGCCGGCTTGCTGACGGCTGCATTGTTGCGGTTGCGGCGCAACGACTCCTAGCTCTTCGGCACACCGCCCACGGCGTCGATCGCCGCTCGCAACCGCAGTTGGGTGTCTTCCATCCACAGCAGGATGTCCGGCCACCGCTGCTGATCCGTGATCGACGGGCCCGGGCCAGCCATGAATCGACGTGGCCGGTCAGTCAGCCTGTGCCAGGAAGACGTGCTCACGGCCGGGGCGGTCGGGGGCGTCGCGGACGTCGGTGACGGTGAAGTGGTGGGCGGCGAGGTCGGCCTCGACCTCGGGGCGGGAACGGAAGCGGAGGGTGGAGGTGGAGGTGAGGCGGTCGCCGGAGGGGAAGACGGTGGTCCAGCGGAAGGTGACGAGGGGGCCGGTGGCGTCGAGCAGGTCGCACCAGGTCTCGATGCCGTCGAGGACCTGGTGGGTGTGGTCACGGGTCCAGCGCAGCCAAGGTTGGCCGGTGGGCACGCGGGTCTCGAACATGAGGAGGCCGCCGGGGCGTAGGGCGGAGTGGGCGGCGGTGAGGGTGGCGGACCAGTCGGCGGAGTCGATGATGGCCTGGGCGACGTTGGCGGTCATGACGGCGAGGTCGGCCTGGAGCGGGGGGAGATCGGTTGCGGTGCCGTGGATCCAGCGCACACGGGAGGCGCCGGGCTTGGCGCGGGCGACGTTGAGGGACGCGAGGGCGGGATCGACGGCGACGACGGAGAGGCCGAGGGAAGCCAGCTGAAGGGCCAGCACCCCGGTGCCGCAACCGATGTCGACGACGGTGGCGGCGCCGAGCTCGGTGGCGACCGCGAGGTACGGGGCGAGGTCGGAGCGGTCGCCCTCGAAGAGGTCGTAGATCGCGGCGAGGCGGGGATCGGTGAAACCTTCGTCGGCCATGCGACGATTCTCGATCAAGCGGCGGCCGGACGCCGCCGGTTTTCGCGCCACGTGCCGGGAGAGACGCCTTCGCGGCGGTTCGGCAAGGTCGTGATCAGCCACTAGCGGCGCGGGATCGGCACCAGCAGGGCGGCCAGCTCGGTGCGGACGTCCTCGGCCTCGGCGTCGCGGGACTGCCGCGAGTACACGGCGATGGACTCGTGGAAGGCGTCGCGAGCTTCGTCGAGGTGGCCGAGGGCTCGATGGGCCCGGCCCAGGTCGGCCAGCGTGGCCCCGATGACGGTGCTGTTGCCGATCTGACGGTAGAGGTCGAGGGCCCGTTGGTGGTGGCGCAGGGCGGCGGCGTGGTCGCCGGTGTTGGCGGCGACGATGCCGAGCACGTCGGTGACGTCGGCCTCGTTCTCCACGTCGTTGTGTTGCCGGAACAGGGAAAGCGCCTCCTCGCAGCACTGGCGGGCCCAGTCGTGCCGGCCGAGGCGGGTGGCGAAGGTGCCGACCAGGGTGAGCGACTCGCCGATCCAGATGTCCTCGCCGGTGCGACGCGCGGCCCGCAGGGCCGCCAGCTGGTGGTCCAGCGCGGCCTGCCATTCGCGAAGTCGCTTGTACGCCAAGGCGATGGCCTGCTCGGTGCGGCAGACGTTGACGGCGTCGTGCTCCCGGTCGAGCAGCGACAACGACAGCTGGAGCTGGTCCAGGGAGTCCGACAGCCGCTGCACCCGAGAGTAGGCCCGGCCGACCATTCGGTGGATCAGCGACGCGACCTTGCTGTCCACATGGGACACCACGGCCAGTGCGGCCTCCCAGAGGGTCAGGTTGTCGATGTGCAGACCCCGCCGATAGCAGTAGGTCACGGCGTTCCACGCGATCTGCCAGACGGCGTCGTGCCGGCCGAGTTCGAGGGCGAGCCGCTGCACGGCCAACAGACAGCCCAGCTCGGCGTCGAACCACCGCAGGCCGTCGGTCGGCGCGTCGGGCTGGCAATCCGGCGGCAGGGCGACGAATTCGACGTCCTGGGCCAGCACGCCGAAAGTCAGGTCGGCCCGAAGGCTGGAGTGCACGTAGAACGCCACCAGCCGCCGCAACGCCGGCTCGGCGTCGGCAGCCTGCTCGACGGCGAACAGGCGGACCAGGTCGTGCATCCGCCACCGGCCGGGAACATCCTGGTGCAGCAGGGAAAGCCGTTCCAGGGCACGCAGCACGCGGCCGATCCGGGCCGGCGGCACACCGGCCAGCGCCGCCGCCGCGCCGAGGCTGATGTCCGGCCCGGGGGACAGGCCGAGCAGTGCGAACACCTGTGCCTGCTCGGGCGTCAACGCCTTGTGCGAGCAGGAAAGCACGGCGCTGATGCCGGCGCCGGGATCGTCCTCGTCGAGTACCCCGAGGCGGGTCCGGGCATCGCGGAGCTCCGCGGCCAAGGCGGACAACGGGAAGCCCGGACGGGTCTGCGCCCGACCGGCGACCAGGCTCAGGGCCAGCGGAAAACCGGCGCACAGGGCCAACAACTCGGCCACCGCACCGGGATCGGCGGCCAACCGCGCGGCACCGATCCGATTTCCCAGCAGCAGCCCGGCGGCGGTGTCGTCGAGCAACCCGACGGCCAGCGGCCGGGCACCGTGATTGGCCACCAGCCCGGCCAACCGGTCCCGGCTCGTCACGATCACCGCGCAGCTCGGGCTGCCCGGCAACAGCGGGCCGACCTGCGCGGAATCGGCGGCGTTGTCCAGCACCACCAGCATCCGACGGTCGGCGAGCAGGCTCCGGTACAGCGCCGCCTGCCCGTCCAGATCGGTCGGCACGGCCGAGGCGGCGACGCCCAAAGCATCCAGAAACGCCCGCACCGCAACGGAAGTCGGCACGGGCTCGGTCAACGGGTCGAAGCCGCGCAGGTTCACGTGCAGCTGCCCGTCGGGGAACTCGTCGGCGTGCTGATGAGCCCAACGCAGCGCCAGCGCCGTCTTGCCGATGCCGCCGTTCCCCCAGACCGTGGCGAGGGACATGGTGCCGTCGCGGAACTCCAGCGCCTGCGACAGCGCCGCCAGCTCCGGCGACCGCCCGGAGAACCAGGCCGGTGGGGCCGGCAGCTGCCGCGGCACGACGGTAGTCCGCCGTGGCGCGGCCACGGTCAGCGCCGGGTCGGCGGTGAGCATGCGCTGGTGCAGTTCCCGCAGCTCAGGGCCCGGATCGGTGCCGAGTTCCTCGGCCAGCTTCAGCCGTACGGCCTGGTAGCGGCTCAGCGCCTCGGCCTGCCGCCCGGCCCGGTACAGGGCCAGCATCAGCTGCCCGGCGACCCGCTCGTCCAGCGGCTGCTCCGCGGCCCGGGCCAGCAGCTCCGGCACCAGCGCCGCGTGCTGCCCGAGCCGCAGCCGCAGGTCGGTGTGGTCCAACTCGGCCGCCAGCCGTTCGTGCGCCAGCTGCTCCCGTTCCTCGACCGCCCAGTCCGAGTCCAGGCCGGCCAGCGCCTCGCCCCGCCACAGCGCGAACGCCCGCTCGAACAGCGCCGGATCCTCGCCCTGGCGGGCCCGTGCGACCAGGCTGCGGAACAGGTTCAGGTCGATGTCCAGCGGATCCTCGACGACCATCGCGTAGCCGCCGGTCCGCCGCACGATCGTCACGCCCTCCACGCGGCGCAGCCGGGTCAGGTAGCTGTGCAGGGTGCCGGTGGCCCGCTGCGGCGGCCGCTCGCCCCACACCCGGTCCACCAGCGCGTCCACCGACACCACCGTGTTGACGTCGATGAGCAGGGCCGCCAGCACGCACTGCTGGCGCGCGTGCCCGATGTCGGCCGGCTGCCCGCCGACCGTCACCTCGATCCCGCCCAACAGGGCAAACCGCGCAGTCACAGTCCGTGCTTAGTGCCTCTGGCCTGCGGATTCAAGCGAAATGCAAGAAACGCCGCCATGGTGTGGCGCACGATGTGGCAGGTCACGCCGCGTCCAGGGCTCCAGGGGGGATCCGCGGCCGCGGCGTGACCGCTCACTGCTCCAGCTCGGCCAGCTGCTTGCGCATGCGTTCCACGTCGACATCTCGGCGCAGGGTCTCGTACTGCGCCAGTGCCTGCCGCCAGATCCGGCGCACCGCCGCGCGGTCGCCGAGGCCGAGATGGGCGTGACCGAGCCGGTCGAGCATGTTCGCGATGATGGTGATGTTGCGCTCCTGCTCGTACAGGGCGATGGCCTGCTCGTAGTGGGCGATGGCCCGGTGGTGGTCGCCGTCCCGGTCGGCGAGGTGGCCCAGCAGGTCGAGGGCGCCGGCGATGCCGCCGCGGTCGTTGAGGTCGACGAGGTCGGCATAGGCCTGCTCGGCCCAGGCCTTGGCCTCGTCGAGCCGGCCAAGCCCGGCCAGGTGCCAGGCGGCGCGGGTGCGCGACTCGGCCTCCCACAGCCGGTTGCCGATCTGGATGGCCAGCTCCATTGCCCTGGTGGCGTGTTCGAGGGCCGGCCGGTGGTCCTTGCGCCGGTCCAGCACCAGCGCCATCGCCGTGTGCGTGCGGGAGAGCTGGCCAAGGTCCCCGATCTGCTCGAACAGCGCGATCGACCGGTTGATGTGCTCGATGGACTCGTCCAACAGATGCAGCCGGGAGTAGGCGCGGCCCAGCTGTCGCTGGGCGACGCCCCGCGCGACCGGTCCCAGGTGCTCGGCGGCGGCCGCGCCGGTCTGCCAGAGCACGAGATTGTCGTGGTACAGGGCGCGCCGGTAGTAGTAGACGATCTGCGAGTCGGCCAACACGAACGCCGCGAGGTGCCAGCCACGGTCGGCGGCCAGCCGCTGCGCGGCGAGCAGACAGCGTCGTTCCTGCTCGAACCAGGCCATGGAGTCGGTCGGGGTGACCGGTTGGCAGCCGGGCGGCAGCGGCTCGAGCTGGGCGGGGGCCGGATTGGTGGTGTCGAGCCCGAGCGCCGCGTTGTTCGCGCTGTGCACGTAGAAGGCCAGCACGCGGCGCAGCGCCGCCTCCGGGTCCTCGGCGCGGCCGGCGGCGAACAGGCGGACCAGGTCGTGCATGCGCCACCGGTCGACGGCGTCCCGCGACACCAGGCTGAATCGTTCCAGGTCACGTAGTGCCTGCGCGGTCCGGCCGGCCGGCAGGCCGGCCAGCGCCGCCGCCGCGGCCAGGTCGATGTCGTCGCCGGGGGCCAGCCCGAGCAGCGTGAAGACCTGCCGCTGGTCGTCGCTGAGCATGTCGAAGGAGGACGACAGCACCGCCGTGATGCCGGCTCCCGGTTCGTCCTCGTCGAAGACGCCGAGCCGGGTGGAGGTGTCCCGCAACTCCTCGGCCAGCGTGGCCAAGGCCATTCGCGGCCGGGTCTGCGCGCGGCCGGCGGCGATGCTCAGTGCCAACGGAAAACCGCCGCACAGCCCCAGGATCTCGGCGACGGCGGTGGGTTCGGAGGCCAGCCGGGAACTACCCAGCCGGTTGCCGAGCAGCGCCCGGGCCTCCGGCGACACCAGGGCGTCGGTCAGCAGTGGGCGGGCGCCGTGCCGGGTGACCAGGCCGGCCAACCGGTTGCGGCTGGTGACGATCACCGCGCAGCCGGGGCTGCCCGGCAGCAGCGGCTCGACCTGCGCGGCGTCGACGGCGTTGTCCAGCACGACCAGCATCCGCCGACCGGCGACCCGGCTGCGGTAGAGCGCCACCTGCGCGTCGGGGTCAGGCGGCACGTTGCGCGGCTCGACGCCCAACGCGCCGAGAAAGCCCCGCACCGCGGTCGACGGGGCGACGGGCGGCCGCGACGGATCGAAGCCACGCAGGTTGACGTGCAGCTGCCCGTCGGGGAAATCGTCGGCACGCGTATGCGCCCAGCGCAGCGCCAGCGTGGTCTTGCCGATGCCGCCGTTGCCGACGACCACCGCGATCGGCACGCCGTCGGTGTCGGCCAGCGCCCCGTCGAGTTCCGCCAGTTCGGCGGTCCGACCGGCGAAGCCGGTCGGCGGGGCCGGCAGCTGACGGGGCACGACCTGGTCGGACGGGCGCGCCGGCGCGGCCAGTACCGGGTTGGCGGTGAGGATCCACTGGTGCAGCTGCCGCAGCTGGACGCCGGGATCGGTGCCCAGCTCCCCGACCAGCCGGGTGCGCAGCGCCTCGTAGTGGGACAGCGCCTCGGCTTGGCGGCCGTTGCGGTACAAGGCGAGCATGAGCTGTCCGGCGGCTCGTTCGTCCAGCGGATGCTCGGCCGCCCGCTCGACCAGCTCGGGCACGAGCGCGGCGTGCCGGCCGAGCTGGAGACGGAGGTCGGCGAGGTCCAGCTCGGCGGCCAGCAGCTGCCGGCCCAGCAGCTCACGGGTCGCGACGGCCCACGGCGAGTCGAGGCCGGCCAGCGCCTCGCCCCGCCACAGCCCGATGGCCTGCTCGAACAGCTCCACCGCCCGGACCGGCTCGGTGGCCTGCCGGGCCCGCTCGACCAGGTGCCCGAACAGGAACACGTCGACCGCGAGCGGATCGTCGACGACCAGCACGTAGCCGCCGGACCGACGCACGATGGTCAGGCCGGCCGCCCGCAACCGGGTCAGGTAGCTCTGCAACGTGCCGGTGGCCCGCTGCGGCGGCCGCTCGCCCCACACCCGAGCCACCAGCTCGTCCACCGGCACCACGGTGTTCACGTCGATCGCCAGCCCGGCGAACACGTGCTGCTGCCGGGTGTGCCCGATCGCCGCGCCGCGGCCGTCGACGGTGGCATCGACGCCGCCGAGCAGGCGGATCCCGACAACCACGACAACCCCCATGACCTGCGGATTCAAGCGGTGTCCAAACCTTGCGGACACCCTGTTGGGCAGACTAGCCGACAGCTGGCCGCCGGTCCTGGCGTGAGGGGTCGCCGGGAACGGCGGGTCAGCGCAGCTCGCGGAAGAACGCCCGGATGTCCTCGACCAGCGCCGCCGGCTGCTCCATGGCGGCGAAGTGCCCGCCGCGCTCGAACTCGGTGTACCGCCGCAGGTTGTACGCCCGCGCCACCCACTCGCGCGGCGGCCGGGAGATCTCGTGCGGGAAGCTGGCGTAGCCGGTCGGCGTGTCGATGTAGCCGGGGGTGAGGATCGGCGTCGCCTGGTCCCGCCACGCCTCGTAGTACAGGCGGGTCGAGGTGGCGATGGAGTTGGTCAGCCAGTAGATGCTGATGTTGGTGAGCAGGTCGTCCTTGCTGAACACCGACTCCACGTCGCCGTCGCAGTCGCTCCAGGTGCGGAACTTCTCCACGATCCACGCGGCAAGGCCGGCCGGCGAGTCGGACAGGCCGGCGCCGAGCGTGGCCGGTTTGCTGCTCTGGATCTGGGCGTAGGCGCCTTCGCCGCTGCGCCACGCGGTCTGCCCGTCGAGATAGGACTGCTCGGCCGCGGTCAGCGGCTCGGAGTGCTCGCCGACGATCGGCCGAGCGGCCATCATGTTCACGTGGATGCCGGCCAGCTGGTCGGTGTGGTCCCGGCCGAGGCAGGTCGTGATGATCGAGCCCCAGTCGCCGCCCTGCGCCGCGTAGCGCTGGTAGCCCAGCACGCCGGTCATCAGCTCGTGGAAGCGTTCGGCGATGGCCAGCGGGCTGATGCCGGGCGTGCCGGGATGCGGTGAGAAGCCGTAGCCGGGCAGGCTGGGCGCGACGACGGTGAACGCGTCGGCCGGGTCGCCGCCGTGCGCGGCCGGGTCGGTCAGCGGGCCGATGATCTTGCTGACCTCCCAGAACGAGCCGGGCCAGCCGTGGCTGAACAGCAGCGGTAACGGGTTCGGCCCGTTCCCTTCGACGTGCACGAAGTGCAGCTCGGCATCCCGCACGGTCGCGGTGAACTGGGCCATCTCGTTCAGCCGCGCCTCGGCCGCGGCCCAGTCGAACGTCGTCCGCCAGTACTCGACCAGCTCGGCCAGGTAGCCCGACGGCGTGCCGTGCGCCCAGTCGTCGGACAGCGCCGGCGCGAATCTGGTGCGGGCCAGCCGTTCGCGCAGGTCGTCCAGGTCACGGGTGGGGACCGAAATTCGAAACGGCTTCACGCCCTTGCCTCCAGTGCTCGCTCGGTGCCGGTCATCATGGTGGTCATGAACGGTTGGGTGCGTCCAGTGAGCACGGGATGGGTGGTGCGCGACTTCGTGCCCGGCCCGGACGTGGACGAATTCGCCGAGCCGGAGCAGATCATCGCCGAACTGGCCCGTCCCGGCGCGGCGCTGGGCACGCTGCTGGCCGTGCAGCACCCGCACCGCACACCGGCCGCGCGGGCCGGCGGGCTGAGCCTCACCGACGCGCTGCCGATTGCCCGTGAGGCGCTGGATCACTTGCGCGACAACCACTATCGCGAGGTGCGCGACGTCGTCGCGCCGTACCGGGTGGACGGTCCGGACGGGTCCGCGCACGGCGTGCTGTGCCTGGTCGATCCGGCCGAAGTGGGACGAGTCCGGCACACCGAGGAGGTGTTCCCGGACGTCGTCGCCGAACGATCGGCCGTGCTGTCCGGGCTGGGCTGTGCCACCAGCGCGGCCATGCTCGTGCCCGTATCGGACGGTGCGGTGCTCACCTCGCTGCTCGTGGACGTGTGCGCGGAACTGGCCGAGCCTGCGGTGTCCGTTGTGGACTCGGCCGGCCGGCGGCACGAGATGTGGTTGCTGGGTAAAGGTTCTCGACAGACCGAGGTGCTGGAGCTGCTCCAGGAGCAGTCGCTGCTGGTGGCCGACGGCAATCACCGGGTCGCCGCGGCCGGTCCGTCCCTGTTGGCGCTGATCACCGCCGGTCCGTCGCTGCACATCGGGGCGATTCACCGGGTGCTGGTCGGCACCGGCCTCGCCATGGACACGGTGTACCGGCGCTGGCGGGACATCGGGCTCGCGGTCACCCGTGGCGGCGATCCCACGCCGCGGCCCGGCGTCGTGGTCGCGCAGGTCGGCGACGAGCGGCTCCGGGTCGTGCTGCCCGACCTGGGCGGGAAGCAGCCGCAGATCGATCACGGCGTGGTCGAGCAGGTGTTGGTCCGGGAGGCGCTCGGCATCGATCCCGACGGTCCCTCGCTTCGCACCCTGCCCGCCGGCCGGCCCGTGCCGGACGGGATCCTCATCCAGCTGGCCCCGGTGCCGTTCGACGACGTGCTGGCCGTGCACGCCGAAGGCCGTCGGATGCCTCGCAAGGCAACCTATTTCACGCCGAAACCCCGCAGCGGGCTGTTGCTCGCGGCGTTGTGACGGGGACTTCCGTTAGGGTCGGGGCATGGCAGTGCGGGCAGTTCGGGGCGCGACGCAGATCGACGCCGACGAGAGGGAGCAGTTGCTCGAGGCGACCGCGGAGCTGGTCGAGGAGGTGCTCAAGCGCAACGGGCTGGTGCCGGACGACCTGATCAGCGTGGTGCTCACCGCCACCCCGGACATCACCTGCGAGTTCCCGGCCTACGCCGCGCGGATGGCCGGCCTGGCCGATGTGCCGCTGCTGTCGGCCACCGAGATCGACGTGACCGGCGCCATGCCCCGGGTCATCCGCCTGCTGGCCCACGTGGAGACCGATCTCACCCGTGCGGAGATCAAGCACGCCTACCTCCGGGGCGCCGCGGCACTACGCACCGACCTCCCGCATTGATGTCCTGATGCAGGGAAGGACGCCTTACCTGCATCTGATGCAGGTAAGGCGTCCTTCCCTGCATTCGACCTGATTCGTTCTTCGGGTGGGGCACCAGGCAGAATGGTGCTTGAACGGTCGGCGACTTCAGGAGGCTTACGGTGGAACGCGGCGAGCTGCGTGGTGTGGTGGCCCTGGACGGGCCCTCCGGCACCGGCAAGTCCACCGTCGCCCGCAAGCTCGCGACGCAGCTGGGCGCGCGCTACCTGGACACCGGCGCGATGTACCGCGCGGCCACCGTCGCGGTGCTGCGCGCGGGCGTCGACCCCGCGGACGCCGACCGGGTTCGCGACGCGGTCGCGCACGCCGAACTGAAGGTCACCACCGACCCGCAGGCCCAGGCCACCACGCTGGACGGAACCGACGTCAGCGCGGAGATCCGCAGCCAGGAGGTCACGACCGCGGTCTCGCCGGTGTCGGCGGTGGCCGAGGTCCGGGCCCAGCTGGTGGCCCAGCAGCGGTCGATCATCGCCGAGGCGCTGGCCGAGGTCGGCGGCATCGTCGTCGAGGGCCGCGACATCGGCACCGTGGTGGTGCCGGACGCCGCCCTCAAGGTGTACCTGACGGCCGACGCGCAGGCCCGCGCCGAGCGCCGGACCAGGCAGGACGCGGCCGCGGGCCGGCAGTCGACGGTGGACGCGACGCTGGCCGACGTGCGCCGCCGCGACACCTACGACTCGACCCGCGCGGTGTCGCCGGCCAAGGCCGCCGAGGACGCCGTCGAGCTGGACACCACGCACCTGGACCTCGCCGGCGTGCTCGCCGAGCTCATGGCGATGGTCGAGGACCGCGGCCTGCGAGCGGTCCCGACCGGGAGCGCGCGTGACTATTAATCCGCGCGTCAACGGCCTGCCAGCCGGCTCCTGGCCCTGGTTGCACGAGTTCGCCCGCTGGCTGGGCACCTTCATCTTCGTGCCGTTCTACCGGCTGCGGGTGCACGGCCGCGAGAACGTGCCGGCCACCGGCCCGGTGCTGATGATCGCCAACCACAGCACGATGGTCGACGGGCCGGTGCTGTTCGCGACCTCGCCGCGCCGGCCGGTCTTCCTGATCAAACAGGAGATGTTCAAGGGCCCCTTGGGTTTCCTGCTGCCACGGATCGGCCAGATCGCCATCAAGCGGGGCGAGCCGGACCGTGAGCCGCTGATGACCGCCGTCCGCCTGCTCAAGGCCGGCGGCATGGTCGGCATCTTCCCCGAGGGCACACGCGGCGCCGGCGACGTCGACGCCGCCCACAACGGCGCCGCCTGGCTGGCCCGCACGGCCGGCGCGGTGGTGCTGCCGGTGGCCTGCCGCGGCACGCTTCGTCCGGCCGGGGCGCGCAAGCGCCGGTTCCGGCCGTATGTGGACGTGCTCGTGGGCCGACCGTTCGAACTTCCGGCCGACAAGGGCCGTGCCGCGCTGACCGCCGCCACCGAGCGGGTCCGGGTCGAGCTGGCCGACCTCGTGGCCGAACTGGATCGTCGGCGGGCAGGTCGCCCGCCGGCGAGCACAAGCAAGGAGCACGAGGCGTGAGTGAGTTGGACGGCACCTGGAGCGACGAGGCCGAGTGGGCCGCCGTCGACGGCGGTGCGGAGCAGGGCGACGGCGACGCGGGCGCGGTCCCGCAGCCGGTGCTGGCCGTCGTCGGCCGGCCCAACGTGGGCAAGTCGACGCTGGTCAACCGGATCCTCGGCCGCAGGGAGGCGGTCGTGCAGGACACGCCCGGCGTGACCAGGGACCGGGTCGCCTACGACGCGCTGTGGAGCGGCCGCAAGTTCACCGTGGTGGACACCGGCGGCTGGGAGCCCGACGCGGCCGGCCTGCAGGCCTCGGTGGCCCAGCAGGCCGAGATGGCCATGCGCACCGCCGACACGATCATGGTCGTGGTGGACGCCTCGGTCGGCGCGACCGCGACCGACGAGGCCGTGGCCAAGGTGCTGCGCCGGTCCAAGCAGCCGGTGCTGCTGGTGGCCAACAAGGTCGACGACGACCGGCTGATGGCCGACGTGGCCTCGCTGTGGTCGCTCGGCCTCGGCCAGCCGTACCCGGTCAGCGGCCTGCACGGCCGCGGCTCCGGCGACCTGCTGGACGCCATCCTGGCGGCGCTGCCGGAGACGCCGCGCGACGACTTCGTCGAGCGCATCGGCGGCCCGCGCCGGGTGGCGCTGATCGGCAAGCCCAACGTGGGCAAGTCCAGCCTGCTCAACCGGCTGTCCGGCGAGCAGCGCGCGGTGGTCGACTCGGTCGCCGGCACCACCGTCGACCCGGTGGACTCGCTGGTCGAGCTGGACGACGAGGTGTGGCGCTTCGTCGACACCGCCGGCCTGCGCAAGCGGGTCAACTTCGCCAGCGGCACCGAGTACTACGCCTCGCTGCGCACCAAGGCGGCCATCGACGCGGCCGAGGTGGCCATCGTGCTGCTGGACGCCAGCGAGCCGATCGCCGAGCAGGACCTGCGCGTGGTCACCATGGTCGTGGAGGCCGGCAAGGCGCTGGTGCTGGCCATGAACAAGTGGGACCTGGTCGACGAGGACCGCCGCTACCAGCTGGAGAAGGAGCTGGAGCGCGGCCTGGTCCGGGTGCCGTGGGCGCAGCGGATCAACGTCTCGGCCGCCACCGGGCGCTCGGTGCGCAAGCTGGCCCCGGCCCTGCGCACGGCGCTGACCTCGTGGGACTCCCGGATCCCGACCGGCACGCTGAACTCGTGGCTGTCCGACCTGATCGCCGCGACGCCGCCGCCGGTGCGCGGCGGCAAGCAGCCCAAGGTGCTGTTCGCGACCCAGGCCCAGACCCGGCCGCCGACGATCGTGCTGTTCACGTCGGGCTTCCTGGAGGCCGGCTACCGCCGGTTCATCGAACGCAAGCTGCGCGAGCAGTTCGGTTTCGTCGGCACGCCCATCCAGATCTCGGTGCGAGTGCGGGAGAAGAAGCCGCGCAAGGGGTAGCGCATGGCTGTTCGGGTGCTGCTGGCCGAAGGCGATCCCGTGCTGCGGGCCGGCCTGCGGTTGCTGCTGGAGGCCGGCGGTCGGGTCGAGGTCGTCGAGGCGTCGCCGGGGCCCGGACTGCCGGCCCTGGTCCGTACGCAGCGGCCGGACGTGGTGCTGGTCGACGCCGTGTCGGCGCTGCGCGGGCTGGCCGACGGGCCGCCGGCGGCGGTGTTGGTGTCGTCCGTTGTGGACGATGACGTGCGGCAGGCCATCGACCTCGGCGCGCTGGGCTTCCTGCTGGCCGACGCCGAGCCGGAGAGCCTGGTGCGGGCGGTGCTCGACCTGGCCGCCGGCGGCGCCGTCTTCGATCCGCGGGTGGTCGTCTCGCTGCTGCCGTCGCTGCGGACAAATCGGTTGCCGGACAACGACTTCGGTCTGTCCACACGGGAGCGTCAGGTGCTCGGCCTGATCGCCGGCGGGCGGTCGAACGGGGACATCGCCACGGAGCTGGGGCTGACCGAGGCGACCGTGAAGAGCTACGTGTCGACGTTGCTGGGCAAGCTCGGCGTGCGCAACCGCGTGCAGGCCGCGTTGATCGTCCGACAGATCCGGCCGTAACGGTTACAGTGCCTCGTGACCTCGCAGCGTGTGCGCAATCCCTGGGGCCAGGGTGAGCGGCTGCGCCTGGAGATCCTCGAGGCCGCCGCGCGCCTGCTGTCCGAGTTGGGCGGCGAGGAGGGGCTGACGATCCGGGGTGTGGCCCGCGCCGCCGGCATCGCGCCGGCCAGCATCTACCAGCACTTCGCCGACAAGGCCGCGCTGGTCAAGGGCTTGATCGACTACGACTACGAGCAGCTGACCGCGGCCATGACCGCGGCCGAGGCGCAGTGCCCGGCGGATGCGGCGCTGGACCGGGTGCGCGCGCAGATGAAGGCGTACTGCCGGTTCGCGCTGGACAGCCCCGGCCACTACCGGCTGATGGTCAACAACCGGCCGGCCGCCCGCACCGGGCCGCTGGTCGAGGTGGTCAAGCAGATGATCGCGGCGTTCGAGCGCTGCGAGCAGGCCGGCGTGCGGCTGCGGGTGCCGCCGCGGCGGGCCGCGATCGTCGTTTTCGTGGCCACCCACGGTCGGGTGGCCCTCTGGCACGCCTCCGAGGACCCCGCCCAGGAGGGGCTGGTCCTGGAGTTCGTCGACGAGTTGATCTCGCTCGTCACGGAGTGACCCCGGTCACCCGGTCATAGTTGGATAGTGCAACCAATTGACGCTATGCTGGCCAAGTCAGTGAACGATCGTTTGGTGACTGGGGGTCACGATGACCGAAACCCTGCCCGACTTCCCGATGGCCCGGGCGGCCAGGTGCCCGTTCGACCCGCCGCCGCAGCTGCTGGCCGCCGCGCCGATCAGCCGGGTGCGGATCTGGGACGGCAGCACGCCGTGGCTGATCACCGACTACGACACGCAGCGCGCCGTGCTCGGCGACCAGCGGTTCAGCGCCGACAGCCGCAAGGCCGGCTTCCCCGCGCAGACGGCCTCGGTGCGGGCCCGGCGCGAGAACTTCCGTCCGTTCATCTCGATGGACGACCCGGAGCACGACCGACAGCGCAAGATGCTCACCCGTAACTTCATGATCAAGCGCGTCGAGGCGATGCGGCCGCGCGTGCAGGAGATCGTGGACACCCTGATCGACGACATGCTGGCCGGCGACAAGCCGGCCGACCTGGTCACCGGGTTCGCGCTGCCGGTGCCGTCGCTGGTGATCTGCGAGCTGCTCGGCGTGCCCTACGCCGACCATGACTTCTTCCAGGCCTGCAGCAAGAAGATCGTCTCCCGCAGCACGCCCGTCGATGATGCGGTCAAGGCCGGCGACGATCTGCGCGCCTACCTGCTGGACCTGGTGGCGGCCAAGGAAAAGGAGCCGACCGACGACATGATCGGGCGGCTGGTCACCGACCAGCTCGCCACCGGCGAGCTGACCCGCGACGAAGTCGCCGGCATGGCGTCGCTGATGCTCGTCGCCGGGCACGAGACCACCGCCAACATGATCGCGCTCGGCACCGTCGCGCTGCTCGAGCACCCCGAGCAGCTGGCCCGGCTCCGCGACACCGACGACCCGAAGCTGGTCGCCAACGCGGTCGAGGAACTGTTGCGGTACCTGACGATCGTGCACAGCGGGCGGCGGCGCGTGGCCACCGAGGACATCGAGGTCGCCGGGCAGTTGGTCCGGGCCGGCGAGGGCGTCATTCTGGCCAATGACGCCGGCAACCGCGACGAGGAGCAGTTCCCCGAGCCGGCACGGCTGGACATCAGCCGTCAGGCGCGGCACCACATCGCCTTCGGATTCGGCGTGCACCAGTGCCTCGGGCAGCCGCTGGCGCGGATGGAGCTGCAGGTCGTCTACAGCACGCTGTACCGGCGGATCCCCACCCTGGAGCTGGCCGTCCCGGTCGAGGAGCTCCAGTTCAAGCACGACGCGTTCGTGTACGGCGTCCACTCGCTTCCTGTTACCTGGTAAGGACTTTTCGTCATGAAGGTTACCGTCGATCAGGACAAGTGCGTCGGCGCCGGGCAGTGCGTGCTGCTGGCCCCGGACGTGTTCGACCAGCGGGACTCCGACGGCGTCGTCGTGCTGCTACAGGAGTTTCCTCCTGCGGAGCTGCACGATGACGTCCGGCAGGCCGCCCAGGTCTGTCCGGCGCTGGCCATCGAGCTGGCCGAGCAGTGATCGCTGTTGTCGGGGCGTCGGCCGCGGGTCTGACCGCGGCCCAGACGCTCCGTCGTGAGGGATACGGTGGACCGCTGACGGTCATCGGCGACGAGCAACACATGCCGTACGACCGCCCGCCGCTGTCCAAGCAGGTGCTCTCCGGTGCCTGGGAACCGTCGAAGGTGTCGCTGCCGTCCACTGTGGATGATGTGGACTGGAAGTTGGGCGTGCGGGCCGTCGGTCTGGACGTCGGGGGTCGTCAGCTCGCACTGTCCACAGGGGACACCCTCGGTTACGACAAGCTCGTCATCGCCACCGGTGTCACGCCTCGTCGGCTGCCGTTCGGCTCCTCGTTGGCTGGCGTGCACACCTTGCGGACCCTCGATGACGCCTTGGCGTTCAAGGCGGAGCTGGCCGCCGCTCGGTCAGTGGTGATCGTCGGCGCCGGCTTCATGGGCTCCGAGGTCGCCGCGGTCGCTTCTGCGCTCGGGGCGGACGTCACCGTCGTCGATCCCTTGGCCGCGCCCATGATCCGTCAGTTCGGGCCGTGGCTCGGCGATCTTGTCGCCAAGCTGCACGCCGACCATGGCGTGCGCATGCGCCTCGGCGTCGGCGTTTCCGGGCTCGTCGGCTCTGGTCGGGTGTCTGCGGTGGAGTTGGCCGACGGCACTTCGCTGCCGGCCGATGTGGTGTTGGTCGCCATCGGCTCCGTGCCCAATACGGCATGGCTCGCCGGCAGCGGTCTGTCGTTGACCGACGGCGTCGACTGCGATTCCCTCTGCCGGGCCGCGCCCAACGTCGTCGCCTGCGGCGATGTCGCTTCGTGGACGCATCCCGTGCACGGGATGCGGATCCGGGTCGAGCACCGGATGAACGCCACCGAGCAGGGCATGGCCGCCGCGCGGACCCTGTTGGGCAAGGGCTCGCCGTATGCGCCGATCCCGTACTTCTGGACCGACAAGTACGACGTCAAGATCCAGGCCTACGGCACGTTTCCGGCCGACGCCGTGCCGTCCGTGGCCGCCGGCGACGTCGGCACCGGCCGCTTCGCCGCGGTGTACGTGGCCGACGGGCGAGTCACCGGCGTTGTCGGCTGGAACCTGCCCCGCGAGACCCGGCAGCTGCGGGCCCGTATCGGCGAGCCCGCTTGATCGATTTGAGCAGCCCCCGAATCAATTCTCTCGAACGAAGCTGGGAACCCGGCCCGACCGAGGCCGGCGCACCCTCGCCCGGCCCGCGTTCCCAGGTTGATCTGGTTGGCTCGGTTCGGGGGCGGCTCAGTTCCGGTTGATCATGAATCACCCTGGTTCCCCCAGCTCGCCGACCGGCCATTTATGACCGGTCGGTGACCTGGTCCGGGCGGTCACCGCCAGGCAGGATGGTTCGTGGTGGTCACGGGCATCGCGTTCTTGGGGGGAGAGGACGCGCACCGCGACTCATCGGCTCGCCGGGCCCGGCCCCCAGACCGAGGTCCGGCGAGCCGCACGTCAGGCGCCGCTGCCGTAGTCGCGGGTCAGGATCTCCAGGTTGTGCCCGTCGGGGTCCGGGAAGTAGACGCCCTGGCCCCCGTCGTTGGTGTTGATCCGGTTCGGCTGCTGCCGGTGCGGGTCGGCCCAGTACGGCAGGCCCGCCGCGCGGATCCGGTCGAAGATCGGTTGGAACTGCTCGTCCGCCACCTTGAAGGCATAGTGCAGCGAGCCGATCTCCCCCTCCGCCCGCATGAAGTCGAGGCTCACGCCGTTGTCCAGCGTGACCACCTGGAACGGCCCGAACGTCACCGGCTCGGCCACCCCGAGCAGCTCGGCGAGGAACGTCGCGGACTTGTGGGGGTCGGAGGCGGGGACGATGGTGTGGTTCAGTTCGACGGCCATGCCTTCACGGTAGAACCTCGAGTCCGCTGGAGGTCCAGCGCTGCGTGCCAGCGCAAATACTCCTCGCACCCGCCCCCGCCGCCCCCGCACAAGAGCAAATGTCACATGCGCGTCGTACTTGCCTCTTTGAGGCACCTCCGGTCCGCATGTGACCGAAAAGGGGCGGTGGTGTTAGCATCGCTGGGTGACGATGACATCGGTCGGAGTCGATCGAGCTGGTCTGCTGCCGGCGGCGGCGTTGTTCCGGTCGCTGGGGGATCCGGCGCGGCTGGCGATCCTGCGACGGCTGGCGGCGGGGCCGGCGAGGGTGACGGACCTGGTGGCGGCGCTCGGTCTGGCGCAGTCCACGGTGTCGAAGCACCTGGCCTGCCTTCGCGGCTGCCACCTGGTGGACTCGGAGCCGGTGGGGCGGGCCTCGGTTTTCCGGCTGACCCAGCCGTCGGTGGTGGAACTGCTGGCGGCGGCGGAGTCGGTGCTGGCGGCGACGGGGAACGCGGTGGCGTTGTGTCCGACCTGCGACTGAAGCTGGCGGCGAGGGCTCGACTGCTGTCCTGGATCTCGCTGGCCTACATGGCGGTCGAGGGGGCAGTGGCGCTGTGGGCCGGTGCCAAGGCGGATTCGGCGGCGTTGCTGGGGTTCGGGCTGGACTCGGTGATCGAGGGCCTGGCCAGCGTGATCGTCATCTGGCGGTTCAGCGGGGCCCGCACCTTCTCCGAGCAGGCGGAGGGACGGGCCCGCAAAGCGGTCGCGGTGACGTTCTTCCTGCTCGCGCCGTACATCGTGATCGACGTGCTGCTGTCGGGACGGCCGGAGCCGAGCTGGGTGGGCATCGGCCTGGCGGTGGCGAGTCTGATCGTGATGCCGCTGCTGGGTGTGGCCAAGAAACGGCTGGGCGCGCGGCTGGGCTCGGGGGCGACGGCGGGGGAAGGAACGCAGAACCTGCTGTGTGCCTACCTGGCCGGGGCGGTGCTGCTGGGCCTGCTCGGCAACGCGCTGTTCGGCCTCTGGTGGCTGGACCCGGCGGTGGCGCTGCTCGTGGCCGGCCTGGCGGTACGCGAGGGAATCGAGAATTGGCGTGGCGACGACTGCTGCTGATTGGCCAGGATGGGCGGGTGTCCCAGCGTGAACTCGTGGTGCTCGGCTCGGCCAGCCAGACGCCGACCCGGCACCGCAACCACAACGGCTACCTGCTGCGCTTCGACGCCGAGGGCATCCTTTTCGACCCCGGCGAGGGCACGCAGCGGCAGATGATCCAGGCCGGGCGGTCGGCCAGCGAGATCACCCGCATCTGCGTCACCCACTTCCACGGCGATCACAGCCTCGGCCTCGCCGGCACTATCCAGCGGCTGTCTCTCGACGACGTGCGGCACCCGGTGCACTGCTACTACCCGGCGTCCGGGCAGGTGTACTTCGACCGCCTCCGGCACGCGACCTCCTTCCACGAGCGGGCAACGCTGGTCACCCATCCGTTGCATGTGGACGGTCCGGTCGACGACCAGCTCTCCGTCGCCGCGCTGGAGCACCGCATCGACTGCTACGGCTACCGGTTCGCCGAGCCCGACGGCCGCCGCATGCTGCCCGATCGCCTTGCCGCCCTTGGCATTCGCGGCCCACTCGTCAGCCAGCTGCAACGCGCCGGCACGATCACCGTCGGCGACCGCACCATCTCGTTGGACGAGGTCAGCGTCCCCCGACCCGGTCAGGTCTTCGCCTTCGTCATGGACACCCGCCGCTGCCCGGGCGCGATCACCCTGGCCCAGAACGCCGACCTGCTCGTCGCCGAGTCCACCTTCCTCGACGACGACCGCGAGCTGGCCCACACCTACTACCACCTCACCTCCCGCGAGGCCGGCCGCCTCGCCGCCGAGGCCGGCGCCCGCGAGCTGGTGCTGACCCACTTCTCCCAGCGCTACCCGTACGACCAGGCCGAGCGCTTCCGCGAGGAAGCCGCCCAGGAGTTCAAGGGCGAGATCCACCTGGCCGTCGACCTGGCGACGATCCCGTTGCCCAAACGCCGATGAGTCAGCTGCATCCGGACGTCGAGGTCCGTCGTTCGGCCATCGAGGGCAGCGGCCTGTTCGCCGGGCGGCCCATCCCGGCCGGGACCGTGGTCGCGCGCCTCACCGGCCGGCTCGTCTCCACCGCCGAGCTGCACCGCGCCTTCGCCGCCGCCACGGAGTACGTGGACACCATCGGCATCGACGACGACCAGCACCTGATCCTGCCGCCCGGCCAGCCCATCCACTTCGGCAACCACAGCTGCGATCCGACCATGTGGCACGTCGACGCCTACACGCTGGCCGCGCGTCGGGACCTGGCGGTCGGCACGGAGCTGACCGTCGACTACGCCTCGCAGACCACCGAACCGGGCTTCCGCATGGCATGCCGCTGCGCGGCGGCCAATTGCCGCGGCGTGGTGACCGGCGACGACTGGCGGTCGGTGGATTTCGCAGGACACGCCGTGCCGGCAGTGCTGAAGCGGCAGCTCCGCTGAGCGGTGGTCGGCCGGGACGAGGGGACCGGCCGACCACCTTCACGGGTCACGAGATGGTGACCGTGCCGGACAGGGGCAGGGATCGGGAGGAGCCGCCGACGCGGATGGTGGCGGCGCCGGTGGCCTTGGTCCAGCCGGTGGCCCAGTACTGGAAGCTGCGGGCGTCCAGGGTGAGCGAAACGTGTTGGGACTGGCCGGGGTTGAGGGTGACGCGGGTGAAGCCCCGCAGGTTGTCGGGCGGCTCGCCGGCGGAGGCGGGTTGGCTGACGTAGACCTGGGCGACCTCGGTGCCGGCCCGCGAACCGGTGTTGGAGACGTCGAAGCCGACCTGGACGTTGCCGGCGGAGTCCGGAGTGGACAGTGTGAGGCCGGAGTAGGCGTAGGTGGTGTAGGAAAGGCCGAAGCCGAAGGGGAACATGGGGGTGACGTGCTGGCTGTCGTAGTAGCGGTAGCCGACGTCGAGGCCCTCGGAGTACTGGACGGTGCCGTTGGCGCCGGGCCACTGGGCGTTGGTGTGGGCGGGCACGTCGGCCAACGAGGTGGGGAAGGTGACGGGGAGTTTGCCGGAGAAGTTGGTGTCGCCGAACAGCAGTGACGCGATGGCGGTGCCGTTCTCCTGACCGGGGAACCAGTTCTCGACGATGCCGCGCACGGAGTTGGCCCACGGCATGGTGACGGCGGAGCCGGAGTTGACGACGACGATGGTGTTCGGGTTGGCGGCGGCGACCTGGCTGACCAGAGTGTTCTGGTCGGCGGAGAGGTCGATGTTCGGGAGATCACCGCCCTCGGAGCCGGCGTTGCTGACGAACACCACCGCGGTGGCGGCGGCCTTGGCCGCGTTCACCGCCTGGCCCAACAGGTCCTGGTTGGGGATCTGCCACCCCAGGTTGAGCTGGCTGCCACCGCCGTCCTGGAAGTAGTCGACCTCGATGCTGACGGCCTGCCCGGCGGTCAACGCGATGGCGCCGGTCTTGGTGGTCGGCGGCTGGTCGGCCCAGTTGCTGATCACCTGCTGCCCGTTGACGAACAGCCGACTGCCGTCGTCGCTGGTCAGCGAGAAGGTGTAGGTGCCGGTGGTGGGCGGGGTCAACGTCCCGGTCCACTTGGCCGACCAGTTGGTGGCGGGCACGCC
>DATJJB010000364.1:0-6140 GCA_035492655.1 Kutzneria sp. | reverse complement strand
GGCGGACGAGGACCAGGCCCGGCCCGCGCTCGTGCCGTGGCAGCGGCCCGAGCGGATCCCGCTGTCCTTCGCGCAGCGCCGGCTGTGGTTCCTGGCCCAGCTCGAGAGCGGGAGCGCCGGCTACAACGTGCCGGTCGTGCTACGGCTGACCGGCGAGTTGGACCGGGTGGCGCTGAACCAGGCGCTGCGCGACGTCGTGGGCCGGCACGAGTCCCTGCGCACGGTGTTCGAGCTGGCGGGCGGCGAACCGTGCCAACGGATCCTCGACCCCGACAGCCTGGACTGGGGACTGACGGTGGTCGACTCGCCGCCCGATCTGACGGCGGCCGTGGCCGACTGCGCCAACCACGCCTTCGATCTCACCGCGGAGATCCCGATCCGGGCCTGGCTGTTCGGCGTCGCGGCCTACGAGCACGTGTTCGTCCTGGTGGCGCACCACATCGCCACCGACGGCTGGTCGGAGATGCCGCTGGCGCGGGACATCGCCACCGCCTACACAGCGCGGCTCGGGGGAGCGGCGCCGCAGTGGCGGACCCTGCCCGTCCAGTACGCGGACTACGCCCTGTGGCAGCGGGATCTGCTCGGCGACGAGTCCGACCCGGACAGTCTGGTGGCCACGCAGGTCGCCTATTGGCGCGAGGCCTTGGCCGGCGCCCCGGCCGAGCTGACGCTGCCGACGGACCGTCCGCGGCCGACGATCGCCTCCCACCGCGGCATCGCAGTCCGCCTGGACCTGGGGCCGGACCTGCACCGCAAGCTGCTGGAGGTGGCGCGGACGCAGGGCGTGACGCTGTTCATGCTGCTACAGGCGTCGCTGGCCATCCTGCTGTCCCGGTTGGGCGCGGGCCTCGATATTCCGATCGGCTCCGCGGTCGCCGGGCGCACCGACGAGGCGCTCGACGACGTGATCGGGTTCTTCGTCAACACCCTGGTCGTGCGGACCGACCTGGCCGGCGACCCGACCTTCGTCGACGTGCTGGCGCGGGTCCGTGAGACCAGCCTCGGTGCGCTGGCCAACCAGGACGTGCCGTTCGAGCGGCTGGTGGAGGAGCTGGCGCCGGCCCGGTCGATGGCCAGGAACCCGCTGTTCCAGGTGATGTTGACGCTGCAGGACACCGCCCGGGGCGCGGCGTCGCCCCAGTTGCCGGGAGTGCGGGCCGCGGCCATGGCCGCGGGGCTGACCCCGGCGAAGGTCGACCTGGAGCTCAGCCTGGGCGAGGCCCTGGACGACGAGGCCGCGCCCGCCGGACTTCGTGGCACCCTGGTCGGCTCGGCCGACCTGTTCGAGCCGGCGTCGGTCGAACGCCTCGCCGGGCGGTTCGCGCGGCTGCTCGGCGCCCTGACGGCGGCCCCGGCGACCCGGCTGAGCGAGGTCGACGTGCTGGACGCCGCCGAGCGGCGCCAGGTGGTCGAAAGCTGGAACGACACCGCCGCCGAGGTGCCGGACTCGACGCTGCCGGCGATGTTCGCCGACCAGGTCACCCGCACGCCGGACGCCCTCGCGGTGGCGTTCGAGGACGTCGAGCTGACGTATCGGCAGCTGGACGACCGTGCGGAGCGGCTGGCCCGTCGCCTGACCGGGCTCGGTGTCGGGCCGGAGTCGGTTGTGGCGGTCGTCCTGCCGCGATCGGCGGATCTGGTGGTGACGTTGCTGGCGATCGTCAAGGCCGGCGGCGCGTATCTGCCGATCGACCCCGACTATCCCGCCGACCGCATCGCGCTGATGGCCACCGATGCCAAGGCCGTCTGCGTGGTGACCGACCGCCGGTCCACACTGGACATTCCACGGGTGCTCGTCGGCGAACCGGGCGACGGGCCCGTTCCGGTCGGTCCACGGCCGGACAACCCGGCGTATGTGATCTACACGTCCGGCTCGACCGGCCGGCCGAAGGCCGTGGTCAGCAGCCATCGCGGGATCGTCAACCGCCTGGTGTGGATGCGGCGGCGGTTCGGGATCGGCCCGGGTGACCGCTTTCTCCAGAAGACGGCATACGGCTTCGACGTCTCGGTGTGGGAGTTCTTCGCCCCGCTGCTGTTCGGCGCGGCCCTGGTGGTGGCGCGGCCGGACGGTCACAAGGATCCGGCGTACCTGGCCGGCCTGATCCGAGACCGCCGCGTCACCACTGCGCATTTCGTGCCGTCGATGTTGGAGGCGTTCCTGAGGGAACCGACCGCCGGCCACTGTGTGGGGTTGCGGCGGGTGATCTGCAGTGGCGAGGCGTTGCCGCTCGCGGCGCAGCAGCGGTTCTTCGAGGTGTTCGGCGACGTCGAGCTGCACAATCTCTACGGGCCGACCGAGGCGTCTGTGGAGGTGACGTCCTGGCAGTGCGACCCGTCGCAGCGCGAAGGCGCGGTGCCGATCGGCGCGCCGATCGCCAACACCCGGATGTACGTGCTGGACGCGAATCTCGAGCCGGTGCCGCCGGGCGTGACCGGTGAGCTGTACATCGCCGGTGTGCAGCTGGCCCGCGGCTATGGCGGTCGTCCGGCGCTGACGGCGGAGCGGTTCGTCGCGTGTCCGTTCGGCGGCCGGATGTACCGCACGGGCGACCGTGCCAAGTGGACGGTCGAGGGGCAGTTGGTGTTCGCCGGTCGGGCCGACGACCAGGTGAAGATCCGTGGCTTCCGGATCGAGCCCGGCGAGGTGCAGGCCGTCGTCGCCGGGCATCCGGATGTCGCGCAGGCGGCGGTGATCGTGCGGGACGAGCGCCTGATCGCCTATGTCGTCGCGGACGGCGTGGATGCCGATGCGGTGCGTGCGTTCGCGGCGCAGCGCCTGCCGGAGCACATGATTCCGGCGGCGGTCGTGTTACTCGACGAGCTGCCCGTGACGACCAACGGCAAGCTGGATCGCAAGGCGTTGCCGGCGCCGGACTACGCTGCCACGGCTGGCGGTCGCGGCCCCAGCACGGTGACCGAGGAGATCCTGTGTGGCGCGTTCGCCGAGATCCTCGGCCTTGACGGCGTCGGCGTCGATGACGACTTCTTCGCCCTGGGTGGGCATTCGCTGCTGGCGGTGCGGCTGACCAGCATGGGCCGGGCCGCCCTCGGCGTCGAGATTCCGCTGCGGTTGCTGTTCGAGGCGCCGACGGTGGCGGCGCTGGCATCCCGGCTCGCCGAGGCCGCGCCGGCCCGCATCCGCCTGACCCGGCGTGAACGGCCCGAGTTCGTTCCGCTGTCCTACGCCCAGAACCGGCTGTGGTTCATCGGCCAGCTGGACGGCCCGAGCCCCACCTACAACGTCCCGATCGTGCTGCGGCTGGTCGGCGACGTGGACGCCGACGCCTTGAGCGACGCGATGCGGGACGTGCTGCGCCGGCACGAGGCCCTGCGCACGGTGTTCCCCGTCATCGACGGTGAGCCGCACCAGCGCGTAGTCGAGGACTTCGCCTGGCACCTGAACACGGCCGCCGTCGCATCGGCGGACGTCGACAGCGCGGTGGCCCAGGCCGCCGCCGCCACTTTCGACCTCGCCGTCGACTTACCGATGCGGGCCTGGCTGTTCGGGACCGGCCCTGACGAGCACGTGCTGGTGCTTGTCGTGCACCACATCGCCAGCGACGGCTGGTCTCTCGGCCGGCTGGCGCAGGACATCGCCGCCGCCTACGAAGCTCGCCGCGCGGGCGTTGCGCCGCTGTGGGCGGAGCTGCCCGTCCAGTACGCGGACTATGCGCTGTGGCAACGGGAACTGCTCGGCGAGGGCGGCTTGCTGACCGAGCAGGTCGAGTACTGGCGGACGGCACTGACCGGTGTGCCGGAAGAACTGGCGCTGCCGGCCGACCGGCCCCGTCCGCCCGTCGCCAGCCACCGTGGTGTGCAGGTCGGGGTGGAGATTCCCGCTGAACTGCACCGGCGGCTGGTCGAGGTGGCGCGGGCCGAGGGCGCGACGCTGTTCATGGTGCTGCACACCGCGTTGTCGGTGCTGCTGAACAAGCTCGGTGCCGGTGACGACATCCCCGTCGGTGCGGCCGTCGCCGGCCGCACCGATGTCGCCCTGGACGACCTGGTCGGCTTTTTCGTCAACACGCTGGTCATTCGCGCCGACCTGAGTGGTGATCCGACCTTCGGCGAGATGCTCGGCCGAGTCCGCGAGGCGGGCCTGAGCGCACTGGCGAACCAGGACGTGCCGTTCGAGCGGCTGGTCGAGGAATTGGCGCCGGCCCGCTCGCTGGCCCGACACCCGCTGTTCCAGGTGATGCTGACGGTGCAGAACAACGGCGGCCGCCCGGTGGCGATGAGCGGCCTGCGGGTCGAGGGCATGCGCGGTGGCGCGCCGTCGGCGAAGTTCGACCTGGATTTCAACGTCGCCGAACGCCTCGACGCGGCCGGCGCGCCGGCGGGTGTGCGCGGCACGCTGACCGCGGCGGCGGACATGTTCGACGAGCACACCGTCGAGCTGATGGTCGGCCGGCTGCTGGTCGTGCTCACGGCACTGGCCGAAGATCCGCTGACCCGGCTGAGCCAGGTCGACGTGTTGTCCGCCGAGGAGCGGCACGACGTGCTCGTCGGCTGGAACGACACCGCCGCCGACCCCGCGCCCGCCGTGCCGGAGCTGTTCGCCGCGACCGCAGCGGCCATGCCCGACGCCGTCGCGGTGGTCCACGGCCAGGTCCGCGTGACCTACGGCGAACTGCTCGCGCGGTCGTCGGCCCTCGCTGAGACTCTGGACATCGAGCCCGACGACATCGTGGCCCTGTGCCTGGGCCGCGGCGTCGACATGATCACCGCGATCCTCGCGGTGTGGCAGGCCGGCGGCGCGTACCTGCCGATCGATCCGGAACTGCCGGCCGACCGCATCGACTTCATGCTGGCCGACTCCGGCGCGCGGCGCGTCGTGCGCTCCGTCACGGAACGGGCGGCGGTGGGAACCATGCCGTCGCCCAGGCCCGGGCAGCTGGCGTACGTGATCTACACGTCCGGCTCGACCGGCCGCCCGAAAGGCGTCGGCGTCACGCACGGTTCGCTGGCGAACTACGTGGCCTCCGTGACGGGCCGCCTGCGGCTCGGACGCCCGGGCGACCGCTATGCACTACTTCAGGCGCAGGTGACGGACCTGGGCAACACCATGGTGTTCACCAGCCTCACCACCGGCGGGCAGCTGCACATCCTCGACGCCGACGTGGTGACCGACCCGACGGCCCTCGGTGACTACCTTGCGGCACAACGTATCGACCATCTCAAGGCGGTTCCGTCCCACCTGATGGCGCTGACCGCTCACGGCATCGATGCCATGCTTCCCGCCGGCTCACTTGTGCTCGGTGGCGAAGCCGCTCCCGCCGACTGGGTGCGCGAGCTGGTCACGGCGGCCGGCGACCGACCGGTGTTCAACCACTACGGACCGACCGAGACCACGATCGGCGTCGCCACCACACGGCTCGCCGCCGACGGGATCGTCCCGGTCGGAACACCGATCGCCAACACCCGGTGCTATGTGCTGGACACCAGGCTTGGTCCCGTAGCGCCGGGCGTCACCGGCGAGCTCTACCTCGCCGGTGCGGGCCTGGCTCGCGGCTACGTGAGCCGGCATGGGCTCACAGCGGAACGCTTTGTGGCCAATCCGTTCGAGGTCGGCGAGCGCATGTACCGCACCGGCGACCGCGTCCGTTGGACCGCCGACGGTCGGCTGGTGTTCGCCGGCCGGGCCGATGACCAGGTCAAGATCCGGGGCTTCCGCGTCGAACCCGGCGAGGTCCGGGCGGTGCTGATCACGCACCCGGACGTCGTCCAGGCGGCCGTGATCGCCCGCGACGGACGACTCCTCGCCTACGTGGTGTCGGACCGAGATGTCGCCGCCGCGGTCACGCGCTTCGCCGCCGAGCGGCTACCCGGATACATGGTGCCGACGGTCGTCGTGCTCGGCGCGTTGCCGTTGACCAGCAACGGAAAGCTCGACCAGGCCGCGCTGCCGGCGCCGAACCGGATCGGCCGCGCGGCGTCGTCGGTGCGGGAGGAACTGCTCTGTGGCGTGTTCGCGGAGCTCCTCGGCCTGGAATCCGTCGGCGTTGACGACGACTTCTTCGCCTTGGGCGGCCATTCGCTGCTGGCGATGCGCCTGTCGAGCCGGGTCCGCACGGTGCTCGGCGTCGAGTTGCCGCTGCGCACGTTGTTCGAGGCACCAACTGTGGCCACACTTGCGGTGC
>DATJJB010000363.1:0-11234 GCA_035492655.1 Kutzneria sp. | reverse complement strand
GACGTCCGCCTAGTGTCGTGGGGCCGATCAACGTCATGTTTTCTCCTCCGGAGCGCGACAACGACCCGCTACGACGCGGTGTTCCCCGGCCGGATTCCGTTCGCCCACAGCGGAATGAGTGTCGGCGGAGGGTGCGCGAGTCCTAGCTCGGGGTGACCGCGTCGGCCGGCGAGCGGGTCACGGTCCGGCTGGCCAGCGCCATGAACCGGCGGGGGCGAGTCACCGTTGGACAAGAGGTCGAGGTGTGGCGGCTGTTGCGAGCCCCAACATCAGGGCCCGGGGTGTCAGAGGGCGAAGCCGGGAACCAGGGTGGGCAGTCGGCGTCGACCGGCGGCGGTCAGCAGCAGCTCCCGGGAGCCGGCCCGTCGTCGGACCAACGCGTCGGCGAGGAAGGCGTCGAGCACGGCCTGGCCCAGTGCCCCGCCCAGATGGGGCAGCCGGTGGGTCTTGTCGAGGCACGCCGTGGCCAGCTTGCGGCGGCCGGGGTCGATCGCGGCGGCGTCGACGCCGAGGGTGGCGAACGCGGACAGGTCGTCGCCGAGCGCGAGTTCGTCGCCGCCGCCGGTCGGTGGCTGGAGGGCGGCGCGCTCGATCACCATCGCGAACACCGAGATGCCCAGCCGGCCGGCCGCGTGGTCGTAGCAGGTGTGCGCGATGTCGGCCGCGGACGGCGGTCGGCCAGGGACCTCGAGATCGCTGTTGGCGGCATAGCGCGACAACGCGGTGAGCACGTCGCCGAGATCGGCGCGGCCGAGCCGGTACACGGCATGCCGGCCGGTGTGCTCGACCGCGACGAGGCCGGCGGCGCGCAGCCGGGAGAGGTGGTTGCCGAGGCGGGGCGCGGCGACGCCGATGGCGTCGGCCAGCTGGATCATCGTGTGCGGGCCTTCGATGGCCAGCAGCTGCAAGGCCGTGAGCCGCACCGGATCGGACAACTCCCGCGCCAGGCCGGTCACCGAGGACAGCACCGGATCGTCCGGATCCACCCAGCCGGCCATCGGCCACTCCTCTCGCCCGAGGTTTGACGTTACCACCGTTCAGGTAACCCTGAATGGTCACCGCTGAGCGAGGTTTCCCGGGCAGCGGCGGCGTGCGGGCATCGTTCAGGGGCTACTGAAGGGTGGGGGCGGTGGAGGGTCTGCGGACGTTGCTGTGGGGGAGAGCCGTGTCCGCCCTCGGCGACGGCCTCTGGTTCACGATCTGGGCGGTGTTCTTCACCAGGATCCTGGGCCTGTCGATGATCACGGTAGGTGTCGGCCTGGCGGTGGCCGCCGGCGTGGGCATGGCCGCCGCGGTGCCGATCGGCTCGGTCGCCGACCGCCTCAACCCCAGGCTCGTGCTGGTCGCCATCACGGCGGTCCGGGCCGTGGCGATGGCCGCCTACCTGTTGGTGCACAACACGGTGACGTTCATGCTGGTCACCATCCCCTTCACGGCGCTGGCCACCGGTGGCACGGCGGTGCGTACGGCGCTGATCGCCGGCCTGGTGCTGGACAACGCGGCCCGGACGCGATCGCTGGCCCAACAACGCGTTGCCCAGCACGTCGGCTACGCGATCGGGGCCGGCATCGGCGCGCTCGTGCTGGCCGCCGACCGCCCGCTGGTGTACCTGGTGGCGATCGCCGGCAACGCGGCGACTTTCGTGGTGCTGGCAGCGACCTCCCTGGCCGTGCCCCGTCCGAACCGGCCCGTGCACACCAGCACCATGGCGGGCGCGCTGACGGCACTGCGGGACCGTCCGTACCTGGCGGTCATCGGATTCACTTCGCTGTTGTCCCTGTGCTGGGCCATGTTGTCCACCGGCCTGCCGCTGTGGATCTCCGGCTCGACCCACCTGCCGCTCGCGCTCAGCGGCGTCGTGGTGGTGATCAGCTCGGTGGGTATCGCGGCGTTGCAGGTGCCGGTCACCAGGCTTGCCCGCACGCCGGGGCAGTCGGCGCGGACGGCCGTGTACGCCGGGATCGTGCTGGCGGCGGCCTGCGTGCTGCTGGCCGCCACTTCGGGCGCGGCCGGCGTCATCGGCACGGGCGTCGTGGTTGTCGCGGCGCTCCTGCACGTCGCCGGCGAGCTCGGCTATGTGGCCGCGACCTGGGGATTGTCGGTCAATCTGATGCGAGAGGACGCCCGCGGCGCCTACCAGGGGGCGAGCGAGGCGGCGACCGCCACCGTGCAGATGTTCGCGCCGGCCGTGTTCACGGTGGCGTTGGGGGCCTTCGGCGCCGGTGGCTGGTTGCTCGTCGCCGCGGTGTTCCTGCTGGTGGTGATCCCGGTGCCGGCGCTGACCCGGTGGGCAGTGCGGACCCGGACGCCGCCAGCTCAGCCGGCCGAGACCGCGTCTTAGCGGATCTCACCGGCACGGTGGCGTCGTCGGTGCGGAGATGCCGCCGAAGTCGCTCGGCCTCCTCGTTCCGGTGCTGCGCCTGGTAGAGCTCGATGGCCTCGCCCCATACGGCGTGTGCGTCGGCGAGCTGGTTGAGGGCGTGGTGGGGATGCCCGAGTGCCTCCAACGTGCTGGCGAGTTGGTAGAGGTCGCCGACCGCACGAAGCAACGCGACCGACTGCCGGTAGTGCGCGATCGCGTCGGCGTGCCGGCCGAGGTGGTGGTCGATGTAGCCGAGGCTGTCCAGGACAACGGCTTCGCTGTCCTCGTCGTGCAGACGTCGTTGCAGCGTCAGCGCTTGCTGGCAGTACTCCCAGGCCTGGTCGAAGTCACCGAGCTTGGCGGCGTACCAGCCGACCGAATTGAGCGCGTCGGCCTCCCACTGCACGGTCCGCAGGTCTTGGTAGATCCGCAATGCCTGGACGGCATGCCGATACGCCTGCTGGTCCTGCCCGGCCCGGCCGAGCACATAGGTGAACATCTGATGCACGTTCGCCAGTTCCTCAGGCCGCCCACGGCCTTCGGCGAGAGCGAGGGCTTGCCGGAGGTGGTCCAGCGCGGCCTCCGGCTGGCCGTCACGGGCCAGCGCCAGCGCCACCAGGCGGCGCGTTTCGATGAGCGCCGAGGTGTCGTCGAGCCGTTCGGCCGCGGCGAGGGCCAGTTCGGTGACCGCGATGTCGTCCACGAGGTAGCTGCGCCGGTAGTGGAAACGGTTCACGCTCCACGCCAACTGCCACACCACGTCGTCCCAACCAGCCGTGACGGCCGCGCGCTGGACGGCGAGCAGACACGCGTGCTCGGCGGCGAACCAGGCCATGACGACGCCATCGTCCGGCAGCGCGACGGGAACGACACCACGCCTCGGTGGCGGCAGGCTGATCGGGTGCCGCTTCGGCGCCAGTTGCCGGTCGCCGGCGAACGCGGTGTGGAGGTAGAACTCGGCGAGCCGACGCGACGCGGCCTCCCGGTCGTCCGCCGGCAGACTGTGACCTGCCTGCTCGATGGCGAGTTCGCGGACGAGGTCGTGCATCGAGTACCGGTCGGCCGGCTGCCGGTCGATCAGCGAGGATTCCTCCAACTCGCGCAACACCTTCCGCAGCCGAGGCGGTGGCAGGTCGGTGAGAGTGATCGCGGCGGGCAGGCTGATGTCCGGACCGGGGGCGGTGCCCAGCAGCGCGAAGACCGTGCGCTGCGCGGTGGTCAGGGCCCGGATCGACCAGGACAACACCGACGGCACGCTGGCCGCCGGATCGTCGTCGTCCAACGCGGTCACGCCGTACTCACGCAGTTCCGCGGCGAACTCCGCCAGCGGGATCCGCGGGCGGGTCTGGGCGCGGCCGGCCACGATGGCCAAGGCCAGCGGATACCGTCCGCACAGGGCGATCAGCTGTGCCACCGCGTCGGGTTCGGCGGCAAGACGCCGCTCGCCGAGTCGCAGCGAGAGCAGCCTGTGGGCGTCGTCCTCGTCCAGGGTGCCCAGCGGCAGGTGGTAGGCGCCGTGCCGGAGCACCAGCGCCGTGAGGGTCTTCCGGCTGGTGGCCAGCACGGTGCAGGTCGGTGTGCCGGGCAGCAGCGGGATGACCTGGTCGGCGGTGGCGGCGTTGTCGAGAACGATCAGCATTCGCCGGCCGGCGACCAGGCTCCGGTACCGGGCGACCAGCCCGTCCAGGGTCGTCGGCATGCTGGCGGCGTCGACGCCGAGCGCGTCGAGGAAGCCGCGCACCGCGGTCGACGGGTCGAGGGGTTCGTGATCGGGGTTGAACCCCTGGAGATCGACGAACAACTGCCCGTCCGGGAAGCGGGCGGCCTGCGTGTGGGCCCAGTGCAAGGCCAACCAGGTCTTGCCGATGCCACCGGCCCCGACGACGACCCGGATCTCGCTGTCGCCCGCCCCGTCCAGCTCGGTGAGTTCGGCGTCGCGGCCGGCGAACCCGGGCAGGGGCGACGGTAGCTGCCGGGGCGTCGGCTGCGTGGTCGACGGCGACGCCCCGGTCGAGCCGAGCCCGGCCAACTGCTCGCGCTCGTGCGGCGTCAGCTCCAGCGCATCGGCCAGTTGCCGCAGCGAGGCGCGCCGGGGATTGCTGCGAGTGCCGGTCTCCAGCCCGCGAATCGTCCGGATCGAGACACCCGACCGGGCGGCCAGTTCCTCCTGGGTCAGGCCCGCACGCAGGCGGAAGTGCTTGAGCATTCGGCCTCCACCGTCAGTGCTGCCACGTGTGCCGAGAGTAGCGTCCGGCCGACCGTGGGGATGAAGGGACGCTAGAGTCGGAAACCGGACCGCGGTGAGGAGACGACGATGGACGAGGACCGGAACGACCCGGACGTCGTGGACGGCGAGATCGTCGAGGCCACGCCGGCTGCCGCGCTGGTGCCCGCCGCGCCGCCCGCGCCGGTGGAGCCGGACTACAGCACGGACGGCGTGCCCAGCTTCGACCACGTCCGGGACAAGATCGAGAACCGGTACACGACGTCGCTCGGCGCGACCGAGCTGGCCGGGTTGGGCACCGAGAACACCGCGGCGGCCGTGGACAAGAAGTTCGCGGACCGGGAACAGGCGGCCAAGGACCGACTGGCCGAGATCCGGCGCTCGCTGGGCGGCGAACAGCCGTCTCGGTGATCAGGTCTGCTCCGATACCCTCATCGGGTGCGCGAAGCCTTTCACGGAGACCTGAGCCGGTTGGGCTCGCAACTGGCCGGCATGAGCACGGCGGCCGCCGCCGCGATGCGCCGGGCGAGCACGGCGCTGCTGACCGCCGATCTGGGGCTGGCCGAGCAGGTCCTCGTCGACGACGCCAAGCTCGACGCCCAGCGTGCCGAATGCGAAGAGCACGCGTACGCCCTGCTGGCCCTGCAGGCGCCGGTCGCCCGTGACCTGCGGATCGTGCTCGCGGCCACCTACTGCGCGCAGAAGGTGGAGCGCATGGGC
The DNA here is from genome assembly GCA_035492655.1 of Kutzneria sp. Taxonomy (GTDB): domain Bacteria; phylum Actinomycetota; class Actinomycetes; order Mycobacteriales; family Pseudonocardiaceae; genus Kutzneria. The sequence goes on along the minus strand of DATJJB010000363.1, from coordinate 5,928 downwards.
GACCTGGCCGCGCACGTCGCCGACACGGCCCGGTTCAACCATCCCGAGCACGCCGTGCCGGCCGAGCTGGAGAGCACCTTCACGACGCTGGGCGAGATCACCGCGAGCATGGCCGACCGGCTGGCCGAGTTGATCACCGCGCCGGCCGCCGGCGCGTTCGCCGAGCTGGAGCAGGTCGACACCCAGGTCGACCAGGTGCACGCCGGCCTGATGGCGACCATCAGCGCCCCGGACTTCGAGCACGGCCCGCGCATCGCCGCCAGCCTCGCGCTGGTCGCCCGGTTCTACGAGCGGTTCGCCGACCAGTCCGTTTCGGTGGCCCGCCGGCTCGACTTCGCCGCGACCGGCGAGCTGCCCACCGCGTAGCGGGGTTCACGCCGAGGCGCGCAGCACGAGTTCGGTGTCGAGCACGACGCGGCGTGGCGTGGACGGGCCGCTGACGATCAGGCCGAGCAGTTCGCGGGTCATGCGCGCGCCCATCTCCTCGATGGGCTGACGGACGGTGGTCAGCGGGGGATCGGTGCGGCGGCCGATCGGCAGGTCGTCGAACCCGATCACGGCGACGTCGTCGGGCACCCGGCGGCCGGCCCGGCGCAGTGCCCGCAGCACGCCGACGGCCATCAGGTCGGACGCGGTGAAGATGGCGTCCACGTCCGGCCGGCGCTCCAACAGCCGGGCCGCGGCGTGCTCGCCCGAGGCCTGGCCGAAATCGCCGAAGGCCACCAGGCCGTGGTCGGACCGCTCGGCGTCGGCCATCACCCGGCGGTACCCGGCCAACCGGTCCAGTCCGACGGTCATGTCCCTCGGCCCGGCCACGGTGGCGATCGAGGACCGGCCGCTGTCGATGAGGTGGCGGACCGCCTGTGCGGCGCCACCGACGTTGTCGGCGTCCACATAGGACACATCGCCGTGCTCGCCGTCCACCGGCCGGCCGCCGACGACCACGGGGACCTCGATGCGGTCGAGATCGAGCGGACTGCGGCCGTGCATGCTGACGAACAACGCGCCGTCCACGTGACCACTGCTCAGGTAGTGCATGGCCGGCGCCTGACAGTCCATTGTGGATGGAACTGGTAACAGCACCAGTTGCAGCCCGGCGGCGGTCACCTCGCGGCCGACGCCGACCACGATGCGCGCGAAGTACGGATCGGAGAACAGGCGCATGCCCTCCTCGCACACCACGAACGCGATCGAGCGCGTGCGTGGCTGGGTCGGCCCCCGCGCGGCGCGCTGGCGTTCGTACCCCAGCGTCGCCATCGCGGATTCGACCTGTCTGCGGGTCTCGGCGCGCACGCGCGGAAAACCGTTGAGCACTCGGGACGCGGTTGCCGAGGACACCCCGGCCGCCCGCGCGACATCAGCGAGCGTCGGGCGCGCAGGGCACGGCTCGACAGCGGTCACGCTCCACCTCACACGACGGCATTGTCCAGTGGCGTGACCTCAGTGTTACCGCAAACATCAGTGCGGGGCAAGGAAGGAACGTTCACTCATGACGTCGTGCGCGTGACTCTCGGTAGGCCGGACGGCGGCCGTCGGAGCAGGACGACGGCAGTGAGAACTAGTACTCCTGGTCCATGTCGGAGTCCGCGGTGGCCGCGTGCCATCCTCCTTCGGAGTAGTGCTGGACGCCGTGAATCCCGTTCGGTAGGTGGGAAACCGTTTTCACCGGCCAGTGCGGTTGGGCCGACCGGATGAATCCGATGCTGATGTCGCAGCTGTCCGCGACGAGGATGGTGAGCGTCGCTCCGTCGTCGCCGTCGGACACCCACGAGTCGTTGCGACAGAAGGCTTGCCCCGGCCCGTCGTCGAACGAGCCGATGGCGTTCGACGACGACGCCGGGATCGGCCGCGGGTGCCAGCCGTCATCGCCGGGCGAGTTGAACACGTTGAGCGTCAGGAAGTTCTGGCTGTCCAGCGCGGACTGCGGCAGCCCACAGCCGCCGTAGGGTGAGCCGAGTCCGGCGAAGCACGTGGCGTTGCCGGGCACGGAGGCCGGCGTGGTCGGGCCGGCCACCGGCCCCGTCGCCGGCAGGGCGACCGAGGTCGGTCGGGACGCGACACCCTTGTGCATGCGTCGATTCTGCGAGCGGCCGAGGCCGCGCTGTCAAGTTTCCGTGCTGTCGGAGTGAAAGTTTCGCCGACCACCCGGTTCGACGGTTTCGCCGGTTGACGGTCCGCTCGCGGCGGTGTTCTCCTCGGGCCGGACAGCGATCTTCCCTTTGCGGCACAGGCAGGATGGTGATCTTGTTGGCGGCGCGGCGATTCCGTCTGATCACGGCGGTTGCGGCACTCGGCGCGGGACTGCTCGTGGCCGCGCCGGCCGCGGCCGACCCGGCGGCGACGGTCACGGTCAATGCCCGCGCCGGGCTGGCCACCGTGTCCGACACGGCGGTCGGCGTGAACCACGCGGTGTGGGACAGCGAGCTCGGCACGGACACCGTGGCCGACCTGTACGCCAAGGCCGGCGTCGGGATGATGCGCTACCCGGGCGGTTCCTACGGCGACATCTACCACTGGAAGGACAACACCGCGCCGGGCGGCTACGTCGCACCGAACACTGACTTCGACACCTTCATGGGCGGCGTGCGCCGCGCCGGCGCTCAGCCGATCATCATCGCCGACTACGGCAGTGGCACGCCGCAGGAGGCCGCCGATTGGGTGCGCTACGCCAACGTCACCAAGGGATACGGGGCGAAGTACTGGGAAATCGGCAACGAGCTGTACGGCAACGGCCACTACGGCGCCGACTGGGAGGCCGACCAGCACGCCGACAAGAGTCCGACGGCCTACGCGCAGGGCGTGGTCGCCTACTCCGAGGCGATGAAGGCCGTCGACCCGACGGTCAAGATCGGCGCGGTCCTCACCACGCCGGCGAACTGGCCGGACGGTCTGGTCGGCAGCGGTGACTCCGCGACGTGGAACCAGACCGTGCTGTCGATCGCGGCGTCGCACATCGACTTCGTGATCCTGCACTGGTACCCGACCGGCGCGACCGCGGCCGACGAGCTGTCCCGCCCGGACCAGGTCACCGACATGATCTACCTGACCCGTCAGGAGATCAGCCGGTACGCGGGCGGCCGGGACATCGGCATCGCACTGACCGAGACCAACACCGCCGTCGGCATGGACACCCAGCCCGGCGCCCTGTTCGCCGCCGAGACCTACGCCAGCCTGCTGGCCAACGGCGTGTTCACGGTCGACTGGTGGGACACCCACAACGGGCCCACCACGGTGTCCACTGTGGCCGGTCAGACCGACTACGGCGACTCCGGCCTGCTGTCCAGCGGGGGCTGCGTCAACTCCGTCTGCGAGCCGGCGGTGAACACGCCTTTCGCGCCGTACCACGCGTTGTCCATGCTGGGGTCCTTCGCCCGTCCCGGCGACCAGTTCGTGACCGCCGGCAGCGACCAGTCCTCGGTCAACGCCTACGCCGTTCGCCGGGCCAACGGCGACCTCGCGCTGATGCTGGTGAACAAGGACCCGGACGCGGCCCGGACGGTGGCGATCAACTATGCCGGCTACACGCCGTCCGACGCCGCGCCGACGGTGTCGACGTTCACCAACGGCGCGGCCGCCGTCACCACCACCTCCGCCGGCACGGCCACCAGCCAGACGCTGCCGCCGTACTCGCTGACGACCGTGCTGCTCCATCCGGCCGCGCCGACCACCGGCCGACCCGCGGCGCCGGCGCAGCCGTCCGCCGGCGCGGTGACCGACCGGACCGCCACGATCTCCTGGCCGGCGACCGGCGCCGGTCTGAAGTACGAGGTGTACCGGCAGGTCGGCACCACGAGCGAAGAGCTGGGGGAGACGACCGGCACGTCATTGACCGTCGGCAACCTTGAGCCGGGCAAGCGGTACACGGTGAACGTGTTGGCCCGCAACGGCGCCGGCGCGGTGTCGTGGTCCTCGCCGCCGCTGACGTTCACCACGACCGCGCCGGCCCAGAGCACGTGTTCGGTGCGGTACGCCGACACGAACGACTGGGCCAGCGGCTTCGTCGGCGGCGTCGACATCACCAACACCGGCACGGCCCCGCTCGACGGCTGGACGCTCGCCTTCACCTGGCCGGCCGGGTACCGGCAGATCAGCAGCGGCTGGAACGCGACGTGGACCCAGAACGGCACGAACGTCGTCGTGACCGGCACCGGGACGCTGGCGCCGAACGCCACCGTGAACGCCGGCTTCGTGGCCAACTACACCGGGCCGAACGTGCCGCCGATCGCCTTCACGCTCAACGGAACCGTGTGCGCCACCGGCTGATGCGCGGCCCGGGGGACGGGAAGCACCCGTCCTCCGGGCTAGCCGAACACGCGGCGCTGGATCTCGCGGCGGTAGTCCTCGAGCGTGTTGTCGATGTGCAGCGCGGCCGCCTGGGCCGCGGCCTCCGGCTTGCCGTCCCTGATCGCCTGGTAGATGGCGGCATGCTCGGCGACGGCGTCCTCGGCGTGCCCGCCGATGGTCCCGTTCAGCCCGATCACGCTGGACTGGTGCTGCAGCCGGCGGGCCTCGCGGACGGCGATGACCAGCAGCGGATTGTGCGAGGCGGTGGCGATCCCGACGTGGAACGCGTCGTCGCCCTGCTCGAAGACGGCCGCCTCGCCGGTGACATGGCCGTGCCGGCAGGTCTCGCACGCGGCCTCGATGGCCCGCAGCTCGGCCGGGGTGGCGCGGGTGGCGGCCAGCCGGCTGGCCTCCATCTCCTGGATGCGGCGGAACTCGAAGAGCATGTAGACGTGGTCGAGGTCGGTCGGCAGGAAGAAGCCGCCCCAGCGGGCCGTGCCGAGCATGCCCTCGTCGTCGGCGACGTAGAGGCCGCGGCCCTTCTGCGCCCGCACCCGGCCGATCGCGGAGAGGATCTTGACCGCCTCCCGGACCACGGTGCGGCTGGTGCCCAGCCGGGCGGCCAGCTCGTTCTCGGTCGGCATCCGGTCGCCCGGGCGCAGCCGGAGATCGGCGATCAGCTGGAGGATCTGCTCGGCGACGAGCTCGTAGCCGGGACGGTAGGCGGTCGACACGCCGTCCTTCCCGGCGGTCGCCGGCGCTCCGGGCAGTGCGTCCACCGCGTACCTCCGTGGTCGTGGCCAACCGGACACCGGCCTGAGATGAGCGTACGCCACCGCTGATGGATCATCGATGTGTAGGACTTATTTTGACGCGATCGGCGCATCGAAACCATCGAAGATTAGCGAGAATGGCCCAATATCCGCGAAAAATGCGCCGGAGCGGCGGAATTAGGTGGGCTCTTGCTCTTGACGTGGGCGGTGATGGGGAGCCTAATTCTGGGGTCGCCAGCCCACACCGCCGTGGAGCAAGCCATGATCCGTAGGAACCGCGCCGTGCGCGCGGCAGGACTTCGCCCGACCACCGCCCTGTTGGCCGGCTTGGCGCTGGTCGCCACCGCCTGTAGCGGCACCACGAACGCCGGTGACGCCAAGGACGGCTTCACCCAGGCGCCGCAGTCCGACGGCCCGCTGACCGTGTGGGTCGACTCGACCCGGCTGGCCGCCGCGCAGCTGTACCAGAAGCAGCACCCCGCGGTGAAGATGGACATCGTCACCTACGACGGCGACGCCAACGGGTCGAACTACCTGCAGACCAAGGTGAGCCTGTTCAACCGCACCGGCAACGGCTGGCCGGACGTGGTGTTCAGCTCCCAGAACAACGAGGCGACGTGGGCGGTCACGGCCAAGTTCGCCGCCCCGTTGAACAAGGGCCTGCTGCCGCAGTCGACGCTGGACGGCTGGGCCCGCAACGCCAACCAACCGTGCACAGTGGACGGTGTGATCTACTGCCTGCGCAACGACCTGGCGCAGACGGTGCTGTGGTACAACGCCGCGCTGATGACCCAGTGGGGCTATCAGGTGCCGACCACCTGGGAAGAGTACGAGACCCTGGGCAAGAAGGTCGCCACCGAGCACCCGGGCT
>DATJJB010000362.1:0-19552 GCA_035492655.1 Kutzneria sp. | reverse complement strand
TTCCGCAACGGACCCTGCACGGTCTTGCCGTTGGCCAGGGTGGCTCGCACGTAGTTGGTGGTGGGCTGGCCGCTGTTCTCGCCGATGGTGTCGCGGACGATGAAGGTCCCGTCGGCGACGACGCCGGGCGACACGGAGTTGTCCGGGCCGACCAGCGACAGGCCGATCACGTCGCCGGTGGCGATGCCGAAGTGCACGGACTCCTTGGGGTAGTTCATCGACGTCAGGTAGTCGAACGGCCGCTCGGGGGTGAGCTGGGCGTACCGGTCGGTGGAGTCGGGGGGACCGCCGATGACGCCGGTGCCCTTGCCGTTCTCGATGACGCACGCCGCGGCGGTCCGGCTGTTGCGGATCACCAGGAAGCCGAGCTGGGAATTGAGGTCGTAGCGGGCCCCGGCGCGCCAACTGCTGGGGACCGGCATGTTGGGGGTGCTGCGGACGCACTCCTTGACCAGCTGGGACTGGCCGGAGGCGACGTTGGTGTCGTTGCCGCGCAGCTGCGTGAGACCGATGGCCACCAGCACGGCCAAGACCACGACGGAGGCGGCGACGGCCAGTGGCGCGCGCATCCGGTGCCGGGGCGCGAGCTGGGGCTCGATGTCCTCGGCCCACAGCCGCTCACGCAGGGCCTCGGGCATCTCCCGCCGCTCCGGGATGTCGTTCATCGCCCCTCCTCCAGGCCCATGCCGCCGAGCAGACCACGCAGCCGGCTGCGCGCGCGAGAGACCCGCGCCCGCACGCTGACCTCGGCGATGCCCAACACCTCGGCGGCCTCGGCGGTGGGCAGCTCGCCGAGCAGGCACAGCTCCACGGCCTGTCGTTCCCCCTTGGGCAGTTTCGCCACGGCGTCCAACACGGTCTTCAACCGCCGGTCGGCGTCGATCTGGGCGGCGACGTCCTCGGCGTGGTCACGGGTGGTGTCGTTGAGCGGCACCCGCGACAGCACCCGGGAGAACCTACCGGCCCGCCGGTACTCGTGACGGGCCAGATTGCTGGCCACGGTGTACAGCCACGGCCGGGCGCTGGCGTTGACCAGCGTCATCTCGCCCAGCTTGCGCCAGGCGGCGAGAAAGGTGTTGGACGTCAGGTCCTCGGCGGTGGCCCAGGACCCGGTCAGCCGGTAGGCGTAGTTCCACACCGCCTCGGCATGCCGCCGGTACAGCTCGCCGAACGCCGCCTTGTCGCCGCGCGCCGCCTGCTCCCACAGCGTCTGGTCGTCGCTCGGCGGCAGATCGTCCCATTCGGGCGGATCGACCAGCCGCACGTGCTCTCCAGCCATCGTCACACCGGGCTAGTTCCCGGTCGCCCCGACGGCGTTGCGTGCCTCTTCGAGACGAGACCACCGGCCGCACCGCGGACCCGCGGCACGGCCGGCTCCCATCCTAGCCGCGGAACGGGCCGTCGACCGTCTGACCGTTGGCGAGGGTCGCTCGGATGTGGTTGGTCGTGGGCTCGTTGCTGTTCTCGCCGGCCTTGGCCAGCACGGCGAAGGTGCCGTCCTTGACCGTGGCGGCGGCGGACTTGCCGTCCGGGCCGACCAGCGACACGCCGGTGACGTCCGAAGTGGAGATTCCGAAGTGGACGGACTGGTGCGGGTAGTTCATGGACGTGAGGTAGTCGAACGGCCGCTGGGCGGTGAGCTTGCCGTAGTCGTGGTTGTCGATCACGCCGCCCATCAGGCCGGTGCCGTGGTCGTTCTCCACCACGCACACGGCCGCGTTCTTGTCGGTGCGGATCACCAGGAACCCGTGCGTGGCGTCGGTGTTCAGCCGAGCGCCGGGGCGCCAGGCGCCACGGTTGCCCACCTCGTTGGCGGCCAGGCATTCCAGCATGATCTTCGCGTCGCCGGTGGCGGCCTGGGTGGCCTGGGTGGCGGTGCCGGTCGCGGTGCCCGGCGCGGCGGCGAAGGCCACCGCCCCGCCCACGGCGAGCGCACCGATCGCGGCCGTCGCGGCCAGGGCCAGAGTCAGCTTCTTGGTCGTCATGACCAGGTGTTCCCGGCCGTCACGACGGCGTTGCGTGACCCGCGTCATGCTGGCCGGCCACGCCCGGTCAGGCCGCGACGAGATCGAACTCGTTGCCCTCGGGATCGGCCAGGGTGATCCAGCGCGCGCCGCCCTCCTCGAACTCCGCGCCCTTGGTGGCGCCGAACGACACCAGGCGCGCCACCTCGGCCGCCAGGTCGGCGGCGACCAGGTCGAGGTGCACTCGGTTCTTGGCCGACTTGCCCTCCGGCACCGCGAAGAACATCATCCGCGGCAGGCCCGGCCGCTCGGTGGCGAGGCCGACCGACGCGAAGGCGGCCGAGCCGTCGGCGTCGACCTCGCGGTCGGTCACCCGGGCCCAGAATCCGGCCAGCTCGGCGGCGTTGACGCAGTCGAAGGTGACCGCGAAGACAGTGCTACCCATGGTGTGCTCCTAATCGGTGATGGTGAAGACGGGCCAGCCGACCTCGGTGCGATGCGCGGACTCGTCGCCGGCGGTGACCAGATAGGTCTCCCGGATGGGTCCCGGCACGCCGATCTCCCGCCCGGCCACGTACGTGCCCAGCGCGCTGTAGGTCCGGTCCAGCTCGCCGAACGGCCCCCGGTGCAGCGTGACGGCCAGTTCCGCGGCCGGCAGCTCCAGCAGCTCGATGTCGCCGCGCCCGGACGGTTCGCCGTGCACGGGGACGTACGCGAGCACGTCGCCGGCGTCGTCGGTGAAGAACTCCTCGTAATAGAGGCAGCCGAGCGGCCCCGCCCGGTGCGCGCCGACGGCCGCCTCCAGCTGATCGAAGGCCTCGGTCCACCAGAGTTCGCTGTCGCTCATCGCGATCCGGCCGCCGACGGCCAGCACCGTCATCGCCGGAACCGAGCGGCACTCGACTTCGATGGGCGAGGTCTCCTGCTCCAGCAGCGATCGCAGCGAGCTGACCGCCGCCTGGGTCCGTTCGAGCTGGTGCTCGACCCGCCGCAGGTGCGCCGCGATGACCGCGTTGCGGGCCGCCACGTCCGGCGCCGCCAACACCGCCCCGACCTCGTCCAACGGCATGCCCAGGTCCCGGAACCGCCGGATCACCTGCGCCGTCCGCGCCTGCGCCGGCCCGTACAGCCGGTAGCCCGTGGACGGGTCGATCTCGGCCGGCACCAGCAGGCCGAGCTCGTGGTAGTGCCGCAGCGCCTTGACGCTGAGATAGGTCATCCGCGAGAAGTCGCCGATGGACAGCAGGACCGCCATGCACGCATCATCGGCCCTCCCCTTACCGGAGGGTCAAACTTTCAATTGAGGACGGAACCTGTCCTCAATGCGTTCTATCGTCATCGGCATGGACATCAGAATCGAGCTCGTGATCCTGCCGGTGACCGACATCGACCGGGCCCGGGACTTCTACGTCGACAAGATCGGCTTCCATCTCGACCACGACCACACGGTCAGTGACGAGGTCCGCTTCGTGCAGCTGACGCCGCCCGGTTCGGCCTGCTCGATCGCCTTCGGCAAGGGCCTCACCGACGCCGAACCGGGCTCGGTCAAGGGGCTGCAGGCCGTGGTCGACGACGCCGACAAGGTCCGGGCCGAGCTGGTCGAGCGCGGCGCCGAGGTCAGCGAGGTGCAGGACCTGGCCTGGGGGCGCTTCGTGTTCTTCGACGACCCCGACGGCAACCACTGGGCCTTGCAGCAGATCGTCCGGCCCAGTTAGTAACACATTGAAACAGGCGATTCGTCGTGTAGACAGAAGTTCTGTCTCGGCGAGCCGCCACGGCGAGGCGCCCCACGAACCCTGCCACCCGTGGAAGGCCCATGAGAACTCGCCAGCTCACCAGAACTCTCGCCGTCGCCGCGGCGGCCGTCGCCGTCGCGGCGCTCGGTGTCCCGACCGCCAAGGCGGCCACCGGCGCGATCACCGGCATCGGCGGCAAGTGCGTCGACGTCACCGGGGGCACCAGCGCCAACGGCACCCGGGTCCAGCTGTGGACGTGCACCGGCGGCGCGGCCCAGCAGTGGACCGCCGGCGACGACGGCACGCTCCGAGCCCTGGGCAAATGCCTGGACGTGTCGGGCGGATCCACCCAGAACGGCGCCAAGGTGCAGATGTATGACTGCAACGGCACCAACGCCCAGCGCTGGACGGCCTCGGCCGGCCAGCTGGTCAACGCCGGCTCAGGCAAATGCCTCGACGCCACCGGCGTGAGCAGCGCCGACGGCACCCCGTTGCAGATCTGGACGTGCGGCGCCGGCGCCAACCAGCAGTGGACGCTGCCGGCGACCACCACGCCGCCGACCGGCGGCCCCTGCCCGAGCGGCCCGTTCGGCACTCCGTTGCCGTCGCAGAACCTGACGGCCACGAAGATCAAGGACGGCTTCAACTTCCTTGAGGGCCCGGTCTGGGACGCGGCCGGCCAAACTCTGCTGCTGACCGACATGCACGACGGTTCCGGGCCGCAGAACGTGCAGGCGTCGGACATCCTGCGTTTCACGCCGTCCACCGCGAGCTTCTCCACTTGGGTCACCAACTCCGGCAGCAACGGGCTTTCCCTGAGCCGGGACGGCAAAACGGTCATCGCCGCCACCCACGACCAGCGCAGCGTGTCGGCGTACGACCTGGCCACCAAGCAACGCACCACGCTGGCCGCCAACTACCAGGGGCACCAGTTCAACTCGCCCAACGACGTCACCATCGGCGCGGACGGCACCGTGTACTTCACCGACCCCGACTTCCAGCGGGCCGACCGGCCGGACCAGATGTCCGGCCACACCGACGTTTTCCGCGTCAAGAACGGCGTCGTGTCGCTGATCGACGACTCCATCCGCGAGCCCAACGGCATCGAGCTGTCGCCTGACGGCCGCACCTTGTACGTCGGCGGCAACGCCACCGGCAAGATCTACAAGTACCCGGTCAACGCCGACGGCAGCACCGGGCCCCGCAGCGACTTCGCGTCCCTCGGCGGCACCGACGGCGGCACGGTCGACTGCGCCGGCAACATCTACCAGGTCACCTTCAGCGACGGGAAGATCCACGTCTTCTCCCCCGCCGGACAGGCTTTGGGCACCATCAGCGCCGGTCAGAACGCCACCAACGCCGCGTTCGGCGGGCCGGACGGCCGCACCCTCTACATCACGTCCGGCAGTCCGTCGAACGGCGGCGACACCGGGAATTTCGGCCTGTACAGCATTCGGCTGAACGTGCCGGGCTGGCCGTACTGACACCCTCGCGGCCCCGCGGCTTTCGGCCGCGGGGCCGTCGAGGTCAGCAGGTGATGGTGCCGCGGCGCAGCGCGTGGTTGCCGTCGTCGCTGTCGTCCGACCAGTACACCGGCTTGCTGCCGCTCACGCACTCGTCGGCCCCGGCCACGGCGAAGCCCTCGTTGTTGTAGTTGGGCATGCCGGACGGCCGGTTGTAAATCGCGGTGTTGACGAAGACGCCCGACGCGTTGATCTGCAACGTCCGGTGCTGGCCGTTGCAGTGGTTGTCGCAGACGACCCACAGCCGCGACGCCTGCGGCTCCCACTGGAGCTCCATCACGGCGCTCATGCCGCTGCTGATCGAGGCGATGCGCTTGAACGCGCCGGAGTCCTGCAACACGTAGCCGTAGATCATGCCCGTGCCCTCTTCGCCGACGAAGAACACGCCGCCGGTGTGGGAGCCGTAGCCGTTCGGGTCGTACGCGGCGCCGGTCGAGGAGTCCTTGAAGCCGGCCGCGGTGAGCGAGGCGTCGGGGATCCAGGTGATGCCTTCGAAGCCGAGGTTGGCGTCGACCGGCGGCAGGTCCGCGGTCAGGTTCCACTCCCGAGTGGCGGTCAGCGTCGAGCTCGTGCCGCTCACGTCGTAGCGCAGCACCGAGGTGCGGCTGGTGCCCGACTTGTCGCCGTTTCGTTCCGTGGACACGAAAACGCCGCCGGCCGCGCCGGCTCCGGTGAGCGTCACGCCTTCGTCGTCAGGCGTGCCGGAGCCGTTCGGGTAGTGCAGCGTCTTGCCCTTGGACCAGCCGTTGGCAGTGTCCGGGGTCCAGCTCGATCCGTTGCGCTTCAGCCGCCACAGCTTGCCGGAGTTCTGCGCCACCCAGAGGACGCTGCCCTCCTGGTACAGGCCGCTCATGTCCTCACCGAAGACGTTCGCGGCGTCCGCCGTGGACACCGAACTACTGCCAGGCCAGGCCACTGCGCTCACGGCGTGGGCGGTTGCCGCCCCGCTCATGGCCAACGCCGATCCCATCAGCACGACTAAGACACGACGGCTTACAAGCGATTCGTTCACGCGAACCTCTCCCAGGTAGAGGGCAAACGGAAGCCACACTTCCCGGGCAGGGGGAATGCTCATGTCCAGCAACGTGATCTTACGCTGAACAGCAGCGGAACTGCGCACGCCGACAGCCCCGTTGTCACTCCAACAGCCGAGTGACCCGGGCCGATCGGCTACTTGCTCACTCCCCCGCCGGCGGCTGCCACAACTCGAACTTGTTGCCCTCGATGTCGTGCGCCCACCCGAACCGGCCGTAATCGGTGTCGCTCACCTCGTCCGACACCTTCACCCCGGCTGTCCGCAACTGCGCCAGCATCGCGTCCAGGTCGCGCACCCGGTAGTTCACCATGAAGCTCTGCGTCGGCTCCCCCAGGTGCTCCGCGTCCGCGTCGAACACCGCCCACGTCGTCGAGCCACCCGCCGTCCACGCGAACTGCTTGCCGCCCCACTCCCCCATGTCCACGCCCAGATGCTCGGCGTACCAGGCCCGCAGCGCCTCCCCGTCCCGCGCCCGAAGAAAGATCCCGCCAATGCCGGTGACTCGCTCCATCGGCGCAGTCTGCCCCACCGACGCCACCTTGACGAGCAGGAGGAGTGCGTGCCCTGGCTCGGGCACGCACTCCGGGAAACATCCGACTGCCCCGGTGGGGGTGGACAGCGTGCTCCCCTTTGGCACGCCTTCCTGCCCCCGACGTCGGCGTTCCGCACTGCTTCATCGATCCTGATAGCAGCCGCTACCCGGCCGATATCCACGGACTACCTGCGTCTTTTCAGCGGTGGAACGGCCGACGGAGCCGAGCCGCTGGGACGGAACTGGTCCGCCCCAGCGGCGACAGGGATCAGCCGGCGGCGGTCAGACTGAGGGCGAGGGTGCCGGTCGAGGTGTAGTCGTCGGCCGGCTCGTTGGTGGCCCAGGTGAGGATGTTGTCGAGGTAGCGGACGGTGCTGGAGTCGTAGGCCTGGTACGACGGGTCGCTGCACGCCCGGTAGCCGTCGGGCAGCGGGTCGATGGTGTCGAACTGGTGGGCGTTGGTGGGCCCGCTGGCCACGCCGCCGATGGCGAGCTTGCCGGTGCCGGTGAGGCTGCCGGACAGGTTGGCGACCTGGTTGTGCACGCACTTGGGGGCATTGCCGACGCCGATGAACATCGAGATGCCCCAAGCGTTCGAGCCGAGGATGTAGTCCCGCTGCTGGGTGGCGAAGGCGTCGTAGTCGTGCCTGCCGGTCAGCTTGCCGTACAGCAGGGCGGTGGTGAGCAGCCCGAACGTGTGCGTGGCGCCGTCGCCGTCCTGGATCGGCGCGCCGGTGCGGAAGGGGCTCTTGGCCGCCTGGGCGGTGCCGGCCGAGAGCTGACGGGCGAGGTCGGCGGTCAGCTTGGCCTCGGTGACGGCGAGTTTGGGGGCGTTGGGCCGGCGCAGCAGCTGGATCAGGTCGGCGTGGGCGAGCGCGCTGGTGTCGTACAGGTTGAGCGAGTCGTGGTTGCTGCTTGCCAGGTATGCCTTGGCATACGTGCCGGCGTCGGTCGCCCAGGTGTCGGCCCGGTTGTCGCCCAACGCCATGGCGGCGAGGGAAAGCTCGGTGGCGCCGAACTCCAGATCGTCCAAATAGGACGACTCGGGGTAGTAGCCGTGCGGGAAGACGGAGACAATGCCGCCGCCGGAAGTGTTGGCCAGCGCGTAGATCGACGCCGCGGTGGACAGGTACTGCTTGGCCTTGACCTTGTCGGTCGCGTTCTGGGCGGCCAGCGCGAACGCCGCCGCCATCCGACCGGCCAGGTTGGGGCTGATCTTCTCGCCGGGCTTGTTGGCCGCGAACACCGGGCGGTACTTGATGAAGTAGTCCTTGTCGCCCGGCTTGACGGTCAACGCGTCGTCGGCCTCGGGCAGCCGCCACACCTCGTGGTCGCCGACGAAGTCCCTGCCGTTGCCGACCCCGATGCCGACCTGCGCGTACAGCACGCCGTTCTTGGCGTCCCACATCTTGTTCAAGTAGTCGAGGCCGTACTGCGCCTCGGCGGCCAGCGCGGCGTTCGGGTGGGATCGTTGCGACAGCAACAGATTCGTCACGGTGTACGACGCGGTCGCGGTGAACTTGAGGAAGTCGCCGGCGTCGAACCACCCACCGGACGCGTCGATCGTCGCGCCGGTCTTGGTCATCTTGCTGGTGATCGTCTCGTCGTTGAACTTCGGCGTCTCGTAGACCGCGGCGGTGCGGTCGGTGAGGTGACTCGGCTTGCGGTCCATGATGCCCGGGATGACGCCCGCGCCGTCCCGCTGCATCTGGAAGAACGTCACGGTGTCGTCGGCCAGCGGGCCGAACAGCGTGTTCGCGCTGTCGACCTTGAACGACGGCGAGACCGTGCCGCCGACCTTGATCTGGTACGTGCCGGCGGTCTTCAGCGCCGAGATGTCGATCGGGTAGACGGCGCTGTACGCCGTGCTCCATTTCCCGGTGCTGGCACCGACTTTGCCGGTCAGCACCGACTTGCCGGCGGCGTCGGTGACGGTGAACGCCGCCCCGGCGTTCACCGTCGCCCCCATCAGATAGGCCGCCTTGGTCTCCCCGGTCGCGTAACCGACCTGGTCCACCCGGATCTGAGCCGTTGTCGTCGCGGCCGCCGCCGGCACCGCCAAGCTCACCGACGCGACCACGGCCATGGCCGCTGCTGCAACACGCATGGGTCCTCCAGTGCAGGGCTGGCGGCGGGCCCACGGTTAGGAAAGTTTCCTAATTATCGGCCATGGGGCGCGCTCTGCCAAGGGGCCGTTCTCAGCACTGGACAGCCGGAGCCGAAACAGCCGTGACCCGCACCACGGCACGCGGTGCGGGTCACGGCCCACTTATATGAGGGTTACTCAGCGACGGCGAGCACGGAGCTTGGGGATGGCGATGAGGGCTGCGCCGCCGAGCAGCAGGATGGCGGCGAGGATGACCAGCCACCCGCCGCTGAACCCGGTGTAGGCGAGCGGCGTGGTGGCGGGGTTGGTGGTCGTGGTCGCGGCGGCCACGGCGGTCGTGGTGGTGGTCACCGAGGCGGTCGTGGTGGTCGACGACGGCGCGGTGGTGGTGCTCGTGTTGCTGGTGCTACTCGTGCTGCTGGTGGAGCTGGTGACACTGGTGCTGCTGGGCGGGCACGGCGTCTTGCTGGTCGACGACGTGGTCTCGGTGCCGCAGGCGAACCAGTGGCTGATGGTGGCGGGCTTGCCGCTGTTACCGGCGATGGGCGCGTGCAGGTTCTTCCACGGCAACCGGCCGAGGTTGCTGTAGACGTTGAACGCGTCGCTGCCCTTCACGACGATGCCGGTGATGACGGTGCCGTCGGGCACACCGGTCACGGTGACGTAGGTGTTGCTGGCGTCCACGGTGGCGGTGACCTTGACGATGCCACCGGTCAGGTGGGCCTGCTCGCATGTGACGGCGTTGCCGGAGTGGACAACCGCCCGATCATCCCCTGACGGGGGCGGGGTGTCCGTGGCCGCGGCGGCCACGCCGGACGCCGCGAACGTGGCGCCGAGCGTGAGCAGCACCGCGGTGGCGACTCCGAGCAGACCGGTTTTGACCATGGTGGACTCCAGGAAGCGAGTGGAAGGCTACGACGCGGCATCTTGCGCCGCTCGCTCCGCAATGGACAGTGTCGTTAGCTTTTCGTTAGACGACACGGTTTGCGCACACCACGCTGCGCAGTGGTTCCGTTGCCGCCCCGCATGGACCATGATGGCGCGGCGGAAGGGCGGTGAGGCGCTGGTGTCGGAGCACCCCGGAGAGGTGTCGGCGGCGTTACGGGCGGTGCGGGAGGACGGCGACGAGAACGCGTTCCGGGTGCTGTACCGCGCGGTTCAACCGGGCTTGCTGCGCTACCTCCGCGTCCTGGTCGGAACCGATGCCGAGGACGTCGCCTCGGAGGCCTGGCTGCACATCGCCCGGGACTTGTCGACCTTCAAGGGCGACGAGGACGGATTCCGCGGCTGGGCCGCCACGATCGCCCGCAACCGAGCCCTGGATCACCTGCGCCACCAGCGCAGACGCCCGGTGAACGCGGCCACCGACGAGCAGCTGAGCGAGGTGCCGGCCCGCGAGGACACGGCCGAGTCGGCGGTGACCGCGATGGACACCGACGCGGCGCTGGAGTTGATCTCAAAACTGCCCCGTGACCAGGCCGAAGCGGTCCTGCTGCGCGCGGTCATGGGCCTCGACGCCAAGGCCGCGGCCAAGGTGCTCGGCAAGCGTGCCGGCGCGGTGCGCATGGCGGCCCATCGCGGACTGCGCACGCTGGCCGACCTGATCCCGGAAACCCGCAGGTCAGCGGGTGGTGTGACACAAAATGCCACCCCGACGCTGAAGCAGGTGAGATGAGCACGCACGACCGCCGCCCAGATCGGCGCACCGCCGAGCAGTTGCTCGACGGTGCGCCGGCTACGGGCGGCCACCCGCTGAATGCCCTGCTCGCTGTCGCGGCCGCCCCAGCCAAAGACAGCGAGCTCGCGGGTGAACACGCTGCGGTCGCGGCCTTCCGCGCCGCTCGTCTCACCACCGCAGCGCAGCCACAGAGACCGTTGCTGGCGAAGTTGTTGAGCGCCAAGCTCGCGGCCGTCGTCGCCGTACTCGCCGTCGCCATCGGCGGCGTCGCCACGGCCGCCGTCATCGGCTACCTGCCGGGACCGCTGGGCGGGAATTCCCACGTCGCACCATCCCGCTCCAGCGATCCCACCCCGTCCGCGGTCGCGCCACCGCCGACGACCCACCCGACGACGACCGAACACCGTGACGACAACGGTGCCGCCGCCACGTCGTCGGGCACGCCGTCCCCGTCCCTGACCGGCCTGTGCAACGCTTTCACCGCCGGCGCCGGCTCGGATCACGGCAAGGCCTTGGACAACCCGGCGTTCTCCGCGCTGATCACGGCCGCCGGTGGGCGGGACCAGGTCGACGCCTACTGCGCCGGACTCCTTGGCAGCAAACAAGGAAAAGGCCAGGTCACCCCAACGACCACGACAACCAAGGAGAAGGACCACGGCGGCCAGGGTCACGGCCCGCCGAGCACGCACCCCGAGCCAGGACCGGATCACCCCACGGGACCACCCACCACGCATCCGGGCCATTGAGCTCACCAGTCCTGCGGCGCTCGGGCCTCCCTCCCCGCGCCGCATGACGGACGGGCGGCGATGTGTACCCCCAGCCCACCGCCGCCCGTCCTTTTTCCTTGTTCAGCGCCGGAGGATCGACCACCGCAGCTTCCGGCCGACCGCCTCGGCCTTGAGCCAGCGCGGCAGCTGTCGGAACGGCACGTACTGCAGGACGTCGTCGAGCGCGGTCGCGGCGATGCCGTCCTTGCGGAAGCGGCGCAGCACCTCGGCGATCCGCGGGTCCAGGGCCTCGAACAGGCGGGCGCTGTGACCGGCGGCGGTGAAGCCGAGCCGCCGGGTCTCCACGTCATCGGACTCGATGGCGCGCACCACCCGCGGGGCGACGGCGTCGAGGTCCTCGTTGTTCAGCGCGAGACCCACGACCGCGATGCCGACGTGTTTCTCGTTGCGGGCGAAGGCGTTGTCGACCTCCGCCGGGTCGTCCACGGCCAGCAGCCCGTGCCCGGTCGCCCAGTCGATGTCGTCCATGGGTCCGCTTCCTAGTCGCTGTCCGGGGGCAGCACCCGGTTCTTCTTGCCGACCATGCCACCTCGCTTGAGCATGGTCATGATCTTGGACGGGATGGTGGCCGGATCGGGCACGTGCCCGTGGTAGTACTCCTTGGTGATGTTGCCGTCCTCGTCCTCCTCGTAATGGTGCCGGTCGAGCACGACGATCTCGCCGTTCTCGTGGTCGACACCGTAGCGGCGGAACACCGCCGGATTGTCCGGGTCCGGGTCGATCGACCGGTCCAGCGCGGCCTGGCCGTTGGTCGGCCGGCGGCTCGACACGCCGTGCGCGGTCTGGCGCTCGGTCCGGCCGTGCTTGCCGTACGAGGAGTCGTCGTAGATCCGCTTGGGCTGGCACTTCAGGCCGAGCGGATCGAACCAGGTGACCGGGTTCGGCACATAGGCGTGCGGATTGGGGCCGCCGTCGAGGCCGAGCGGATCCGGCGAGAGATAGCCGCCGGCGGCGGGATCGTAGTAGCGGTAGAGGTTGTAGTCGTGCCCGGTCTCCGGATCGTGATACTGCCCGGGAAACCGGAGCGGACACCGGGCCGGCTGGGCCGACGTGGCTCCCCACACCGTGGTGTCGGCCCGCCAGGCCAACTCGCCGCGATCGTCGACCAGTTCAGCGGGGGCGCCGACCAGATCGGTGACGATCGCGTAGAACTGCTGATCGATCCAGCCCTGCGACGCGTTGCGCACGCGATCGGCCTGGGTGAGCGGTGTGACGCCGTCCGGCCGGTAGGTCCAGGTTGTGACGTGCCCGCCGGAATGCGCCTGCTCGGCCAGCGTCGCGCCGTCCCAGGCGAAGTCGGTGCGTTCGGCGATCTGGCCGTCGGCGGCGAGGCGCAACTTGTGCACACGGCGGCCGTACGCGTCGTACCCGTAGCGCCAGACGACCCCGTCGGGTGTGGTGACCGAGGTCAGGCGGTCGTCGCCGTCCCAGGAGTAACGCCAGACGCGGACCTGGCCGGACAGGGTTCGGGCCTGCCTCATGATCACCCGGCCCTGGCCGTCGTGGTCGTAGCGGACGTTGCCGGCGGTGCGCACGAGCGTGCCGGTGGCCTGCCCCTGTTCGACGTTGCCGCTGGCGTCGTAGCGGTAGCTCTCCCGACGCTCGGCGCCCCGCATCTCGGTGATCCGGCCGAGCGGGTCGAGGTCGAACTGCCGGACACCGGCCAGCTGGTCGACGATGTTCGTGACGGCGTCGTCGGCCCGATAGGTGTACGCGCGCCGCTGAAGCAGCTGCTGCCGACCAGCCTGGCCGGGGGCGGTCAAGGCCTGGGTGCGCAGGCGGTGGTTGGCGTCCCAGGTCTGGTCGAGCGTCAGGGCGCCGACGCGGCGGGAGACTTCCCGCCCGGCCGGGTCGTAGGCGAACTCCAGCCGCCGCGCCGCGGTGTCCACAGTGGACAGATTGCCGGCCGGATCGAAGTGCCACCGGGTTTGCGCACCGCTGGGGGTGACCCGCCGGACGCGATGCCCGACCGCGTCGAAGTCGTTGGACACGGTGCGGCCGTTGGTGGTCTGCGCGACGAGCCGGCCCAGCGGGTCGTACGCGGACGCCACGTCCGCGTCCCGGTTGGTGGCGCGCACGATCCGGTCGGCCGCGTCGTAGGCCAACGTGGTCACATCGTCGCCGGTACGGCGCTCGACCACGCGTCCCAACACGTCCCGGCTGAACGTGACCGTCTGGCCGGCCCCGTTGGTCCGGGCGACCAGCTGTCCGGCGGCATCGCGCTCGTACCGCATGGTGCGGCCGTTGAAGTCGGTCTCGCCGATCAGATCACCGGCCGGGTCATAGTCGTAGCGCCACACCAGGCCGGCCGGGTTGGTCACCGCGACCAGGCCCAGTTCCGTGTTGTAGGCGAACCCCGTCCGTTCGCCGTTCCGGTCGACGTGCGCGACCGGCAGGTCGAACGCGCCGTACTCGGTGCGCTCGACCTGGCCGAGCGCGTCGACGTGCTCGACCTGGTTGCCTTCCCCGTCATAGGACCAGCGCTGCACCGCACCGTCGGGTTCACGCCGCCACGCCAGCTTTCCGTCGGCGGTCCAGCCCAGCTCGGTCATGCCGCCCAAGGGATCCGTGACGGCGGTGATACGCCCGAACGCGTCACGGGCGTAGGTGGTGGTCGCTCCCAACGGATCCGTCACCGCGACGGGCAGACCGCTCCGGTCGCAGACGACGGCGGTCACCGCACCGAGCGCGTCGGTGATCGAGGACAGGTGATGGCTCTCGTCGTAGCCGAAGCGGGTCGTCGCGCCGAGCGGGTCCGTCTCGGCCACGACCGAGCCGACGGCGTCGTACTCCCAGCGGGAGATCGCCCCGTCCGGATCGACCATGGTGATCGGCAGGCGGAAGTCGTTGTACTCGGCCAAGGTCTGCGAGCCGTCGGGACGCGTCACCCGCCGCACGTCGCCGTCCTCGGTGCGCTCGAACCGGGTCGTGCGGCCCAGCGGATCGGTGCGGGCGGCCACCCGGTCGTAGCGGTCGAACTCCGAGACGATCTCGCCGCCGACCGGGTCGACGATTCTGGTGACCTGCAGCGCCTCGTTGAGGTGGTAGCGCGTGACGTGCCCCAACGAGTTCGTCGCCGTGGTGACGAGGCCGGCGGTGTCGTAGTCGAACGTGTAGTCGAGGTGGCCGCCGTCGCCCTCGCCGCGCACGCACCGCCCGGCGGCGTCGTAGCCGTACCGGTAGGACATGCCGTTGCGGTCGATCCACTCGATGAGCCGCCCGTCCGCGTCATAGGACAGCTGTAACGGCTGGTCGGCGGCGTTGAAGACCTGGGCGAGCCGGTCCTGGTCGTCATAGCCGAACCGGCGCACCACGACGTCGCCGTCCGGCGTGCGCACCGCGAGCCCGGTGATCAGTTCGCCGCTCGCGCCGACCACGACGTGATAGCCGCCCGAATGGCGAATCGCCACCGGGGCGCCGTCGGGCCCGTGCTCGATGTCGATCCGGTCGGCCGCCCGGTTGGTGACCGAGGTCAACTGCGCCAGCTCGTCGTTGCCGGCGAAGTCCAGCGTCAGCCCGGTCTCCGGCATCTGGACCTGGTAGCCGGCCTGCGTGCGGCGCAGTGGCCAGCGCGGCCCTTCCACCGGCAGCACGGCTTCGCCGTCGACCGACGGCGTCGGATAGGACAGCAGCATGCCGTCGTCGGTCACGAACACGACGCCCTGGGCATCGATCTCCAGCCGTTGGTCCACAGTGGACGCCCAGCTCGGGCCGAACCGACGACCGGCCCGGTACGACGACAGGTGGGTTCGGGTCAGGACCAGGGGTAACGTGCCGGGCAGTTCGACGTCGATGTGGGTGAGCAGCACATCGCCCGTGGCCATGTCGATGGGGTCGCCGCCGGTGCATTTCTTGCCGTTCGGCACCGCGGACCGGCGGGCGTCGCCGCCCAACAGCCGCCGGGCCCGCGACGGCTTGCCACCGCCGCCGCTGCCCACCCGGGTGGCGCTGCGGCGGCCGCCACCCTTCGGATCGATGTCGCTCTTGCCACCCGAGTGGTGCCGCTTGAGCAGACCGGCGGCGTGGTTGTCGGCGTCCTCGTGCAGGTTCGCGGTCGTGTGCAGCCGCTTGCCGGCGCCTTCCACGACCCGGCCGCCCTCGCTGAACACCTTGCCCGTGATCTGCACGCCCTTGCCGAACGCCTTGGCCACCACGGCGCCGATCCCGGAGCGGTCCCCACTGGCGTGCGAGACCAGGCTCTGGCCGGCCGACTCCAGCTTCTGCCCGCCCTCGGCCAGCTTGCCGCCGAAGGCGCTGAGCTTCCCACCCGAGCTCCGCAGATGGTCCGGGTGAATATTGATCTTGCTCACGGGGTCCCCCAGCCGGCTCGTCCTCACGGCCACGGTAGGCCACGGCCGGTCGCCTCACGACTGATTGGGGAACTTCCGGACACGGACGAGTCCGGTAGCCACAGGCACGCACGCCGGATTCGTCGATGAACGCGAATCAGACCGGCGTGACCACCGTTTCGGTTGACGTCAGTCGAACCGGGCCGCGTTGGCGGCGGCCCAGTCCGCGAACGTGCGCGGCGGGCGGCCGGTGACCTGCTCGACCGTCGGGAAAACCGTTGCCTCGTCGAGCTTTCCTTCGGAGTAGAAGCCGAAGAAGGCGTTGACATACTCTTCCGGCATCTGCGCCAGCATCTCGGCCCGGGCCTCGTCATCGGGCTGGGCCTCGTACCGCAGCTCCCGCCCCAGCGCCTCGCCGAGGATGCGCACGCGATCCCCCGGCCGCAGCGCCTCCGGGCCCGTCACCGGGTACTCGCGGCCCTCGTGCTCCGCCGACACCAGTGCCTTCGCCGCCACCGCCGCGATGTCGGCCGGGTCGATCACCGCCGACGGCACGTCCGCCCACGGCGCGCGCACCACGCCCCGCTTGATCTGCGCCGTCCACTGGAAGGCGTTCGTCATGAACATGCGCGGCCGCACCATCGTCCACGCCAGCCCCGACGCCCGCAGCGCATCCTCCGTGTCGATCATGTAGCGCGCCACGGCATTGGTCCGGTCGCCCGTCTCGGCCGAGCCGCCGGACAGCAGCACCACCCGCCGCACCCCGGCCTTCTCCGCCTCCGTGAAGATGTCCGGCGAATAACCGCTGAGCAGGAACAACGCCTCGGCACCGGTCAGCGCCGGGCCCAACGTCGACGGCTCCGTCAGGTCGCCCGCCACCGCCTTGGCCCCCGCCGGCACCCCCTTCGCCGGGTCACGCACCAGCGCGGTCACCGCCTCGCCGACCTCAAGCAGTTGGCGAACCACTTCCCGCCCCACGTTGCCGGTCGCCCCAGCCACCACGATCATGCGCCGATGCTAGCCAGCGACCCCCAGCCCACCCCGACTCATGCGAGTACTGCTTACGACTACGTCAGGTCGGACCGCTGGCGGCGGTCCCGGCGCCGGCGGAAGATTCTCGGAAACTGGTCCCCCGAAGATGTAGAGAATCGTCGTCGGCATCCGACCTGAGGGTGAAACCGCAGATGGGAAGGGGTAGTCATGACGACATCACCGGCCGGGAAGCAGCTGGTCCGGGTGCACAACCTGGGCGTGTCGCTCGACGGGTTCGCCACCGGCGAGGGCCAGTCGCTGGAGACGCCGTTCGGGCACGCCGGGCACCGGCTGACCGAGTGGTTCTTCCGCACCGCGTGGGCCAGCGACATGATGGGCCGGGGCCCCGGCGGCAGCCGTGGCGTGGACAACGCCCTCACCGAGACCGCCTTCCGCGGTGTCGGCGCCGAGATCATGGGCCGGAACAAGTTCGGCTACCAGCGTGGGCCGTGGGAGGACGAGTCGTGGCGCGGCTGGTGGGGCGAGGAGCCGCCGTTCCACACCCCCGTCTTCGTGCTCACCCACTATCCTCGGCCGTCTTTGGAGATGGAGGGCGGCACCGTCTTCCACTTCCGTGACGCCTCCCCTCAGGACGTCCTCGCCGAGGCCAAGAAGGCCGCCGATGGCCTCGACGTCCGCATCGGCGGCGGCCCCACCGTCGTCCGCGACTTCCTCGCCGCCGACCTCGTCGACCACCTGCACGTCGTGCTCGTGCCCATCGTCCTCGGCCGCGGCGTCCGCCTCTGGGACGGTCTGGAAGGCCTCGAGCAGCGCTTCGACGTGGAAACCGCCTCCTCCCCCAGCGGTGTCTCCCACGTGATCTTCAGCCGCCGGTCGTCATGACCGAATGACCCCGACGCCGGAAAGGGATTCATGTCCGCGCCCGCCGCGGACATGAATCCCTTCGAACTAGCCGGCCGTCCCGACTTCAAGAAAGCGCTGGTAGAGAACCCCCAGCAACATCGCGTAAGCATGCAGCTCTCGCGCCACCGCCAGGTCGTCACCCAACGATTCCTCATCCAAGGCCTCAACCTGGGCGACGATCGCCGCGGCCTCGGCCACGACGTCCCCCGCCGACAGCCGGAACACCCCCGTCCGCACGAACGCGATGACCGCCTCGGCATGCATGTCGGCCTCGGCAAGGGCGAAGAAGGCCGGCTCCAACTCCGACCCCGACGGCTTCGGCGGATACGGCAGCCGACGCCACAGCGTGTAGGCGTCCATGAAGCTCAGTTCCATAGCTCCTCGCAAGTCCCGGCCGTCAAGTCGCTGGATGGCAGGTGACAACCCCACCGCCCAGTGAGGTGATAGCACCTGGTTCGTCTCCTTGTTGGTGTACTTGCACCCCTTCAGCTTGCCCTCCTGCTTCAGACCGGCAGGCTGCCCGTCGCCAGGGGTGTCGAGGTGCTCCCCGGACCGCAGGTCGGCGGCATCGACCCACTGGTAGGTGGTGGCCTCCCCAGAACAGGTGGTGCGCGGTCACGGTGATCGTCTTCGCCGCCCTGGGCCGCCAGATCGACGAAGTCGGTGTCGGCGTCGGTGACGGCAATGCCGAGTCGCTGCGGACGACATCGATCGCCGAGCTGTCCGACGTGCTGCTCCCGGACCGGGACGCCGGCCCCGACCAGCTGGCGCATCAGCTCACCACCCACGTTTCCGGTGGCGCAGCTGACCAGAATCATGATTGCTCCCTACTGTCGCCCACCGAAGGGGCGAATTCGTTTCCACGTTCGCCGACGCCGGACAGTCGCGCGCCGCTTCGGAACACCGTGATGCAACCTCCACCTAAACAGAGGTCAACTTATTGTGCTCCGCACCACAGGCAGAGAGAATGCTCCATCGCCGCATTCGAGAAACTGCAGATAAATGTCAATTAAGAGCGTGTCTCACGTGGTGCTGAGAGGTTTGATGTCATGATCGTGAGTCATGACTGATCGCTTGTCGTTGCGGCTGGTACCGGACGAGCTGTGGGCGTTGGTCAAGCCGCTGCTTCCGCAGTTCACTGCGCGGCCGCAGGGCGGCGGCACGGTGCCGGTCGAGGACCGCGCGGTGTTCACCGCGATCGTGTACGTGCTGACCAGCGGGTGCGGGTGGCGGGAGCTGCCACCGTCGTTCGGAGTGTCCTTCCAGACCGCGCACCGCCGGTTCAGCCAGTGGACCACCGCCGGCGTGTGGCGCCGGCTGCATCGCGCTGTTCTGGACGAGCTGGGCAGCCAGGGCCTGATCGACTGGTCCCGAGCGATCCTGGACGCAGCCTGCGTCCGGGCGAAAAAGGGGGATCCATGACCGGCCCCAGCCCGGTGGACCGGGGCAAGCCCGGCTCGAAGATCCACGTGCTGTCCGAGCGAGCGGGCCTGCCGCTGTCAGTCGCGGTCTCCGCGGCCAACACCAACGACTCCTACGCGCTCAAGCCCTTGGTGATGGCCATTCCCGCGATCCGTTCCCGGCGTGGACCGCGCCGGCGCAAGCCCGACAAGCTGCATGGCGACAAGGCCGATGACCACGCCGAGCTACGCACCTGGGTACGCGAGCGTGGGATCCGGGTCCGCATCGCCCGCAAAGGCGTGGAGTCCAGCCAGAAGCTAGGCAAGCACCGGTGGGTCATCGAGCGAACCATGGCGTGGTTGACCGGATACCGCCGCTTGACCCTGCGCTACGAACGCAAAGCCACCCACTTCCTCGCCTTCGTCACGCTGGGAGCGGCTCTGACCTGCTACAAGAAACTCGCCAAGCTCGCCACGTGAGACGAGCTCTTAGTGCCGTACTTGTAATGAAATTCTTGCCCAGGACAATGTTGATCTGGCGCAGTGTCGTCGTGGGCACCTTGCTGACGAGCTGGCGGCCCCAATGCTGACTGGTGCGCTCGG
>DATJJB010000361.1:0-17987 GCA_035492655.1 Kutzneria sp. | reverse complement strand
ATCCCCGCCTGCATGGCGGCCACGTTATTCATGAGGAAGGAACGCCATCATGGCTAAGCTCACCACCGACGAGCTGCTCGACGCCTTCAAGGAGATGACCCTCCTGGAGCTGTCCGCGTTCGTGAAGCAGTTCGAGGAGACCTTCGAGGTCACCGCCGCCGCGCCGGTCGCCGTCGCCGCCGTGGGTGGCGCCGCTGCTCCGGTCGAGGCCGCTGAGGAGCAGGACGAGTTCGACGTCGTGCTGGAGTCGGCTGGCGACAAGAAGATCCAGGTCATCAAGGTCGTCCGCGAGGTCGTCTCGGGCCTGGGCCTGAAGGAGGCCAAGGAGCTGGTCGAGTCCGCTCCGAAGCCGGTCCTGGAGAAGGTCGCCAAGGAGGCCGCCGAGGCCGCCAAGGAGAAGCTCGAGGCCGCTGGCGCCAAGATCACCCTCAAGTGATCTCGTAGCTCCACAGCTGTTCCCCGCAGAGGCGGTCACCCGTTAGGGTGGCCGCCTCTGCTGCATCTGGACCATAACGGGTCGGCAACGGGTTCCCGATCGGAGGAAACTCGTCAGTAACCTTCGCGGTCCGTGGTCGTTGCACCAGGGGTACGACGTCCCACGGCGTCGCAGCGCTGCGGGGTGCACAATTCGCACTCGGAGTAATTCGGGTCACGAGGAGGTGCGGATGGGCGTCGAGGTGGTCGTCGAAGGGCTGTCGAAGTCCTTCGGCAAGCAGACCATCTGGCGGGACGTTTCGCTGACCCTGCCTCCGGGCGAGATCAGCGTCCTGCTCGGTCCGTCAGGCACCGGCAAGTCGGTCTTTCTCAAGTCCCTTGTCGGACTGCTCAAACCCGAGCACGGCCGGATCGTCATCACCGGCACCGACATCGTGCGCTGCTCCGAGCACAAGCTCTACGACGTGCGCAAACTGTTCGGCGTGCTGTTCCAGGACGGCGCGCTGTTCGGCTCGATGAACCTGTTCGACAACATCGCCTTCCCGCTGCGCGAGCACACCAAAAAGGGTGAAGCGGAAATCCGGCGCATCGTGCTGGAGAAGATGGAGATGGTCGGACTCATCGGGGCCGAGAAGAAGCTGCCCGGCGAGATCTCCGGCGGTATGCGCAAGCGCGCCGGCCTGGCCAGGGCGCTCGTGCTGGATCCCGAGATCATTTTGTTCGACGAGCCCGACTCGGGGCTTGACCCGGTCCGCGTTGCCTATCTGAACCAGCTGATCGTCGACCTGAACGCGCAGATCGACGCCACCTTCCTGATCGTCACGCACGACATCGGCACCGCCCGCACCGTGCCGGACAACATCGGCATGCTGTTCCGCCGGGAACTGGTCATGTTCGGCCCGCGCGAGGTGCTGCTGACCTCGACCGAGCCGGTGGTCGAGCAGTTCCTGATGGGCCGCCGCGAGGGCCCGATCGGCATGAGCGAGGAGAAGGACGCCGGCCAGGCCGCCGCTGAGCTCGCCGCGCTGCGCGCCGGCGGCGGGAGCGGCACGTTGGGCGGTCCGAAGGGCGGTGGCGGCACCGGCATCGTGCCGCAGCTGGAGCCGACCGCGGGCCTGCCGATCCGCCGGGCTGTCGAGCGGCGTAAGGACCGCGTGATGCAGGTCCTGCACACGCTGCCGCCGTCGGCCCAGGACGCGATCATCAACAGCCTGACCCGCGAGGAGCAGCAGCACTACGGCGTGTTCGCCGGCGCGGGCGTGACCCAGGTCCAGCCGCCCGTGCAGACCGCCACCGCCAACCAGGTGCCGAGCCCGACGCCGCGGCCGACCCCCTACCCGCGCACCGCCGACCTGCCGCAGAGCGAGTGGCAGCCGCAGTCCGGCGCACTGAACTCCGACGACGCGCCGGCCGCCGCTGCCCCCACTCCGGGGCGCAAGCGGGGCTGGCTGCGCCGGGGCGGTGAGAAGTGACCGCACCGACCGCCAACTTCCCCGGCGCCGGCGCGCTGCGGGAGACCGGCAAGCTGTTCGCGCTCGGCCTGGACACCACCAGGATGGTGTTCCGCCGCCCGTTCCAGGTCCGCGAGTTCATCCAGCAGTGCTGGTTCATCGCCAGCGTCACCATCCTGCCGACGGCGCTGGTGTCGATCCCGTTCGGCGCGGTGATCGCGCTCCAGCTCGGCTCGCTGACCCGGCAGATCGGCGCCCAGTCGTTCACCGGCGCGGCCTCGGTGCTGGCGATCATCCAGCAGGCCAGCCCGATCGTGACGGCGCTGCTCATCGCCGGCGCCGGCGGCTCGGCGATCTGCGCGGACCTCGGTTCCCGCAAGATCCGCGACGAGATCGACGCCATGGAGGTGCTCGGCGTCTCGCCGATCCAGCGCCTTGTGGTGCCCCGCGTGCTCGCGTCCATGCTGATCTCGTTGCTGCTCAACGGAATGGTCAGCGTGGTCGGCGTGCTCGGCGGCTACTTCTTCAACGTGATCCTGCAGGGCGGCACGCCCGGCGCCTACCTGGCCAGCTTCTCCGCGCTGGCCCAGCTGCCGGACCTGTGGATCAGCGAGATCAAGGCGGTCATCTTCGGCTTCCTGGCCGGCATCGTGGCCGCCTACCGCGGCCTGAACCCGGGCAGCGGCCCCAAGGGCGTCGGCGACGCGGTGAACCAGTCCGTGGTCATCACGTTCCTGCTGCTGTTCTTCGTGAACTTCGTGCTCACCACGATCTATCTCCAGCTGGTTCCGGCGAAGGGGATGTGACCGTGGCTTCCATGCGCCGGGTGGCGAACCGTCCACTGGAGATACTCGACAACTTCGGCGACCAGCTTGCCTTCTACATCAAGGCATTGGCCTGGACGCCCCGCACGGTCACCCGCTACTTCAAGGAGTTGCTGCGGCTGCTGGCCGAGGTCAGCTTCGGCAGCGGGGCGCTGGCCGTCATCGGCGGCACCATCGGCGTCATGGTCGGCCTGTCGGTGTTCACCGGAACCGTTGTCGGACTTCAGGGTTACGCCGCGCTCAACCAGATCGGCACCTCGGCCTTCGCCGGCTTCGTGTCCGCGTACTTCAACACGCGGGAGATCGCGCCGCTGGTCGCGGGCCTGGCCCTGTCGGCGACCGTCGGCTCGGGTTTCACCGCGCAGCTGGGCGCGATGCGCATCTCCGAGGAGATCGACGCGCTCGAGGTGATGGGCGTGCCCAGCCTGCCGTTCCTGGTCACCACCCGCATCATCGCCGGCTTCATCGCGGTCATCCCGCTGTACGTGATCGGCCTGCTCACCTCGTACGTGGCGGCACGCACGATCACGGTGGAGGTGTACGGGCAGTCGGCCGGCACCTACGACCACTACTTCAACCTGTTCCTGCCACCGGTCGACGTGCTCTGGTCGTTCGGCAAGGTGCTCGTCTTCAGCGTGGTGATCATCCTGGTGCACTGCTTCTACGGCTATCGGGCCAGCGGCGGCCCAGCCGGTGTCGGCGTGGCCGTCGGCCGCGCGGTCCGGACCGCCATCGTGACCACCAGTCTGCTGGACTTCTTCCTGAGCCTGGCGATCTGGGGCACCACCACGACGGTGAGGATCGCCGGATGAGGGTCGCCAGGCGCAGGCTCATGGGCGTCGCGTTCGTCGCGGTGATCGCGTTGATCGTGTGGTTCTGCATCGCCACGTACGCCGGCATGTTCACCAAGTCGGTCACCGTGTTGCTGCGCACCGACCACGTCGGCAACCAGCTGCAGACGCAGTCGGACGTGAAGGTGCGCGGCCTGATCGTCGGCGAGGTCTCGTCGATCACGTCCACAGGGGACGGTGCCCAGCTGGCATTGGCCCTGCAGCCGGACAAGGTCGGCCTGATCCCGTCCAACGTGACGGCGCAGCTGCTGCCCAAGACGTTGTTCGGCGAGCGCTACGTCGATCTGGTGCTGCCCACCGATCCCTCGGCGCGGTCCATCGCCGCCGGCGACGTGATCGGCCAGGACCGCAGCAGCTCGGCCATCGAGCTGGAGCGGGTGCTGGACGACCTGATGCCGGTGTTGCAGGCGGTGCAGCCGGAGAAGCTGGCCACCACGCTGACCGCGATCGACCAGGCGCTGTCCGGCCGGGGCGAGCAGCTGGGCAAGACGTTGGTGCAGCTGGATTCCTACCTCGGCCAGCTCAACCCGTCGCTGCCCGACCTTGACGCCGACCTGAAGAAGCTGGCGTCCCTTTCGGACACCTACAGCAAGGCCGCGCCGGATCTGATCAACGCGCTGTCCGATCTGACCACCACGAGCAAGACTTTGGTCGACCAGAAGCAGAACCTGGTCAACCTGTACGCGTCGGTGACGACCACCAGCGGTGATCTGACGAACTTCCTGTACGCCAACCGGAACAACCTGATCAACCTGGTCGCCACGGCCAAACCGACGTTGGACGTGCTGGCCAAGTACGCGCCCGAGTACCAGTGCCTGTTCAAGCAGATGGCCGGTTTCGTGCCGCGCATCGACCAGGCCTTCGGCAAGGGCACCGACAATCCGGGCCTGCACATCACCCTGGAGATCACCGCCAACCGCGGCAAGTACGTGCCCAACCAGGACGAGCCGCGCTACGCCGACACCCGTGGCCCGCGCTGCTACGACCTGACGCCGGCGCCGGACCCGTTCCCGCAGTACCCGCCGGACGGCCCGCTCAAGGACGGCTCCAAGGCGCCGACGCCGGCCCGCAGCATCAACGACGGCATCCTGCCGGCGGGCACGGCCACCTCGACCACCACCCAGTCGGCATCGCTCGGCCTGCCCAACTCGACCCAGGAGCTGGACATGCTCTCCCTGCTGCTCGGACCGTCGATGGGCCTGGCGCCCAACGACGTGCCCGGCGCCAGCGGCCTGCTGGTCGGTCCGCTCTACCGGGGCTCGGAGGTGACGCTCAAGTGAGGGGCATCGCCGGGCCGCTGACCAAGCTGATCATCTTCATGGTGATCACCGTGCTGGCCACCAGCCTGCTCGCGCTCACCATCGCCAACATCGACCTGCGCTCGGCCAGCGACTACTCGGCCCGGTTCAGCGACGTGACCTCGCTCAACGTCGGCGACGACGTGCGCATCGCCGGTGTGCGGGTCGGCTCGGTGGACACCATCCAGGTGGTGGACCGCCGGCAGGCGCAGGTGTCGTTCTCGGTCGACGGCGGGCACAAGCTGCCGGCCTCGGTGACCGCGACGATCAAGTACCGGAACCTGGTCGGGCAGCGCTACATCGCGCTGGAGCCGGGGGCCGGCGACCCGAACGCGATGCTGCCGGTCGGCGGCACCATCCCGTTGGACCACACCAAGCCGGCGCTGGACCTGACCGTGCTGTTCAACGGCTTCAAGCCGCTGTTCCAGGCGCTGTCGCCGGACGACGTGAACAAGCTGTCCTACGAGATCATCCAGGTGTTGCAGGGCGAGGGCGGCACCATCGACAGCCTGCTGGCCCACACCGCCTCGCTGACCTCGACGATCGCCGGCAAGGACCAGGTGATCGGCCAGGTCATCGACAACCTGAACTCGGTGCTGACCACCGTCAACGCGCACGGCGACCAGCTGTCCGGGCTGATCTCCCAGCTGCAGCAGCTGGTCACCGGCTTCGCCCAGGAGCGCAAGCCGATCGGCGACTCGATCGTGGCGCTGGGCGACCTGGCCGACAGCACCGCCGGCCTGTTGCAGCAGGGCCGCCAGCCGCTCAAGGACGACATCGCCCAGCTCGGCTCGCTGTCCAAGAACCTGGGCGACAACGACCTGCTCAACCAGTTCCTGCAGACGCTGCCCGGCAAGGTGGAGACGATCACCAGGACGGCCACCTACGGCTCCTGGTTCAACTTCTTCCTGTGCAGCGCCAGCGGGACGATCGCGGTGCCGCCGATCATCTCACCGGTGACGCTGCCGGTGGCGCCGGTGACCCAGGCGAGGTGCAAGGCGTGAAGCCCTTCCGCGAACGCAATCCCCTCGCCATCGGCGCGATCGGCCTGACCGTGATCGCGCTGCTCATGCTGGCCGCCTTCTTCTCCGACGACCTGCCGATCATCGGCGGCGGCACCACGTACTCGGCGAACTTCAGCGAGGCCGCCGGCCTGGTGCCGGGCAACGAGGTGCGCATCGCCGGCGTGAAGGTGGGCAAGGTCCGCTCGGTCGGCCTGGACGGCGACCACGTGAAGATCGACTTCCGGGTGGACGACGCCTGGGTCGGCGACCAGACCACGGCCGCCATCAAGATCAAGACGTTGCTCGGCCAGAAGTACCTTTCGCTGGACCCGCAGGGCAGCAAGGCGCTCGACCCCGGCACGGCCATCCCGCGCAACCACACGCTGGCCCCGTACGACGTGAACGAGGCCTTCAACGGCCTGGCCACCACCGTCGACCAGGTCGACACCAACCAGCTGGCGCAGAGCTTCACCGTGCTGTCGCAGACCTTCGCCAACACACCGCAGGACGTGAAGACCGCGCTGGACGGGTTGTCCGCGCTGTCCAGGACGATCTCCTCGCGGGACCAGCAGCTGGCCCAGCTGCTCAGCAACACCAACCAGATCACCAAGACCATCTCGGACCGGGACCAGGAGTTCCAGAAGCTGCTCTCCGACGGCAACCTGCTGCTGCAGGAGCTGCGCGACCGGGAGAACGCCATCGGCCAGCTGCTGACCGGCACCAAGAACCTGTCGGCCCAGCTGTCCGGTCTGGTCAACGACAACCAGGCCCAGCTCCAGCCGGCGCTGCAGCAGCTGGACAAGGTCACCACGGTGCTGGAACGCAACCAGGCCAACCTGTCCAAGAGCATCGCCGACCTGGCCCCGTTCTACCGGGTGTTCGCCAACACCCTTGGCAGCGGCCGCTGGTTCGACACCTACATCTGCGGTCTGCTGCCGCCGGCCATCGGCCCCATCAATCCCGAGGGGTGCTCGCCATGACGGCCACCAAGACCCGACTCGGCCTGGCGCAGGCGATCGCCATCTTCTGCGTGCTGGCGCTGGTCGTCGCGACGGCCGTGTGGTGGCTGCTGTCGGCCACCAACCAGAACAAGATCACCGCGTACTTCTCGGCCGCGGTCGGCCTCTACCCGGGCTCCGACGTGCGGGTGCTCGGCGTGCGGGTCGGCAGCATCGACTCCGTGACGCCGCAGGGCACCACCGTGAAGGTGGAGCTGTCGGTGGACAAGTCGGTGCACGTGCCGGCCGACGCGCAGGCGGTCGTGGTGTCGCCGAGCGTGGTCAGCGACCGGTACGTGCAGCTGACGCCGGTCTACACCGGCGGCGCCGTGATGGCCGACAACGCCACCATTCCACGTGCGCGCACGGCCACGCCGGTCGAGCTGGACCAGCTGTACCAGAGCCTGGACAAGCTGACCACGACGCTCGGGCCCAACGGCGCCAACAAGGACGGGGCGCTGTCCGACCTGCTCAACACCGCCGCGGCCAACCTGGCCGGCAACGGGCAGAACCTCAACGACACCATCAAGCAGCTGGGGCAGGCCACTCAGACGCTGTCCGGGTCCAAGGACGACCTGTTCGGCACCGTGGACAACCTGCAGAAGTTCGTCACCACGCTGGCCCAGAGCGACGGCCAGGTGCGGACGTTCAACGACCAGCTCGCGCAGGTGTCGGGTTACCTGGCCGGCGAGCGCACCGATCTCGGCGACGCGCTCAACCAGCTGGCCACCGCGCTGAGCCAGGTGCAGGGCTTCATCAAGGACAACCGGAGCGAGATCAAGTCCAATGTGGACAAACTCGCCGACGTGACCAAGGTGCTGGTCGACCAGCGGGCCGCGCTGGCCGAGTCGCTCGACGTCGCGCCGCTGGCCCTCGGCAACCTGCAGAACAGCTACAACGCCGCGTCCGGCACGCTCGACACCAGGGCCGACATCAACGAGCTGACCCAGCCGCCGATCACCATGGTCTGCAACCTGATCAAGCAGCTCACCCCGAAGAACGTGCCGGCGGCGCTGTTCGACGCCTGCGGCCAGCTGGCCGGCGTGCTCAACAAGGTGCTGCCGCTGCCGTCCGCGGCCCAGGTCATCCAGTCGCTGCAGCAGGGCGCGTTGCCGCCACTGCCGGTGCCACTGCTCGGCAAGTCGATCGTCGGGGGTGAGAAGTGAGGCGCAGGACCCCCGCACTGGCGGTGCTGGCCGTGGCCGCCATGACCGTGCTCGGCGGCTGCGGCAGCGAGTTCGGCGGCGTCTACGACCTGCCGCTGCCCGGTGGCGCCGACCTCGGCGACCACCCGTACCAGGTGCACGTCGAGTTCAAGGACGTGCTGGACCTGGTGCCGCAGGCCGGCGTGAAGGTCAACGACGTGGCCGTGGGCAAGGTGGCCACCATCGGCCTGGCCCCGGACGGCTGGACCGCCGACGTGACCGTCGAGGTCAACGGCGACGTGAAGCTGCCGGCCAACGCCTCCGCCCAGCTGCGCCAGTCCAGCCTGCTCGGCGAGAAGTACGTGGAGCTGGTGGCCCCGAACAACCCCACGGGCCGGCTGGCTGGCGGCGCGACCATCCCGCTGGACCGGACCAACCGCAATCCCGAGGTGGAGGAGGTGTTCGGGGCGCTGTCCCTGCTGCTCAACGGCGGCGGCATCGGCCAGATCCAGGACATCTCCCGCGAGCTCAACAGCGCGCTGTCCGGCAACGAGCCGCAGATCCGCCAGCTGCTGACCAACCTGAACACGGTGGTGTCCAATTTGGACGCTCACCGCAACGACATCACCCAGGCCCTCGACGGCCTGAACCGGCTGTCCGGCACGCTCAACAACCAGCGCGACGAGCTGGCCGGGGCGATCGACAACCTCGGGCCCGGCCTGGCCGTGCTGACCCAGCAGCGGGACCAGCTGGTCACCATGCTCAACTCGCTGAGCTCGCTGTCCGGCGTCGCCGTCGACACGATCAACAAGAGCCAGGCCGACCTGATCGCCGACCTGAAGGACCTGCAGCCGACGCTGACCCAGCTGGCCGCGTCCGGGCAGAACCTGCCCAAGTCGCTCCAGGTGCTGCTGACCTTCCCGTTCCCGGACTCCACCGTGAACGGCGTGAAGGGCGACTACACCAACCTGTACGCCGATCTCGACCTCAACCTCGGCGACGTGGTGTCCAACCTCGGCCGGTCCCGGCAGAGCATCCTGCCCAGCATTCCGCTGCTGAGCGGGCCCGGCAACGGCGTGCCGCTGCCGGTGCCCACACTGCCCGGCGGCTCGTCCAACGGCTCCACCACCAACACCGGCGGCCTCGGTGGCCTGCTGGGCGGACTCCTTGGCGGGGGTGGGCACTGATGCTGACCCGCAAGGTCCGACTGCAGATCGTCGCGTTCGTGGTGATCGCGCTGGTCGGCGTGAGCTACGCCGGCTTCCGCTACGCCGGCGTGGACCGGCTGTTCGGCCCCCGCGGCTACGCGGTCAACGTGGCACTGGCCGACTCCGGCGGCATCTTCACCGGCGCCGAGGTGACCTACCGTGGCGTGACGGTCGGCCGGGTCGGGCCGCTCACCCTGACCAAGGACGGCATCACCGTCGAGCTGGACATCGACTCCAACGACACGCAGATCCCGGCCAACTCGCAGGCCGTGGTGGCCGACCGGTCGGCGGTCGGCGAACAGTACGTCGACCTGCGGCCGAGCACCGACGCCGGCCCGTACCTGGCCGCCGGCGCGACCATCCCGCAGGCTCGTACCCAGACCCCGCCGCCGGTGCAGGGGCTGCTGACCAACCTGGACAACCTGGCCGGCTCGGTGCCGACGCAGTCGCTGCGCACCGTCGTCGACGAGCTGGACACCGCCTTCCAGGGCACCGGTCCCAACCTGCAGACCCTGCTCGACACCACCAGCAGCTTCACCCAGGCCGCGTCGCAGCACCTGCCGCAGACCACCACGCTGCTGGCCGACGGCCGGACGGTGCTGCAGACCCAGCTGGACAAGTCCTCGGACATTCTGGCTTTCAGCCACAGCCTGGCCCAGCTGGCGGCCCAGCTGAAGAGCTCGGACGGCGACCTGCGCTCGGTGATCGCCAACGCGCCGCCGGCCGCCGACCAGCTCGACGGCGTGCTCCGCGACAGCGGCGTGTCATTGGGGAACCTGACCGCCAACCTGCTCACCACCTCGCAGATCCTGTTGCCCCGCAAGGACGGCATCGAGCAGATCTTCGTCACCTACCCGGCGGTGGTCGGCGGTGCGTACACCGTCGCGCCGGGCGACGGCACGGCCCACTTCGGCCTGGCGGTGAACCTGTTCGACCCGCCGCCGTGCACCAAGGGCTACGAGGGCACCGACCGGCGCGCCGGCGACGTCACGGCCCCGGCGGCGCCGAACACGAAGGCCTACTGTGCCGAGCCGACCGGCAGCCCGATCGACGTGCGCGGCGCCCAGAACGCCCCGTACGGCGGCAAACCGGCGGTGCCGGTGGCCGGCACCGGCGGCGGCCAGACCCAGCAGTCACCGGCCGCCGCGGGCCTCGCCCCGCTGGTCGGGCTGCTGCCCGGGCTGGGCAGTGCGAACCTGGGTCCGGCGAGTCTGGCCCGGTTGCTCGGCCTGCCGGGCTGATGCGAGCGGCCCGACGGGCCTACCCTGACCGAGAAGTCGACCCTGGAGAGGCATGGTCACCCAGCAGGCAACACCAGCGAACCGATGGCTGTCGGCGCTGTCCGTGGTGGCGGCGGTGCTGCTGCTGGCGTCGCTGATCTTCTGCGGCGCGTCGCTGGTCGGCTGGCTCGGCGCGTCCAGCGACGAGTCGGTGCGCTTCGCCGGCACCCGGGACGAGGCGCTGCGGGTCGGCAAGCAGGAACTGGTCAACTTCTACACGCTGGACTACAAGAACCCGGACGCCTCGTTCGACCGGCTCGTGCAGTCCTCCACCGGCGACCTGGCCACCGCCATCAAGCAGGGCGAGGCCAACTGGAAGAAGCAGCTCGCCGACCAGAAGACCAGCCTGACCGCGAAGGTGCTGGACGCCGCGGTGACCGAGCTCGACGACCGCGCCGGCACCGCGACCGTGGTGGCCATCGTCGAGGTCGACGCCACGCCCGACAACGGCAAGCCGGCCAACCGGCTGCCCATGCAGATCCAGCTGACCAGGACGGACCAGGGCTGGAAGCTCAGCCAGGCCGGTTCCATCGTCCTGGGCTCGCAGTAGCCCGCGGAAGGACCAGCAGGTGCCACCTCCCCGTCGTAACGCCAACGCCCAGCAGCCGGTCCGCCGGCCCCGGGTCGCCGGCCTGCGCCGGCCGGCCCGGCCGGCGGACACGCCGCCGGCGGACGAGCGCGTGTCCGGCCGGCTGCCCGTCGACGAGGCCCCGGCCGAGACACCCGCGTCGGTCGAGGTCGTCGCGCCCGAGGTGATCGGCGCCGAGACCGTCGAGGACGAGCGGGCCGCGCAACGCGAGTTCGCGCGGGTCTTCCCGGACGTCGAGCCGACCGATGCCGAGCCGGCGACCGAAGCCGAAGTGCCGGCCCGCGAGCGCAAGCCGGTCGGCGAGCGGCTGGCCCCGGTGGGCCGGTCGCTGAGCCGGCTGCGGCCGCGAACCGTGCTCGGCCCGATCGTGATGGTGCTGCTCGCCGCGGTGCTGACGGCGGCCGGCTTCGTCTTCAAGGGGCAGGCCGACCAGGTGCTCGACACGGGCTCGGCGGCCAACAGCGCGCTCACCGACACCGGCGCGACCACCGACGTGATCACCCAGGTCACCCGGGACATGGAGGCCGTGTCCTCGTACAAGTACACCGACCTGGCCGGTGCGCAGAAGGCCGGCCAGGCGGTGAGCACGGGTGATTTCCTCAACGACTACAACAAGCTGTTCGAGCAGGTGAAGGCCCAGGCGCCCGCGCAGAAGGCGGTCGTGACCGGGCAGGTCGCCAAGATCGGCGTCAGCCAGCTTCAGGGCGACAACGCCGAGCTACTGGTGTTCCTGACCCAGACCACGACACGCGCCGACACCAACAAGTCGAGCTCGGTCGGTCTGGTCTACACCGTCGACGCCACCCGGTCAGGGGGAAAATGGCTGATCAGGAAGCTCACACCGCGGTGACGGGGCGGCCGGCGTGTTCGCAAATGCCACGAGTACGGCCGGCGAGCCGCCATTACTCCTCCCTTTCACACCCGCACACTCTGTGAGCTGGTAAATATTGATCAACCGTTCGGGTGGCTGGGGAGGTCGGGTCCGTGATCAAGTGGCATCGGGATGACGGCGTCGTTGTCGGCACCCTGGAGCCCGAGCGCGTGGCGTGGCTGCGCAGCAGGCTGGCGGAGTTCCACGCGCTGCTCGACTGGCGGCTGAGCCAGTACACGACCGACTACCCGCTGGGCGAGGTGCTCGGCATCGCGCTGCCGACCGAGCCGACCGACCACCCGCCGCTGCAGGCCGTGCTGCGCATGCACGTGCCGGACAGCGAGCCGGCCGAGGTCCGCCTGTGGTGGGAGCCGGAGCTGATCGGCGGGCTGCGCGCCGCGGTGGCCGACGCCTGGCGCAACCTGCCGACCGAGGGCGGCGTGGTGCGGCTGGCCGACGACCCGCAGCGGCTGCGCGCCTGGACCCGGGTGCTGCTCAGCCTGCGCATCGCCTACCTCGCCACCTGGGTGCCGGAGGCGCTGTCCGCGCCGCTGCCCGACGACGCCCCCGCCGACCAGCGCCGCCGGTACGACCGGGCCTGCTGGCTGCGTGCGGTGGTGGACACGCTCGGCGAGTTCACCGGGCTCGGCGCGTCCAGGGGCTGACCGAGGGGTAGCGGCGTGCGCGGCGCCGGCCCGCCCGCGGGCCCGGTGAGCAGCAGCTCGCGCTCGTGCTCCGGCATGGCCCGCAGGTCGTCGAGGTCGGCGAGCTTGAGCGCGCTGCACCCGTTGCCGTACGCCCGCGCGAGCCCGAGCAGGTACTGCAGGCTGGGCCGGCCGCGGGAGGCGGGCCAGTTCTCGCACTCGCTGACCCGCTCGGCGCTGACCGCCCGGCCGGGATTGGCCCGGTTGTAGCGGTGCGCGAGCTGCACCTGCGTCCAGCCGAGCGCGTACCGCCAGGCCAGCCGGGGCCGGGCGCCGAAGCGCTGGGCCATCTCGGTGGCGATCCGCTCGATCGGGCAGCCGAGTTCGAGCATCCACGCCCGCACCTCGTCCCGCTCCGCCTTGCTCACCATCCACGTCCCCCTTTGTGGGTGACCGCCGCGCACACACCCCCTTTCCGGATCCGAACCTAGCCCCGCACCCCGACAATTCGCCCTCCTTGCCAAGAAAACCGGGCGTCCGAGCCGAACTTCTGACCCGTTTCCGGGGTGAATCCGCAGCTCACGGTGGTCAAAACGAGCCAAGAAAAGATTGGGGATCCATACGGGGTCGAGCAGTGGCTTCCAGCGCGAGGCTTGTCCCATGACCGACATCTCGCCCACGAAGACCATCGCGGTGCTCGGCGTGCGGCCCACCGACCGCACCGCGGCACTGAACATCCTGGCGGCCCGGCTCGCGGCCGCGGGCCTGCGCCCGGTCCCGGTGCCGGACGATCCGGTGCTCGCCGACCCGGGTCCCGACGCCGCCGCCGGCCGGAGCCCGACCGTGGCCCAGCTCCGCCGGGCGGACTGGGTGACCGCGTTCGACACCGTGCTGGCCGCGTGCGACCGCGAGCGTCAGGCCCGCACGCGGGCGCCGGCGGGCGTGCTGCTGGTGAGCGGGGCCGCGCTGCGCGCGGTCGCGCGCTACCGGGCCGGCCTGCGGCTGCGCGGCGAGGACTACGACGCGTCGATCCGCGGCTGGCTGGAGGGCCCGGCGGCGGGCGCGGCGGCCGGTTACGCCGCGGTGCTGCACGTGCGGCCGGCCGCGCCGGTCGGCCCCGGGGAGGCCCTGCTCGACCGGGCCGTCGCCGAGGTCGTCGCGCGGCTCGCGGCACCCCCTTGCGCGATCTTCACCAGCACTTCTAAAAGTGACGTTCGCCACACCGTTTCGGCTATTCTGAATGTGGCGACCCGCCAGGGTGTGCCAACCTCTTTCGAGTGTGATCATCTGCCCGTCCGACCGTCGCCGCTGGTCAGCGCGGTCCAAGCGGGTGGATTTGCTGTCCGCCACTGGAGTGATCGGCCGGTGACACCTTGACGGCGAGCCTGGGCAGGGTCACTCTGTCGGTGAGCACCGCCGTGGGCCTTCCAGGGACCCCTCGACAGTCGCCGTTCTCCGGGCTAGACTGCCCCTTTGCGCTGCCCTCTGTCCGTTTGCCCTTCGCCGAGAGCACGGGATCCGGGGAGCCACGCACCCTTGACAGACGCGTTAGTCCCTGCTGACGCGGCTGCCGCCAGTACATCAGTCCCTGGAAGGACGCATCTTGGCAGTCTCCCGCGCGACCAAGGCCACTGCTGCGACCAACTCCACCGGAATTCCTGGAGCGCCCACCCGCGTCTCGTTCGCGAAGATCCGCGAGCCGCTGGCCGCGCCCAACCTCCTCGAACTGCAGACTCACTCGTTCGAGTGGCTCACCGGCAACGAGGCGTGGTTCCAGCGCCGGGTTGACGCCGGTGACGAGGCCCCGACCGGTGGTCTCGAAGAGGTCCTCAACGAGATCTCCCCGATCGAGGACTTCTCGGGCTCCATGTCGTTGTCCTTCTCCGACCCGCGCTTCGACGAGGTCAAGGCCTCCGTCGAGGACTGCAAGGACAAGGACATGACGTACGCGGCCCCGCTGTTCGTCACCGCGGAGTTCACCAACCACACCACCGGCGAGATCAAGAGCCAGACGGTGTTCATGGGTGACTTCCCGATGATGACGGACAAGGGCACGTTCATCATCAACGGCACCGAGCGGGTGGTGGTCTCCCAGCTCGTGCGCTCGCCCGGCGTCTACTACGACACCGCGATCGACAAGACGACCGACAAGGACGTCTTCAACGTCAAGATCATCCCGAGCCGGGGCGCCTGGCTGGAGTTCGACGTCGACAAGCGCGACACCGTCGGCGTGCGCATCGACCGCAAGCGCCGCCAGCCGGTCACCGTGCTGCTCAAGGCCCTCGGCTGGACCACGGAGCAGATCCGCGAGCGGTTCCACTTCAGCGAGACGCTGCTGGCCACGCTGGAGAAGGACCACACGGCCGGGCCGGACGAGGCGCTGCTGGACATCTACCGCAAGCTGCGCCCGGGCGAG
This sequence comes from Kutzneria sp., assembly GCA_035492655.1. Lineage (GTDB taxonomy): Bacteria > Actinomycetota > Actinomycetes > Mycobacteriales > Pseudonocardiaceae > Kutzneria. The sequence continues at coordinate 2,973 of DATJJB010000361.1, read as the reverse complement.
CCGCCGACCAAGGAGAGCGCGCAGGCGCTGCTGGAGAACCTGTTCTTCAAGGAGAAGCGCTACGACCTGGCCAAGGTCGGCCGGTACAAGGTCAACAAGAAGCTGGGCCTCGGCTTCCCGGTGTCCACCGGTGTGCTGACCGAGGACGACATCGTCACCACCATCGAGTACCTGGTCCGCCTGCACGCCGGCGAGACCGAGATGACGGTGGAGAACACCACGGTGCCGGTCGAGGTCGACGACATCGACCACTTCGGCAACCGCCGCCTGCGCACCGTCGGCGAGCTGATCCAGAACCAGATCCGGGTCGGCCTGTCCCGCATGGAGCGGGTCGTGCGCGAGCGCATGACCACCCAGGACGTCGAGGCGATCACGCCGCAGACCCTGATCAACATCCGGCCCGTGGTGGCCGCGATCAAGGAGTTCTTCGGCACCTCGCAGCTGTCGCAGTTCATGGACCAGACCAACCCGCTGGCCGGTCTGACCCACAAGCGCCGGCTGTCCGCGCTCGGCCCTGGCGGTATCTCCCGTGAGCGCGCCAGCATGGACGTCCGCGACGTGCACCCGTCCCACTACGGCCGGATGTGCCCGATCGAGACGCCGGAAGGCCCGAACATCGGCCTGATCGGCTCGCTGTCCTCGTTCGCGCGGGTCAACCCGTTCGGCTTCATCGAGTCCCCGTACCGCAAGGTCGTCGACGGCCGGGTCACCGACCAGATCGACTACCTGACCGCGGACGAGGAGGACCGCTACGTCAAGGCCCAGGCCAACACCCTGGTCGACGACGAGGGCAACTTCCTCGAGGACCGCGTCATGGTCCGACGCAAGGGCGGCGAGACCGACCTCGCCGACACCGCCGACGTGGACTACATGGACGTCTCGCCGCGCCAGATGGTGTCGGTGGCGACCGCGATGGTGCCCTTCCTCGAGCACGACGACGCCAACCGCGCGCTCATGGGCGCCAACATGCAGCGTCAGGCGGTGCCGCTGCTGCGCAGCGAGTCCCCGCTGGTCGGCACCGGCATGGAGCTGCGGGCCGCGGTGGACGCGGGCGACGTGGTCATCGCCAAGAAGTCCGGTGTGGTCGAGGAGCTGTCCGCCGACTTCATCACCGTGATGGCCGACGACGGCAGCCGCCAGACCTACGCGATGCACAAGTTCCGCCGCTCCAACCAGGGCACCTGCATCAACCAGAAGCCCATCGTGAACGAGGGCGACCGGGTCGAGCACGGCCAGGTCATCGCGGACGGCCCGTGCACCCAGAACGGCGAGATGGCGCTGGGCAAGAACCTGCTCGTCGCGATCATGCCGTGGGAGGGGCACAACTACGAGGACGCGATCATCCTCAGCCAGCGCCTCGTCCAGGACGACGTGCTCACCTCGATCCACATCGAGGAGCACGAGATCGACGCCCGTGACACCAAGCTCGGCGCCGAGGAGATCACCCGGGACATCCCGAACGTCTCCGAGGAGGTGCTGGCCGACCTCGACGAGCGCGGCATCATCCGGATCGGCGCCGAGGTCCGCGACGGCGACATCCTGGTCGGCAAGGTCACGCCCAAGGGCGAGACCGAGCTGACCCCGGAGGAGCGGCTGCTGCGCGCGATCTTCGGTGAGAAGGCCCGCGAGGTCCGCGACACCTCGCTGAAGGTGCCGCACGGCGAGACCGGCAAGGTCATCGGCATCCGGGTGTTCAGCCGGGAGGACGACGACGAGCTGCCCCCGGGCGTGAACGAGCTGGTCCGCGTCTACGTCGCCCAGAAGCGTCGCATCCAGGACGGCGACAAGCTCGCCGGCCGGCACGGCAACAAGGGCGTCATCGGCAAGATCCTGCCGGTCGAGGACATGCCGTTCATGCCGGACGGCACGCCGGTCGACATCGTGCTGAACACGCACGGTGTGCCCCGTCGTATGAACATCGGCCAGGTGTTGGAGACCCACCTCGGGTGGATCGCCAAGCAGGGCTGGAGCATCGAGGGCGACCCGGAGTGGGCGTCCAAGATGCCCGAGGAGCTGTTCGAGGTGCCGCCGAACACGAACACCGCCACGCCGGTGTTCGACGGCGCCCGCGAGGAGGAGATCATCGGCCTGCTCGGGTCGACGACCCCGAACCGCGACGGCGAGCGCATGGTCGGCCAGAACGGCAAGGCCACGCTGCTCGACGGCCGCAGCGGCGAGCCGTACCCGTTCCCGGTCGCGGTCGGCTACATGTACATCCTCAAGCTGCTCCACCTGGTCGACGACAAGATCCACGCCCGGTCGACCGGCCCGTACTCGATGATCACGCAGCAGCCGCTGGGTGGTAAGGCGCAGTTCGGTGGCCAGCGCTTCGGTGAGATGGAGTGCTGGGCGATGCAGGCGTACGGCGCCGCATACACCCTCCAGGAACTGCTCACCATCAAGTCCGACGACAAGTTGGGCCGCGTGAAGGTGTACGAGGCCATCGTCAAGGGCCAGAACGTCCCCGAGCCCGGGGTGCCGGAGTCGTTCAAGGTGCTGCTCAAGGAGCTGCAGTCCCTCTGCCTCAACGTGGAGGTGCTCTCCAGCGACGGCGCCGCGATCGAGATGCGCGACGGCGACGACGAGGACCTGGAGAGGGCGGCCGCCAACCTCGGCATCAACCTCTCCCGGAACGAGTCGCCGTCCGTCGACGACGTCGTGAACTGACCTTCGCCGCGCTGACCGCGGCGTTCCCCGAAACGCCGCGGTCAGCGTCCCGACCCCCAGGCAGCAATCAACCCGAAGGGGAGAAGAGCCGACGTGCTCGACGTCAACTTCTTCGATGAGCTCCGCATCGGCCTTGCCACCGCCGACGACATCCGGCAGTGGTCATACGGCGAGGTCAAGAAGCCCGAGACCATCAACTACCGCACCCTCAAGCCCGAGAAGGACGGACTCTTCTGCGAGAAGATCTTCGGTCCGACCCGGGACTGGGAGTGCTACTGCGGCAAGTACAAGCGCGTCCGCTTCAAG
>DATJJB010000360.1:0-2644 GCA_035492655.1 Kutzneria sp. | reverse complement strand
CCGGCCACGTCCGGGCTGACCCGGCGGTCCACCGGCGTGCACTGGCCGGCGTGCACCAGCGTCTTCTCCACGAACGCGCCGATGCCCAGCGCGTTGCTCAACGGCTGGCCGCTGGTCAGCGTCATCGGCTGGCTGGCGTTGAACGTGTTGAAGCAGTACCAGGGCCGTCCACGCCGGCAGGCCCGGCAGTCGCCGCACACCGCGCGCCAGTTCAGGATCACGAAGTCACCCGGCGCCACGTTCGTCACGCCCGCGCCCACCACCTCGACGATCCCGGACGCCTCGTGGCCGAGCAGGAACGGGAACTCGTCGTTGATGCCGCCCTCGCGGTAGTGCAGGTCGGTGTGGCAGACCCCGCAGGCCTGCACCCGCACCACGACCTCGCCCGGTCCCGGATCCGGCACGACGATCCGCTGGACGCTCACCGGGGCGCCCTTCCCGGTCGCCACCACTCCGTTGACCTCGTACGGCATCGGCTACCCCTTCCGGCGTCGTCGCCCTTGATCGGCAGCCTCGCACTTCCCCGCACCCATGGCGACCCCCGCACGGGTTTTTGCCACATGCGCTTCCCATGTGGCGTTGACGGGGTACATGCGCTTCCCATGTGGCGTCTGGGTGCATATAGGAAGCGCATGTGGCAGTTTGCCGTCACCGGAACGGGTGACGGCCGGCGAAACCCCGGCCGGACAGCGTCGTTGTGGACGGTGTGACAGAGGATCCCGTCAGAGTCTCCGTGCATGTCGACGCGCCCGCCGAGGTGGTGTACGACCTGGTCAGCGACGTGACCGGGCAGCACCGGTTCACCGAGGAGTGCACCCGCTCGCAGTGGGTGCACCCGGCCACCGGCCCCGAGGTGGGCGCGGTCTTCCGCGGCAGCAACCGCAACGGCCCGTTCCGCTGGGCGACCACCTCCGAGGTGGTCAGCGCCGAGCCGGGCCGCCGGTTCCGCTACCTGGTCCGCAGTCTGGGCACGGATGTGGCCGAGTGGGAGTACGTGATCGAGCCCGGGGACGACGGCTGCCGGGTCACCGAGACGACCTACGACCGGCGCAACGCCTTCTTCCGCTACGTGATCGCGCCGCTGGCCACCGGCGTGTGGGACCGCTCCGAGCACAACCGCCGCAACATCGAGCGCACGCTGGACAACCTGCGCCGGGTGGCCGAGCAGCGGGTATAGGAAAGCCGGTCAGGTTCGCGCACGATGCGCGTCGGCACGAACCTGGCCGGCTAGTCCAAAAAGCGTAGTCGGCTGGTGTATTCGACGGTACCGACATTCCGGTGACATCGTCACCGGGGTGGCCATGCCGCCGGGTCAAGCAGCCCTAGCGAGTAGGCCCGCGCCACTAGGGCGGTTCGGTTCGGCACGCCGAAGCGGTCGGACAGCCGGGTCAGGTGGTAGTTCACGCCGTCGCCGGTGATGCCGAGCTCGGCCGCCACCGCCGCCGAGGTCGCGCCGCCGGCGATCAGCCGCAGGATCTCGCTCTCCCGGTCGGACAGCTGCACGTCCACCGGCATCGGCGTGATCCGCAACGTCAACAGCAGGCCCGAGCCGTCGTCGTCGGAGACCGCCTGCACGGTGAGCTCGCCGGCCCCGCCGTCGAACTGCACGGCGATCACCAGCCGGGCCCGGCCGCCGTGTTTCAGTCCGGCGACCAGCTTCTCGTAGTCGCGACGCACCTTGGCCTGGAAGAACTCCAACACGTGCCGGTCGCGCAGTCGCGACGGCCGGGTCGACAGCGCCTCGGCGAAGGCCGGATTGGCCACCGCGATCGTGCCGTCGAGTTGGCAGATCGCGGTGGCCACCGGGGTGCGGTCGAGCAGCGCGAGGAAGCGGTTGCGCCACATGCCGGTGCGCTGCTGTTCCGCGCGCAGCTCGGCCGTCGTTTCCCTCACAGGCCGAAACTACAGGTTCTTGTAGTCCTTCTCATGGCCAACGCCCTGGTCCGCTGCCAGGCTGGGATGGAGCGATCAAGACGCACCGACCTGGGGAAGAGCGATGACAACCTCGATGGACACCACGGGACTCCCGCACCCGGCCAACCGCATTCCCTTGGTCGGCGACGTGGTCGGCACCTCGCCGGCCACCCCGGTCCAGGACGCCATGCGGCAGGCCCGCGAGCTCGGCCCGATCTTCGCCCGCCAGTTCTTCGGCAACGACGTGGTCTTCGTGTCCGGCGCCGACCTGGTGGCCGAGGTGGCCGACGAGGACCGGTTCGCCAAGCACGTCGCACCCTCGCTGGCCCGTATCCGCGCCATCGCCGGCGACGGCCTGTTCACCGCGTTCAACGACGAGCCCAACTGGCAGAAGGCCCACGACATCCTGCTGCCGGCCTTCTCGCTGCAGTCCATGCGCGGCTACCACCCGGCCATGCTGGCGGTGGCCAACCGGCTGGTCGCGTCCTGGGACGAGCACGTGGACCGGCGCCCGGTCGAGGTGGCCGACGACATGACCCGGCTGACCCTGGACACCATCGGCCTGACCGGCTTCGCCTTCGACTTCGAGTCGTTCCAGCGCCCCGACCCGCACCCGTTCGTGCAGGCCCTGGTCCGCGGCCTGGCCCACGCCCAGGCCAAGGCCCGCGAGCTGCCGTGGATCGGCCCGATCCTGAACAAGGGGGCCGACGAGCAGTTCGCCAAGGACGCC
>DATJJB010000359.1:0-22696 GCA_035492655.1 Kutzneria sp. | reverse complement strand
GGTTCACCACCATCGCAGAGCAGGATCAGCACGCTGCGGTCCTGCCGCTGGCGCTGCCCGCCGAACCCGATGTCATCGACGGGCACGCCCAGGAGACTTACCCAGCCACCCGGCGGCATGAGCGGATGTTCTTGAACTCGGGTCTTGCCGCCAGTCGAAGGGGTCAGCGGACCAGCGGATCGGCCAGTAGCACCACGCGGTCGAGTGCAGGATCGAAGCCGAAGACCGGGTGGTCCTGGCTTCCGCCGTCCGACGTCAACAGCACCGGCTTGTTCAGTTCCCGCCCGATTGCGGCGAGAAATCCGCACAGGCGGTCGACGCCGGCCTGCCCCCGCAGCTCTCGTAGGTCGACGTCGAAGTCGATCTCTGCGGCCGACATGAACCGGAAGATGGCGAGCATCCCCGCAACCGGCCAGACCTTCAACTCCGGCCTTTCGGCGCCGTGCGGACGGGCGAACACCTCACCAGCCGAGAGCAGCGGCAGACTCCTGCCGCCCTGAACGAGTTCCCACTGCCAGCCGCGGGCCTCGACCAGGTTGAGCACGGCCTGCCAGTGTTCCGCCGAGGCATCCGGGACGAACCCGTCAGGAAGGGCACCCATCAGATCAGGATCGAAGAAACTGCTGACTTCAGCCCAGTGAAGATCCGACACGCGGACATGGTGCCCGGCCGCAGACATGGTCGCAGCTCATTTGTGTCGCCGGCCGTCACCGCGCGTATGACCGTCGCGGACAGCCGTCGCGCCCGCACATCGGCTACTTGTTGAATGGCGGTACGACCGATGCGCGGCCAGGCTAGGTCGAGGTGTTCGGGAACCGGGGCTCGACGGCGAACGGCGGCCAGTGTGGTCGCGGCCGAGCGTGTGCGGAACTCACGCCGGACGAGCCATCCTCGTCACTGGCGGTCCGCTGGTTGCCACAGTGCGAGGGTGGCGCCACCAGGCTCGTCGACGACCACGACGGACCCCGGCGGCAGATCGGTTCGGGGCCTGACGATCCGCGCCCCGAGTTCCACCGCCTGACGGGCGGCGGCGTCCACATCGGACACCGGCACGTACGGGATCCACTTCGGTTGCCGGGCATCGCCGTCGGACAGTGCGGTGAAGCCGCCCCAGACGCCGGTGTCGTCGCCGAACATCGGCCCGGCCGGGGTGTCGGTGACGGTCCAGCCGAACAGCTCGGTGTAGAAGCGCCGCGAGGCGGCCAGGTCGGTCGTGCGGACGTCGTGGAACACGAATTGTTGGGACATGTGTCCTGACTTTAGGCCGCATGTCCTACTTTGGCAACGGAGCCGGTAGGGTCGGGGTGTGACCACGACCAGGCCCGTGATCGAAGCCAACCGGCGCGGCAAGCGCGGGCAGATCATCGACGCGGCCAAGCAGGTGCTGGCCCGGGACGGGCTCGCGGCCTGCACGGCACGGGCGGTCGCCGACGCGAGCCCGTTGACCAAGAGCGCGGTGCACTACTACTTCGACGACATCCACCAGATCGTGGACATCGCGATGCGGGAACACGTGACGGCGACGGTGGCCCGGCTACGTCAGGCCGCCGACGCCGAATCCGACCCCGCGGAGAAACTGTGGGCGGTCGTGACGACCTATCTGGCCACGTTCGCGGCACAACCCAACGCCGCGTTCCTGTGGTTCGAGTACTGGATCGACACCGGCCGTCGGCAGGTCGTCGACGGCATCGCCGCCACCGTCGAGGACATGCGGGCCCTGCTGGCCGAACTCACCGCACGGCTCCCGGTCGACGACCCGGCCGAAACGGCCGACGCACTGCTGTCCTGGCTGCTGGGAACGGTTGTGCAGCAACAAATTCGACCCAGGTCGCCGGAGCGACTCCGTCGTGAGCTGAACTCGCTCATCGCTGGTTCCCTTGTCGCTGCCCCGGAGGAATGAAGCAGCCGAAGCGCCGCAACGGTGGGTGCGAAACGCGATCGCCCCTCGGCAGTAGCGGGCACCCGCTCCGCGACCCGCGGTAGACGGTGCGGTGGCTAATGCCCAGCATCGATCAGATCGCCCCGATTTCGAGAAGCACCCCGCCGACCGGCTGATGACTGCGTTTTGGCAGATCACGGGCGAAGTCGGTGAGCTTCGTTGTCGGTGGAGGGCGGGCCTTCCGGTTGTGGCATCGACCCCCCGAGCTCCTCAGCCGTTGTCCAGATCTTGGTTGTACAGCGGCTGACCATCGGCGCTGAACAACCCGAACGCCGTAGACCGGAACTCGCGATCACCGGCTGCATGCGCTGTGTCATCGCGGTAGTGCACGGAAACTGGGAACGATCGGTGGAGGCTGGGATGCGTAAAATCATTGCCGCTGTTGCTGTTCTTACGGCTTTTGCCGCGCCTGTTGTGATGGCGGGGTCGGCCTCGGCCGCACCGCAAAGTTCCACCGCCAAGGCCGCGGCCGCGTCGTGTACCTACTACACGGCGGAGAACGACTGGTACTGCAACAACCGTCCGGGCATCGCGGTCACCTACGCCTACAAGATCGTCGGCTACCTGGAGACCGGTCGCAACGCTTTCGTCTGCCGTTTCGACGGCGGCGACTACCACGGCGGCCCGCACCCGTACCGGTGGATCTACACCGAGGCCGACCACACCGGCAAGTACGGGTTCGTCTCGGACAACGACATCTACGACAACACCGACGTCCTGCGTAGCTGCTGACCTGGACGTCTGACCGCGGCGGGAAGCCGGATCGTTCCCGCCGCGGTGGCCGGCGGTCAGAGGCTGTGGGCGGTGATGTCGCCCTGGGCGGTGGTGGCGTGGATGTCGAGTTCGACGGTGCCGTTGTTGGCCAGCGCGTTGCTGATCCGGCCGCGGGAGGTGTCGGCGTCCAGGCGGGCCGACACGCCGGCGGCGGCGCCGATCGAGATGCCGCCGGCCTGGGTGCGCAGCACCACGGTGCCGCGCATGGCCTCGGCGACCCGGATGTCGCCCCGCGCGGTGGTGATCTCCGCGGGACCCGCGAGCCGGCTGACCGCCACGTCGCCGTCCACGGCCGTCAGGCGCAGGCCGGCGGCCTCGTCGATGTGGATCTGGCTGTAGGCGCCGTCGAAGTCGACCTGGCCGAGGCGGCCGGTGGTGTGCAGCTCGGCGCTGCCGGCCGTGGCCCGCACCTGGGAGTCGGCCGGCAGGTGCACGGTCACCTGGAGCGAGCCGGTCGGGCCGAAGTACTGGTCCTTGGTGTCGGCGTGGATGCGCAGGACGCCGTCGGCGTAGTCGACGGTGGTCTGCTGCGCCGCCTTGACGTCGCGGGACCGGCGGGCGTCGGCGGGCAGGACCTCGATGGTGGTGTCGGCCCGGGCAGCGGCGACGAACCGCACGCTGCCGGCCGGGATCTCCAGGACGGCGGTGATCGGGGCGGGGGTGGCGAAGGTGTGCATTTCGGCTCCTGACCGGTGGTGTTCCTGCTGACGGAAACCACCATCGCCGGCCGCGCTGACAGCGGGCGGCCGCGAGACTGACACGGCCCAGACATCACGCTGTCCCGGGCATTTTCGGTTGTCGGTGTCCTGATCGGGTGCAAGGGTGCCGAGGTGATCCTGCGGCCGGTGACCGGCGATGACGTCGATGCCCTGCTTGCCCTCTACCGCGCCGCTGACCTGGCTGAGATCGGCCGGCCGGAAACCTCGGCGGCCGACATCACCGACCTGCTGCGCGCCCCCGGTCTCGACCTGCGCACGCGCAGCCTGACCGCCCTCGACGACACCGGGATCACCGGCGTGGTCCTGTGCCACCCCGCGCCGCAACCGGGACAGCTACGCGCTCAACTGCGCCTCGCACCCGGCGATGCGGCCGTCGACCTTGGCCGCACGCTACTGGACGCAGTCCGGGACTGGACCCTGACCGACCGCGCCACCCCGAGCAGTCCGGTGACCTTGTTCCAACTGCCCGACTCCCTCGCCGCCACGGCGCTGCGCTCCGCCGGCTGGACCAAGGTCCACAGTTACACCCGGATGATCGCCGACCTGGCCGACTGCGCGGTGACACCACCGCCGACCGATGTGCGCGTACGCCCCGCCGCGACCGGTGCCGACATGGCCACCGTCCACCAAGTCCTCGAAACCGCCATCGCCGGCCACTGGAACCATCGCCGCCGCGGCTTTCCGGACTTCCTGGCCGATCAGCAACAGCGCGACGGTCACGATCCGTCCCTGTGGCTGATGGCCGAGTCGGCCGGCAGGTCGGTTGGCGCCGTCATCGCCCGGGCCCCGGCGAATCGCGCTTGGATCGCCTGGCTGGGTGTGCTGCCCGAAGCCCGCGGGCGCGGCATCGCCGCCGCCCTGCTTGGTGCCGCCTTCATCAGGCTGCGCGACAGCGGGCACGCCACGGTCGGCGTCGACGTGGACACCCATAACCACACCAACGCCGTCGCGGTCTACCGACGCGCCGGCATGCGCACCGTGGGCAAGGCGGACCAATGGTCGACCAGCTACTCCTAGCCGCATCACCGAGGGACCGGCCGGTCCCGTCACTCGCCGTCCAGCGCCAGCAGGGTCGGCTGGGCCGGCGACCTGGAGTCGCGATGCCGGTCGGGCCACGGGACCGGCCGATCGAACTCCGCGTGCGCAGTGGCGGCGTCGACGGCGGGAAGGTGCCCGCGCAGCCGATGCCGGTGACGGTGACCAGCCGCTGGTCGCGAGCGACCAGCAGGTCGGTCAGCGGGCGGATGGCGGTGCGCCGGCGGACCAGTCGGGGCAGCGGCGGGGTGGCCGCTGAGGGGCGAGCAGCTCGGTGGAGCCCGCCTCGAGGGTCAACGGTGGCACGGCGCGGGGCGGCGGAGCATCGGGAAAGTCCCTATGTTTCCCGGGCGTGCCGGGCCAGATGGCTGGCGACGGCCGTTCGGGAGGCGACGCCGAGCTTGGTGAAGATGCGGGACAGGTGGGCCTCGACGGTCTTGGGGCTCATGAACAGCTGGCCGGCGATCTGGCGGTTGGTGTAGCCGTGCGCGACCAGCTCGGCGATCTCCAGCTCACGCTGGGTGAGCGGCCCGCCGTCCTTGCGGACACGGGTGGAGCGGGCGCCGAGAAGTCGCTGCTGCTGGACGACGGCGGCGTGCATGCCGGCGGCGCCGCAGTTGGCGAACAGCTCCTTGGCCCGGCCCAGCTGCTGCTGCGCATCCTCGCGACGGCCGAGGTCGGCCAGCGCGGCGCCGAGCAGGTGGCGGGCCTGGCCCTCGAAGACGGGAAGGTGCACCTGGGCGAAGTTGTCGGCGGCTTTGCCGGCCAGCACGGCGGCGGCTTCGGCGTCCTTGCCGGCGAGCTGGGCGCGGGCCGAGGCGAGCCAGGCCTGGCCGGTGCGGCCGGGCAGGTCGCCGCCGGCCACCGACTCCTCGGCCCGCCGACCCCAGTCCAACGCGGCGTCGATGCGGCCGAGGGCGATCTCCGCCCGGACCAACTCGTCGAACCACAGCCGGCGCAGCGACGGGGCGTAGCCGACCTCCTCGGGATCGCCGCCGCGCATCAGCTCCTGGACGCAGCCTTGCGGATCGCCGTTGGCCAACCGAGCCGCTGCGAGGGCGGCTGCGCCCTCGCCGGACCACCAGTAGGCGCCGGGCTGGGTCTTCTCCACAGCCAGTTCGGCGAACTGGAGCGCGGCCTTGAGATCACCCCGCCACAACGCGATCTCCGACTGCCGGACGTGGATGAACTCCAGCAGCTCGGTCCGGCCGGTCAGCAACGCCGTCTCCAGCGTCGCCTCGGCGTGCTCGGCGGCCTGGGTGAGGTCGCCGAGCCAGGCGTAGACGTGGGTGAAGGCCAGCTGGATGTCGGGCTGGAGATGGCTGTGCCCGGTGCGTTCGGCCAGCGCGGCGCAGCGGCGGACATGCCGCTGCGCGTCGTAGTAGCGCTCCAGCACCAGCTCCGCCCAGGCCAGCTCCAGCGTCAGGTAGAGCCGCTCGGACAGTTCGTTGTCCGACAGCCCGTCGAGCATGGCGGCGGCCCGGCGGACGTGGCCGACGGCGGACTCGAAGCGGCCGGTGTAGGTGTCGGCGGTGGCCAGGATGCTCAGCCCGATGGTCATGGTCAGTGGCCGCATCTGGTGTCGGGCCGGGGAATCCATGGCCTGCATGACCCACGCGCGGGCGTCCTCGAACTTGGCGCACTGCAACAGACCGGCGGCGATGTCGATGCGCATGCCCAGCGCCGCACGGTCATGCCGGTCCGGTCGGCGGCTCAGCTCGCCGACCAGCAGCGCCTGCGCCTCGTCGTAACGGCCGAGCAGGCGATCCACGGTGGCGCACATGGACACCGCGACGCTGCGCTGGTCGCTGGGCGCCTCGGGCAGCAGGGCCAGCACCTCCTGGAGGATGCCGCGACACTCGCTGAGCCGGCCGATCACCAGCAAAGCCCTGGCCCGCAACAACATCAGGTCGCACAGCCGGGTCCGGTCAGCGGGCGTCCTCGGCAGCAGGTCGATGGCCGTGCGCAGCCAGTCCACGGCCAGCGTGGGCACGCTGGCCAACACCGACTCGGCCGCCTCGACCAGTACGGCGATGGCCTTGTCGTCACCGGCGCGGGCGGCCCGCTCCACGTGGTGGGCACGCGAAGTTGCCGGCGCACCACGGCGTTCCAGCCCGGCAGCCGCCCGGGCGTGCGCGTCCAGCCGCCATCCCGGGCGGCCGGTCCGGTACGCGGCGCTGCGCACCAGCGGATGCCGGTACCGGAAGCGGCGGGCGCTGTTCTCGGCCCGGATCAGGTCGCGGGCGACCAGCTCGTCCAGGTCGGCCAGGGTGTCGGCCTCGGGCAGTTCGGCGACCTCGGCCACCAGCTCCGGGTCGAACGGGTCGCCGGCCAGCGCCGCGGCCTGGGCCACCAGCAGCACTCTCGGTGTCAGGGCGGCGAGTTCGGCCGACAGCGCCACCTCCGGGTCGCCGTCGACCGCCACCCGGGTCAACGCGTCGAGATAGAACGGGTTGCCGCCGCTGGAGTCGTGCAGCTGCCGGGCCCGCGCCGCGTCCACGTCCGGCAGCAGCTGACAGACTTGTTGCAGCGTCAACGGTTTCAGCTCCAGGCGCAGCCGCTCCGCGCCGGATGCGTGCGACAGCGCGGCGAACAGTCGCTCCGAGGCCTGCCGTGGCCGGTAGCTGACGCCGAGCCGGAACCGGCCGGCCGGTGGGTGCCGGACCAGGAACTCCAGCAGGCCAACGGATCCCTCGTCGGCCCAGTGCATGTCGTCCAGCACGAGCGTGCCGCCCGGCTCGGGGCTGACCACCTCGAGCAGCGTGCGCACCGCGCGGTAGAGGCGGTGCCGGCCGACACCGTGCAGATCGGCCTGCGTGGTGTCGGCGCCGTGGAAGACCGCGGTCAGCAGCTCCACCGCCGGCGCACCGAGCTCGTCCCGCTCCTGCTCGTCGAGGACGGCGACGCGGTCACCCAGCGCGTCGAGGAACACCGCGAACGGCACGTGCTGCTCGAATTCCGTGGCGCGGCCGGTGAACACGGCGCCACGGCCGCGGCTGAACTCGCTGAGCAGGCTGGTCTTGCCGATGCCCGGATCGCCGACTATTTCGATGAGCCGGGCCGGACCCGGCGCGTGCAGCAGCGCGAGCTCGCGTTCCCGTCCGACGATCGGGCGGCTGGTCGCAGTCACTTACGTCCCCTCAGTGCGGTCGGGCAAACAATACGCACACAAGGGCAGAACAGTTGAACGAGAACTAATGGTGGGATGGATCGGCCGCCGAACGAAGTCAGGGCCAGACCGACAGTTGGGTCAGGCCGGTCAGCCGGGTCCCCTCGGCGCAACGCACCCGCACGTAGCGGGCGGAGACTGGGTCGGGCAAGGCAATTCTGGCGAACCGGCCGGCGTCCCGCGCGGTGGCCCGCACCGTCCAGTTCTTGGCGTCGTCACTGGTCTCCACGGTGAGCGCGCCACCGGGGTTCGCGCGGGCGAAGACGGTGCCGACCGGCTCGGGTTTGCCCAGGTCGACGTACACCCAGCCGTTGACCGCGCACGGTGGCTGGGCGCAGGACGGCTCGGCCAGCGGATGGTCGAAGGAGCCGTCGGTGAGGGCACAGGGCGATTGCTGGCCTTCGGCTACGCACGGCTTGCCACGGGATTCCGGCGCGCCCGCGGTGCCCCGGAATCCGATGCCCTGACTGGTGTAGAAGAGTTGGAAGGTGGTGTCCGGCCCGGCCGCGCTCGCCGCGGTGGAGATGTGCACGACACCGTCGACGTCCTCGAACGCGCGAGCGTCCATTGTGGCCCCGGGATCGGTCGTGGCCGACCAGATTTCCTGGCCGCCGGCGGAGAAATGCGCGGTGTATTCGCGCACGGTGCCGAATCGGGCCCAGTCGAGTGTGACGTTCTTCGTGTCGCCGTTGGCGATGACGTGATCGGGCTCCCAGAAACGCAGCACCGGCACGGTCAGCTCGGTGCGCTGGATCTGGAAGCTCGCCCGCACGCTCGGACCGTCCACCTGGGAGGCTCTGGCCGGCAGCTGGGCGGTCAGGTCGAAGTTCGTCGCCGTGTTGAAGGTTCCCTGCACGTCCGACCCGCTCATGTGGACGGTGTACGTGCCGGTAGTGTCGGTTTGCGTGCGCTGCAACAGCTTGCAGACCGGCGGCGGGTCGTCGGACAGGCAGGCCGTGCCCAGCGTCGCCGCGACCGGGATCCCCTGGAAGGCCAACTCGCCGAGATCGGGGACGCGGGTCAGCGCCAGTCGCAGGCCGCCGGCCGGCGTGCCGTCCTGGCGGTCGACCCGGCCGGTCAGCGTCACCTTGGCGGCGGCCGGCACTTTGCTCTGGGCGCAGCCGCCGGCCAGCGCCGCGACGATCAACAGCAGCGCGAGCCGCGTCCTGGGCATGGCGCGGATCGTAGGGCCGTTCGGCGCAGGGCGGTGGCGGTTTGATCCAAGTTCTGGAGCACTGTGACTTCAGTGACGAGTGAAAATGATGGGAATGCGATGATGATGGTTCAACGTTCAATAGTTCGTTGAGGTAGGACCTGGAGAAGGGCAGAGCATGACCACACCGGTGGAGTTCGGGGTCGACACCTTCGGCGATGTCACCGTGGACGCCGAGGGCAACCGCAAGTCGTACGCGCAGGTGCTGCGCGACGTCGTGGACGAGGCCGTGCTGGCCGACGAGGTGGGCATCGACTACTTCGGCGTCGGCGAGCACCACCGGGACGACTTCGCCGTGTCCGCGCCCGAGGTGGTGCTGGCCGCCATCGCCGGCCGCACCCGGCGCATCAAGCTCGGCACCGCGGTGACCGTGCTGAGCTCCGACGACCCGGTCCGGGTGTTCGAGCGCTTCGCCACGCTCGACGCCGTGTCCAACGGCCGGGCCGAGATCACCCTCGGCCGCGGCTCGTTCACCGAGTCGTTCCCGCTGTTCGGCTACGACCTGGCCGACTACGAGGTGCTGTTCAGCGAGAAGATCGACCTGATGGCCCACCTGCTCACCGAGCAGCCGGTCAGCTGGGAGGGCACGGTCCGGCCGCCGCTGACCGACGCCAACGTCTTCCCCAAGACCGAGAGCGGCCGCATCAAGACCTGGGTCGGCGTGGGCGGCAGTCCGGAGTCCGTGGTGCGCGCGGCCAGCTACGGCATGCCGCTGACGCTGGCGATCATCGGCGGCGACCCGGCCCGGTTCGCGCCGTACGTGGATCTGTATCACCGGGCGCTGGAGCAGGTCGGCCTCGACCGACTGCCGGTCGCCGTGCACTCGCCCGGCTTCATCGCGGACAGCGATCAGGAAGCGGCCGACCTGGTGTGGCCGCACAGCAAGGCGATGCACGACCGGATCGGGCGCGAGCGCGGCTGGCCGCCCATGAGCCGGGCCCAGTTCGACGGGGAGATCGCCAACGGCTCGCAGTACATCGGTGCACCGGAGACGGTTGCCCGCAAGATCGCCCGCACGGTCAAGACCCTCGGTGTGCAGCGGTTCGACCTGAAGTACTCGAACGGGACCATCCCGCACGAGCACGCCATGCGGAACCTGGAGCTCTACGGCACCAAGGTCATTCCACTGGTTCGCGAGCTCCTCGCTGAGGGGAACTGACCCGCAGGTCCGCCAACACCCGGATGAGGTCGCGGTCCTCGATGTCGCTGCTGCCGTAGAGGCGGGGGTGCGGCATCGCGGGGCCGCGGCGGAAGGCGTTGCGCAGGCGCTGGGTGAAGTGGTTCGTCGTCATGGCGTTAAGTGTCTGCTGATGTAAATCCTGCCACCAGTGGCAGGAGAGCCATTGATGCACAAAATCCGGCCACGTACGCTGGCGGTCGTGTTGAGGTCAGTGGCGGCGCTGGTGGTGGACGGGCTCGCCCCGTTCGAGTTCGGCGTGGTCTGCGAGGTGTTCGGCGTCGACCGGACCGACGACGGCGTGCCGCCCTTCGACTTCCGGGTGTGCGCCGAGCGGCCCGGCGAGCCGGTGCGGACCAGCGTCGGCGTGCCGCTGACGCCGGACCGGCCGCTGTCCGACCTGGTGTCGGCCGACCTGGTCGCCGTGCCGGCGTGCACGATTCGCGACGAGTACCCGCCGGCCGTCCTGGAGGCGCTGCGGGCGGCCGTCGACCGGGGCGCGATGCTGCTGTCGGTGTGCAGCGGCGGCTTCGTGCTCGGCGCCGCCGGCCTGCTCGACGACCGGGCCTGCACCGTGCACTGGCGCTACGCCGAGGCGTTCCAGAAGCGGTTCGCCAAGGCTCGCGTCGACGCCGACGTGCTCTACGTCGACGACGGCAACCTGGTCACCAGCGCCGGCACCGCCGCCGGCATCGACGCGTGCCTGCACATCGTGCGCCGTGAACTCGGCTCGCGGGTGGCCGCGCTGATCGCCCGGCGCATGGTCGTCGCCCCGCAGCGCGACGGCGGTCAGCGGCAGTTCGTCGAGATGCCGGTGCCGGAGACCACCGCCGACAGCCTCCAGCCCGTGCTGCTGTGGATGCTGGAGACGCTGACCGAGGAGCACACGGTGGCCGAGCTGGCCGCCCGGGCCACCATGTCCGAACGGACCTTCGCCCGCCGCTTCGTCGCCGAGACCGGCACCACGCCGCACCGCTGGCTGACCACCCAGCGCGTGCTGCACGCCCGGAACCTGTTGGAACAGAGCTCTTTCGGCGTGGACGAGATCTCCCGGCTGGCCGGCTTCGGCACGCCGGCCCTGCTGCGTCACCACTTCCAGCGGGTCATCGGCGTCACGCCGACGGACTACCGCCGCTCGTTCTCGGCGTGAGCCCGCCGACGAACGTGACCGTCTCGTCGAGCGGGGCCCGGCCGACCCGGCCGAGGTCCACTGTGGAGTCCTCGTAGCCGATCGACATGCCGCAGAACAGGATCAGGTCGTCCGGCGGCTCGACGACCTCGGCGACGCTGCGGTGGAACTTGGCCCAGGCCATCTGCGCGCAGCTGTGCAGGCCTTCGGCCCGGAGCAGGAGCATCACCGTCTGGAGGAACATGCCGGCGTCCGACCACTGGGGTCGGCCCATCTGGCGGTCGAGGTAGCAGAACAACGCCACCGGTGCGCCGAAGGCGGCCCAGTTGTCCGTCGCGGCCCGTTGGCGGGCCTCGACATCGGCCCGGGAGATGCCGAGCGAGCCGTAGCGCTGCCGGCCGAAATCGGACCGCCGTTCCTGGTACGGGGACTTCAACCCGTCCGGGTACATGGTGTACTGCGGCTCGTCCCACTGCTCGCCGGCGGCGATGCGTTCGGCGATGCGCTTCTTGAGCTCGGCCAACGGCGCGTCGGTCACCACGAACGCGTGCCACGGCTGGAGATTGGAGCCGGACGGGGCCCAGGCCGCGGCCGACAGCACCCGCCTGAGCACCGCCGGCGGCACCGGCCGGTCGACGAACTTCCTCACCGCCCGGCGACTTCTGACCGCCTCGTAGACGTCCATGGTCACTTCGACGCCAGCCAGTCGCGGTAGTGCGTGGTGGCCAGCTGGGCGTCGGCCGGGGCGATCAGGGCGTCGTCCTTGATCGCGGCGAACAGGCCGGCGGTGTCGTCGGTGACGACCTGGCGATCGGTGCCCGCCAAGGTGATACGGCCCAGCTCGTCGAGCGTGAAGACGTCGGGCCCGGCGATGTTGATCGTGCCCTGGAGCGGCGGCCGGGTGGCGGCCTCGGCGACCGCGGCGGCGACGTCGGCCGAGCTGATCGGCTGGATCGGCGTGGCCGGCAGGCGCACGACGTCGCCGTCGGTGGTCCACGACATCGTCGGCTCGACGAACTCCATGAACTGGGTGGCCCGCACGATGGTGTACGGGATCGGGCCGGCCTTGACCAGGTCCTCCTGCAAGGTCTTGGCCTGGTAGTAGGCCAGCTGCGGCACCCGGTCGACGCCGACGATGGACAGCGTGACGATGTGCCGGGCGCCGGCCTTCGCCGCGGCGGCCAACAGGTTCGTCACCGAGGTGCGGAAGAAGTCGACGGACGCGTCGTCGAAGGTGGGGGAGTTGGTCAGGTTCACCACGACCTCGGCGTCCCGCACGGCCTCGTCGAGCCCCTGGCCGGTGAGGAGGTCGACACCGGTGGAACGGGAGTGGCCGGTGGCGTCGTGGCCGGCGGCGACCAGGTCGTCGATCACCTGGTTGCCGATGAGGCCGGTGCCGATGACTGCGATCCTCACGGGAGGTCCTTCCGGTAGAAGTCGGCTGCTGACACGGTTTCGGGCACCCCGAGCTCGGTCGCCACGGCGGTGATCGCCTGCTCGGCGATGGCGTGGTCGACCTGGCCGTCGGTGGTGTAGTGCGGGGCGACGAACTTGTCGTAGTAGGCCCGGATCTCCTCGGGCGTGTGCCGGCCGAGGAACGTCTCCAGGTGCTTGACCGTGGTGTCGGGGTCGTGGTGCAGCACGTCGAGGGCCCGGCGCTGGGCTCGGACCACGGCCTGCACGGCCGGGTCGTCCGGGCTCAGGTGGGTCGGGTCGACGGCCACGCCGACGGTCGGGATCTTGAAGTGGTCGCCGACCCAGGCCAGCACGTTCCAGCCGGGCAACGCCTCGGGGTTCATGGTGCTGCCCACGTAGGCGGCGTCGATCGTGCCGTCGGCGAGGTGGCGCAGGTCCAGGCCGTAGTCGCCGGGCGCGCGGACCACGCAGTCGACGTCACGATCGGGATCGAGACCGGCCTTGCGCAGCACGATGCGGGCGAAGCAGCCGGGGGCGGTGTGCCCCGGGTGCACGGCAAGTCGTTGTCCGGCCAGGTCTGTCAAGCTCGACAGGCCGGGCCGCCCGAGGAACCAGAACAGCGGGCTGTGGGTGTTGACGGTGAGCGCGACCCACGGGATGCCGTTGGTGAGACGGGAAAGCAGTGCGCGGCCGAGGCCGATGGTGGCGCCGCGACGCAGGCGTTCCTCCGGCCACGACACGCCGTCGTGCAGCGCGACGCGCACGTTTTCCGCCTCGTAGAAACCTTCCTGGTCCGCGATGTACGCGACCAGCTCCTCGTGCATGCCCCGCCCGACGTAGGCGAGATCGATGGTGTCCATCAGTTTGCTCCTTGGCCGATAGGGCTCGGGCGCACGCCGCGAGCGGTGTTCGGCGAGGGCCACCACGCCGCGTCGCCGATCGCCGTCGCCGGACGGCCGGTGACTCGGGCAACGACATCGGTGACCATGTCGACCTCGCCCCGGGCGATCGCCTGGTACCACGAGATCCACGTCTCGATCTGCTCGCCGCTGACGCCCAGCCGCCAGCGGCGGGCGAAGGCCTGCTCGAAGGTCTCCGGCTCGTAGCGGTACGGCCGGCCGGTGGCCGCGGCGATCCGGGTCACCGCCTCGTCGAGCGTGACGGCCTCCGGCCCGGTGATCTCCAGCGTCGCGCCGTCGTAGCCGGTTCCGTCGTCGATGGCGACGGCCGCGATCACGGCGGCGATGTCGTCGTGGGTGACGAATGCGGCGCGACCGTCACCGCCGGGGCCGCGCACGACGAAGTCCGCGTCGGCGAGGGCGGCCGGGGTGGACGCGTAGATGCCGGCCCGCAGCACCATGTGGCGGATCCCGGCGCCGGCCAGGAACTGCTCGGTCAGCCACTGGTCACGTGCGTTGAGATAGGTGGCGATGGGGGACGCGCCGACCAGCGACACGTACAGCACCCGCCCTACGCCGGCCGCGATGGCTGCCTCGACCGCCGTGGCGTGTTCCTCCAGCCGTCGCCCGGTGCGATGCCCAGAGACGAGAACCAGGGTCGACGCGCCTTCGAGCGCCGCGCGCATCGCCGCGCCGTCCGCGTAGGCGGCCGGGCCGCGCCGCTGCGCCAACGGCAACTCGGGCATGCGGTCCGGGCTGCGCCCGACGAGCAGTTGCGGGACGCCGTGGTCGGCCAATCGCGCCGCGACCCGGCTGCCCAGTGCTCCGGTCACCCCGGTGACCGCCACGGTGTCAGACATGCGTCAGCACCCCGTCCGTCGACTGTGTCCGGTAGAACTCGGCCGCGGTGAAGGTGGCAGGGACGCCGAGTTCGGCTGCGGCCGCGGTGATCGCGGCGTCGGCGACGCCGAGATCGACCTGGCCGTCAGTGGTGAAGTAAGGCGCGTAGTAGTGCTGGTAGTGCGCGTGGACCTCGTCCTCGGTGTGCCGGCCGAGGAAGGTCCGCAGGTGCCGCACGGTGGTGTCGGGATCACTGTGGACGACCGTCAGCGCCCGCCGGTGGGCGCGGACCACGGCCTGCACCGCCGGGTCGTCGGGGCTGGTGTACGTGGGGTCCACCGCCACGCCGGTGGTGGGGATCCGGAAGTGGTCGCCGACGAAGGCCAGCACCCGCCAGCCGTGCTCGGCGGCGATCGCGTCCGGCGCGAAGGTGTCGCCGACCACCGCGGCGTCGATCGAGCCGTCGTGCAGCCACCGCAGGTCCATGCCGAAGTCGCCGGGCATGCGGACGATGCTCTTGATGTCGCGGTCCGGGTCGAGGCCGGCCTGGCGCAGCACGATCCGGGCGAAGACACCGGGCCCGGTGTGCGGCGGGTGGATCGCCAGCCGCCGGCCGGCCAGGTCGGCCAGCGAGGTCACGTCCGGTCGGGCGAGGAACCAGAACAGCGGGCAGTGGGTGTTCACGGTGAGCGCGACCCAGGGGATGCCGGTGTTCAGCCGGGACAGCACCGTCCGGCCGAGCCCGATGGTGGCGCCGCGGCGCAGCCGCTGCGGATCCCAGACGGACCCGTCGCGCAGGGCGACGTGCACGCCTTCGTCCGCGTAGAAGTCCTCCTGGTCGGCGATGTGGGCGACGAGTTCCTCGTGCGGGCCGCGACCCACATAGGCGAGATCGATGGTGTGCATGGATTCGACCCCTCAGTACATCGCCATGCCGCCGTTGACGGCGGTCGTGCTGCCGGTGATGAAGTCGTTGTCCTCACTGGCGAAGAAGGCCACCGCCTGGGCCACGTCCCTGGGGCGAGCCAGCCGGCCCATCGGTGTCGCGGCCACCTGCCGCTTGGTCAGGTCGTCGTCGAAGACCTGCGCGGAGATCCGGGTCTCGGCCACCGGCCCGGGTTCGACGACGTTGACGGTGATGCCCTGCGGGCCGAGTTCCTGCGCGAGGTAGCGGGCGAACTGGGCCAGCGCCGCCTTGGCGGTGCCCAACGCGATCATCCCCGCACGGGGACGGCGGCTCAGACCCGTGCCGATGAAGATGATCCGGCCGCCGTGCTCGGTCATGTCCGGGAGAACCGCCTTGGTCACGACATAGGCCGCCTTGAGCTCGTCGTCGAGCTTGCCGCCCAGCTCCGGCCAGGTCATGTCCTGGAACGACTTGATCGCGTACGGCGTGAGGGCGTTGTGCACCAACACATCCACACCGCCCCAGGTGTTGCGGACGCACTCGATCATCGCCTGGACCGCGGCGGGATCACGCACGTCGGCCTGCACGGCGGCGGCCGTGCCGCCGGCCTTCTCGATGTCGGTCACGACCTCCTTGGCCGCGTCATGGTTGTGCAGATAGTTGACGACCACTCGCATTCCTCGCGAGGCCAGCAGCCGCGCGGTTTCCGCGCCGATTCCGCTGCTCGCGCCGGTGACCAACGCCACCCGTTCCCCAGTCATTGTGTTTCTCCTTCGTCTACGGGCAACCCTCTCGGATCGCTCCGTGCAGCACGGTGTCCACAGTGGTGCGCAGCAGATCGGCGGCGGTTCGGTTCAGCTCGCCGGGCAGCCGCGAGTTCAACAGCCGTTCCAGAGCGCCGCGGGTGATCTCACCCAGCAGCTCCGGCGGCGCCGAGAGGAAACCTTCCCGGTGGCCCTCCTGGAACAGCGCGTCCAGCGGTTGGTAGACCACGGCGTCGAAGCGCTGCTCCACGTGCCGGCGCACCTCCGGGTCGCCGCCGCGTCCGACGGCCAGTTGCGCGGCGCCGATCTGGGTCAGCTCGCCGCAGGCGGCGAGCAGGAACCCCCGCATCCGGTCGGCGAACGGCCGGCCACGCGTCTCCTGCTCGGCCGCCAGCACCGCGCGCTCGATCGCGCCGAACTGCCGGTCCAGCACGGCCGTCAGCAGCGCCTGCCGGTCCGGGAAGTGCCGGTAGATCGTCTTCTTGGCCATCCCCAGCTCACGGGCCAGCTCGTCCATGCTCACCCGGCCCGGCCCAAGGAACAGCCGGCTCGCCGCGTCCAGGATGGCCTCGGCCCGCCCGTCCGTGGAAACTCCGGAAACTAATTTGGTTTCCATAGTTTCCAGACTGGCCCGCCGGAGTCACGGTGTCAAGGCCGAGCCATGTCACACCCGGCCTCCGGGATGTGTCCAACCAGGTGAAGGCACTTCGACGAGGGGAAACACCGTGAAGACCATCGAGGTCGAGGACTCGTTCATGGCGTACCGGGAGGCCGGCGCGGGGGACACGACGATCGTGTTCCTGCACGGCAACCCGACGTCGTCCTATCTGTGGCGCGACGTCATCCCGGTGCTGGCCGACCGGGCCCGCTGCCTGGCGCCGGACCTGATCGGTATGGGCGACTCGGGCAAGCCGGACATCGGCTACCGGTTCGTGGACCACGTGCGCTACCTGGACGCCTGGTTCGACGCCATGGACCTGCACGACGTGGTGATCGTCGGCCAGGACTGGGGTGGGGCGCTCGGCATGGATCTCGCCCGCCGGCACCCGGGCCGGGTTCGCGGGCTGGCGCTGATCGAGACGTTCCTGCGGCCGCTGAGCTGGGCCGAGCTGCCGCCGCTCGGGCAGGACCTGTTCCGGCGGATGCGCTCGGCCGAGGGGGAGCAGCTGGTGTTGCGGGACAACCAGTTCATCGAGTTCAACCTGCCGTACGGGGTGGCGTCCGGGCTGGCCGAGGCCGACCATGACGAGTACCGCCGGCCCTACCCGGACGAGCGCTCCCGCCGTCCGCTGCTGGCCTGGCCCCGGGAGATCCCGTTCGACGGGGAGCCGGCCGACGTGCATGATCGCGTCGTCGCCTACGGGCGGTGGATGGCCGAGACGCCGGAGGTGCCGAAGCTGGTGATGACCGTGGAGAACGGGGTGGGCATGGGCTCGGCCGAGACCGGGACCTGGGCCAAGGAGACGTTCGCCGCGACGACGGTCGTCTCGGTCGGGCCGGCCGGCCACCACGCGCCGGAGGACCAGCCCGAGGCCATCGGCCGGGCCGTCGCGTCCTGGCTGTGGGCATGAGCGACGTCGTCGCCCGCGCCGTCGACGGGGACCAGGACGCGCTGCGGGAGATCGTGCACGAGCTGCGCGATCCGCTGTATCGGCTGGCGCTGCGCATGGTGTGGCGGCCGGCCGACGCCGAGGACGCCACCCAGGAGATCCTGATCCAGGTGATCACCCGGCTGTCCTCGTTCCGCGGCGAGGCCAAGCTGCTCACCTGGGCGTACCGGATCGGCGTGAACTACCTGCTCAACCTGCGCCGCAAGACGCCGCAGGAGGCGCGGGAGCTCAGCCTGGACGAGTTCCGGACCGGGCTGGCCGAGGGGCTGGCCGCCGAGGACTACGGCGGTCCCGACGCGGAGCTGCTGGCTCACGAGGTCCGGCTGTCGTGCACCCAGGCGGTGCTCCAGTGCCTGGAACGGTCCGAGCGGATCGCCTTCGTGCTGGGCGACGTCTTCGAGCTGACGTCCACCGAAGCGGCCTGGGTGCTGGACATCTCGGCCGCCGCGTACCGCAAACGGCTGGAGCGGGCCCGGGAACGGCTGCGGGCCTTCATGGGCTCGACCTGCGGGGTCGTGACGGCCGCCGGGTTCTGCCGCTGTAGCCGCCGGGTCGAGCAGGCCGTGTCGGTCGGGCGCATCGACCCGGCCGCACCGACGCTGGTCGGGCACGCCGTCAACGGCCGTGGTGTGAAGGAGGCCGCCGCACAGCTGCACCGGCTGCACGACGCCGCCGCGGTGCTGCGGGCCCATCCCGACTACGCGGCTCCGCGCGACCGTACGGACGCCATCGTCGGCCTGCTCCGCTCCGGCTCCTTTCCGCTGCTCGAGTAGGGGGTTGCGCTACCCAGGGATGATTCGCGATCAGCTGCCGGGATGACGTCAGTGCAGGTCAGGGCTTCGTACTGTGAGCTCATGGACGTCTACCGGCTGGCCACGCTCGGCCTGGCGGGTCTGCGGCGGCCGCTGGACACCCTCGCCGGGCGCTGGCGTCCGGACGAGCGGGCCAGCGAGTGGGCCCTGGGTCTGCGCTTCCCGCACGAGAACCTCGCCGGCCTCGACCTCGGCGCGCGCGTGGCTTTCGCCGCCGCCCGCGCCGAGGCCTTATGGCACTACGGCCTCGTCATCGGCCTCACTTCCGGGGCGCGGTCGGTCGCCGAGCAGCAGCAGCTGTTCGACGAGGCCGTCGCCGAGTACGGCAGCGAGTCCGCCGCCCGCGAATGGGTGCTGCCGCCGTCCGAATCCCTGCACGTCCAGGGTCGGGCGTTGGACGTCCGTCCGCGCGAAGGCGCCCAGTGGCTCGAGGTCCACGGGCACCGCTACGGCCTCTATCGCACCTATGCCAACGAGTGGTGGCACTTCGAGCACTGGCCCCAGTACATCGGGACCAGCAGCCGTCCGCCGATGCGCGCGGATCCGCGCGCACCGGCGCACGAGTCACTTTAGGCAGCACAGCCTGATCGGGTTGTCGGGCGCCGGCGCCACCTGGAACGTGAAGTCCTCGCGGACCCGGTTGTCCATGCCCATCGGCAGGCGGATCTGGTCGCTGTGGACCATGCGCCACACCGCGGACCGGCTCAGGCCGAAACCGGCCATCAGCAGTTTGACCACCCGGATCGGGGCCGGCAGCTCGAAGCGCACGACGACCTCCATCGGCGCGGCTTCCGCGCTCTGCACGTCGTAGAACGGCTGGTCGGTCTCCAGCGCCCAGGTGCCGTCCCAGTCCAGTCGGTACGACGTGCGGCGGGCCAGCGACATGTCCGTGGCCAGCTCACGGACGATGGCCGGATCGTTGTTCTCGAACCGGACCAGGCGGTCGTGGTCCAGCGCCGAGACGTGGATGCGTTCGTGCACCGGCACTTTGGACGTGCGGCCACAGTGGTCGCAGCCGATCAGCAGCCAGACGTCGAGCAGCTTGCCGCTGGCGTTGACCCGGACCTTGCCGGTCGGGTGGTGCCGTTGCGTCCGGCAGGACGGGCAGCCACGGATGATGGCCGGCAGGCCGAGCTCCCGGACGACCCACAGGGCCTTGCGGTCGATTTCACTCATGGTTCGGGCGCACTCCAGTGACGGAGCGGGGGCGCGCGAAAGCGCCCCCTGGGATCAGTGGCTGGACGGCCGGCAGCGCGAGCACACCGGCCGAGGCACGACGTCCATGAGGGACGCCGTGTGTGGGAAGCCCTTGCGGGGCTTGAAACGCAACGCCGATCGGAGGCGGGAGCGTCAAGGGAGCTCCGGCCTCGGACCGCGCGTGCAGCCACTGATCACACGAACATGCCGGCCATCGTGTTCGACCGACGCCCGGTGGGCAACCGAATTACCGAACGGCCCGCCTCCCGGGGGAGACGGGCCGTTCGCGGACCGCGGTCAGGCGTTGGGGTTGAAGTTGATGCCGGTCGGCATCGAGTGCTCCAGCCCGTAGCCGAAGTTACCGTCGTTGATCTTGATGGTGGCGTCGCCGAAGTTGGCCGTCATCAGCTTGTCGCGCAGGCCGTCCGGGTAGCCGTTCCAGCCGACCAGCCGGGGGTAGAACCAGCCGTGGGTGTAGTTCTCCGGCGGGTCGTCGTTGGCGTTGGCCAGCCGGAAGAAGTGCGTGCTGGCCCCGTCCTTGTGGTAGACGACCTTGGGGTGGCTGCCGTCGAAGCGCACCTGCGAGGCGGGGTACCACTTCCAGGTGCTGTGCTGCGAGGTGGACACGTAGTCGACGCGGTTGGCGGCGACGTTGATCCACACGACCACGTGCTCCCAGTCATGGGTGTGGCCGATGGCCAGCGGACCGAGCGTGGCCTGGTCCTTCTCGAAGTAGCTGGCGTACATGACGGCGCAGTAGTCGCCGTTGCACTTCTCGCGGGAGTACGTGTTGGAGTTCTGCAGCTGGGCCGGGTCGTGGCAGTGTCCGTTGACATCGCCGCCGAGTTTGAGCCCGGGGTTGAGGTTGCCGCTGGGGTCGATGGCGGCGGTGGCGTAGCAGCCGTCGCCGTCGTAGTCGTACGCGGGGGAGAAGGACTGCTCCCAGCCGTCCGCGTTCTGCGGCAACGGGGTCAGGATGGCGGCACTGGCAGGGCTTGGCAGGGACAAGGTCAGCACTGCGACGCCGAAGGCGGCGGCGAGCGCGGACAGTTTGCGCACATCCACTCCTAGGGTGTTTCTTGGCGGCGTGAAAGAACTATGCCCAGATCGGGCCGGCCGATCAAGGCACAATTCGGTGACTCCCTTGTGTTCCAAGGGAGTTCACGCCGCCGACACCCTTACCCGATGGCGTCCCGTGACCGGTGTACCGCGTCCAGCAGCAACTGGGACACGTCACGAACGGACACGTTCGCCCCGATTTCCTCGCTCTGGCGCTGAACCAGGCCGTCGGTGACCATCACCCGGCAGAACGGGCAGGCCGTCGCGATGGTCTCGGCCCCGGTGGCCAGCGCCTCGTCCACCCGTTCCAGGTTGATGCGCTTGCCGATCCGCTCCTCCATCCACATGCGAGCGCCGCCGGCGCCACAACACAGGGAACGGTCGCCGTGCCGGGGCATCTCGGTCAGCGCGGCGCCGGCCGCGGCCGCCAGCTCGCGCGGCGGCTCGTAGACCTTGTTGTGCCGCCCCAGATAACACGGGTCGTGGAAGGTGACCGGTTGCCCGGCGCCGGCCGGCTGGATCGGGGTGAGCTTCTTCTCGCGCACCAACCGGTTCAGCAGCTGGGTGTGGTGCACCACCTCGTAGTTGCCGTCCAGCTGCGGATACTCGCGGCCGAGTGTGTTCATGCAGTGCGGACAGGTGGTGACGATCTTGCGACGTCCCGGTTCACGCTCGCCGAACGTCTCGTTGAGCAGCCCGGCGGTCTCCTGGGCCAGCATCTGGAACAGGAACTCGTTGCCGGAGCGCCGGGCCGGGTCGCCGGTGCAGCGCTCGCGGTTGCCCAGCACGCCGTAGTTCACGCCGGCGATGTGCAGCAGCTCGGCGGTGGCCTGCACGGTGGCGCGGGCCTTGTCGTCGAACGCGCCGGCGCAGCCGACCCAGAACAGCCACTCGGTGTCGTCGGGCAGCTCGCCGGTGATCACCGGCACCTCGAAGCCGAGGTCCTTGGCCCAGTCGAGGCGGGCGTTGTTGTTCTGCCCCCAGGGATTGCCCTTGTTCTCCAGGCCGCGGAACAGCGCGCCGAGCTCGGTCGGGAACTCCGACTCGATCATCACCTGGTAGCGCCGCATGTCCACGATGTGGTCCACGTGCTCGATGTCCACCGGACACTGCTCGACGCAGGCGCCGCAGGTGGTGCACGACCACAGCACGTCCGGCTCGATCACGCCGCCCTCGGCGACCAGCGGCACCGGCTCGCCTTCCTGCTGCCCCAACACGTACGGCGCGCGGTCGAACAGGTGGTCCCGCAGGTCCATGATGACCATCTTGGGCGACAACGGCTTTCCGGTGTTCCAGGCCGGACACTGGGACTGGCAGCGCCCGCACTCGGTGCAGGTGGCGAAGTCGAGCATGCCTTTCCAGGTGAAGTCCTCGATCTTGCCGCGACCGAAGATGTCGTCGTCGCCGGGATCGGTGAAGTCCACCGGCTTGCCGCCCGACTCGACCGGCAGCAGCGGGCCGAGCGCGTCGGGCAGCCGCTTGGCCGACACGTTCAGCGGGGC
The DNA here is from genome assembly GCA_035492655.1 of Kutzneria sp. Lineage (GTDB taxonomy): Bacteria > Actinomycetota > Actinomycetes > Mycobacteriales > Pseudonocardiaceae > Kutzneria. Next base: position 535 of record DATJJB010000359.1, on the reverse strand, counting down.
CACGAAGATGTGCAGGTGCTTGGAATGCACGACCAGCACCAGGAAGCCCATGATCACGGCGATGTTGCCGAGCAGGAACACCGTCTCGACGGCCGCGTTCACGCCGGCGCCCAGCGGCGCGAGGGCATGGGCGAGCAGCCAGGTGGCGAACGGCCAGCCGCTGTCGCCGAACGGGAAGTGGCCGGTGTTGTACTGGCCGGCCCGGTACAGCAGCAGCGTCACCATCACGGCGGTGATCATGCCCAGCACCAGCCAGGCCGCGCCGGTGTGCGAGCCGTAGAACCGGGAGGCGCGCTCCTTGCGCTCCGGTGCGTTCTTCACCCGGATCACCGCGAAGGTCGCCAGCGCCACCAGCACGGCGACGGTGAAGAAGTCCTCCAGGAAGCCGAGCCACGGTTGCCGGCCGATCCACCAGAACGCGAAGTTCTCGTCGAACAGCGCCCCCCACGCCTCCACGATGGTGAAGAACAGGATGACGAAGCCCCAGAAGGTGAAGAAGTGGGCCACGCCGGGCACCGACCACTTGAGCAGCTTG
>DATJJB010000358.1:0-35524 GCA_035492655.1 Kutzneria sp. | reverse complement strand
TTGGCCTGCTGCGCCTCGGTTTCCGGCAGCAGCGCCCGGAACACGACGATCTTGGACTGGCCCATGGTCGCCCGCACGTGGTCCAGCATCGCCGGGAACCGGTCGTCCGATGTGGACACTCCGACGGCCCCGATGGCCTCGGTGAACGCCCGCTCCACCAAGCCGTCATCGGCCACCGTCGTGCCGGCCATGTCCAGTACTGCCAACGAGATCGTCACAGTCCAGCCTCCGTCATGGTGCGCTCGGCGATGGCCGGCGAGCAGGTCATGCCCCGGCCACCGGGTCCGGTGACCAGCCAGGCGTTGTCGGCGATCGCGGCCCGGTGCACGACCATGGCCGGATCGGTGTGCTGCGCGTACACGCCGGCCCAGCGCCGGCGGATCGGCGGAAGTGCCCGTCCCAACAGGGATTCCGCCACGGCGACGAGGTGTTCGTAGGGTGCCGAGTCGACGTCGAAGGTGAACGGTTCGGCGTACTCATGGGTGTCGCCGATGGTGAGCGAGCCGTCGAGCCGTTGCACCATCAGGAGTTGCATCTTGTGCTCGGCGGCAATCGCCGGCTGGGGCTGCGACACGTTCAACGCGTCCAAAGCCGCACCCCGATAGGCCGGGTAGTAGCGGAAGCTGTCGCCGTCGGCGACGGACGTGGTCAGCGTCGTGTCCAGCGGATCGGTCTGCATCATCTGCAACCGGACCCGCCGCACCGGCACCTCGCCGACGATCTCCCGCACCAGACCGCCGAGCGCCGCCCCGGTGCACAGCAGCACCAGGTCCGCCTCGTGCACATCGCCGTGATCATCGCGTACGCCATGGGGTAGCAGCGCCCGAACCTCACGCCCCGGCAGCCAGCGGTAACGACCGGAACCCAACAAGTGTTGCCGCAGCGCGGGTTGCGCCACCCGAGGCTCGACCGCGGCATCCCGCTCACACAGCAAACCGCCCAGCAGATCCCCACGCAGGGCCGGGTTCACGGCCCGAACCTCGTCCGGGGACAACAGCTTCAAGCCACGCTCGGCCGCGTCGCCACGGGCCACCACGTCCGAGGCGACAGCCAGCTCCAACTGGGTCCGCAGCGCTGTGAGGGAGCCGTTGGCCCGAAATCCGACGCCGTCGACCTGACGACCGATCTCCTCCCACAACTCACGGGCCCGCTGCGCGGTGGCCAACTCCTCGCCGGCCGCGCGGCCGCCCACCCAGACCAGGCCGAAGTTGCGCACGGACGCGCCCCTGGCCTGCTGTTCTCGTTCGATCTGAAGGACTTCGTGGCCGCGTTGCACGGCCTGCCATGCGTGCATCGTCCCGAGCACGCCTCCACCGACGACCAGTACTCGCACGAGCCCGACCGTAGCATGGACTAGAGCAGTTACCAATTCGTTACCCAAGGCCGGATCGAAGCCGATCCCGCCCAGGCGGCAGAATCGACGGCGTGATGTCCATTGAGCAGAGGATCGCCGACGAGCTCGGCGTGCGGGACGGGCAGGTGACCGCGGCCGTCGGCCTGCTCGACGGCGGTTCGACGGTGCCGTTCGTCGCCCGCTACCGCAAGGAAGCAACCGGCGGCCTTGACGACGCCCAGCTGCGCACCCTGGAGGAACGCCTGCGCTACCTCCGGGAGATGGAGGAGCGGCGCACCGCGATCCTGGAGTCGATCGCCGAGCAGGGCAAGCTGGACGACGCGCTGCGCGAGCAGATCATGGCCGCCGACTCCAAGGCCCGGCTGGAGGACATCTACCTGCCGTACAAGCCGAAGCGGCGGACCAAGGCGCAGATCGCCCGCGAGGCCGGGCTGGAGCCGCTGGCCGACGGCCTGCTGGCCGACCCGACCCAGGACCCGCAGGCCACCGCCGCTGGCTACGTGGACGCCGAGAAGGGCGTGGCCGACGCCGCGGCGGCGTTGGAGGGCGCGCGGGCCATCCTGGTCGAGCGTTTCGGCGAGGACGCCGACCTGATCGGCGCGCTGCGCGAGCAGATGTGGACCCGCGGCGCGCTGGTGTCCAAGGTCCGTGACGGCCAGCAGGAGGCCGGCGCCAAGTTCAGCGACTACTTCGACTTCTCGGAGCCGTTCACCAAGCTCCCGTCACACCGCATCCTGGCCATGTTCCGCGGCGAGAAGGAGGAGGTCCTCGACCTCACCCTGGAGCCGGAGCAGCCGGTCGAGGGCCAGCCGTCGGACTACGAGGTGCGCATCGCCGCCCGGTTCGGCATCGACAACCAGGGCCGCGCCGCCGACAAGTGGCTGACCGACACCGTGCGCTGGGCCTGGCGCACCCGCATCCTCGTGCACCTCGGCGTCGACCTGCGCGGCCGGCTGCGCCAGGACGCCGAGGACGAGGCCGTGCGCGTGTTCGCGGCCAACCTGCGCGACCTGCTGCTGGCCGCGCCGGCCGGCACCCGCGCCACCATGGGCCTCGACCCGGGCTTCCGCACCGGCGTCAAGGTCGCGGTCGTCGACGCCACCGGCAAGGTCGTCGCCACCACCGCGATCTACCCGCACCAGCCGGCCAACCGCTGGGACGAGTCGCTGGCCACCCTGGCCAAGCTGTGCGAGCAGCACAAGGTGGAGCTGATCTCCATCGGCAACGGCACGGCCTCGCGGGAGACCGACAAGCTGGCCGCCGACCTGATCAAGCTGCGGCCCGAGCTGAAGCTGACCAAGATCGTCGTCTCCGAGGCCGGCGCCTCGGTCTACTCCGCCTCCGCCTTCGCCTCGGCCGAGCTGCCGGACATGGACGTGTCGCTGCGCGGCGCGGTGTCCATCGCCCGCCGGCTGCAGGACCCGCTGGCCGAGCTGGTCAAGATCGACCCGAAGTCCATCGGCGTCGGCCAGTACCAGCACGACCTGGCAGAGACCAAGCTGTCCCGGTCGCTCGACGCGGTGGTCGAGGACTGTGTGAACGCCGTCGGCGTCGACCTGAACACCGCGTCCGCGCCGCTGCTGACCCGGGTGTCGGGCATCGGGGCCGGGCTGGCCGAGAACATCGTGCAGCACCGCGAGGCCAACGGCCCGTTCCGCTCCCGCGCCGCGCTCAAGGGCGTGGCCCGGTTGGGTCCCAAGGCGTTCGAGCAGTGCGCGGGCTTCCTGCGCATCCCCGGCGGCGACGACCCGCTGGACTCCTCCAGCGTGCACCCCGAGGCCTACCCGGTGGTCCGGCGCATCCTGACCGCCAACAACCTGGCGCTGACCGAGCTGATCGGCAACAGCGCCAAGCTGAAGGCGATCAAGCCGGCCGAGTTCGTCGACGACACGTTCGGCCTGCCGACCGTCACGGACATCCTCAAGGAGCTGGAGAAGCCCGGCCGCGACCCGCGCCCGGCGTTCAAGACGGCGACCTTCGCCGACGGCGTCGAGAAGCTCGGCGACCTGAAGCCGGGCATGGTGCTGGAGGGCGTGGTCACCAACGTGGCCGCGTTCGGCGCGTTCATCGACATCGGTGTGCACCAGGACGGCCTGGTGCACGTGTCGGCCATGTCGCGCACCTTCGTCAAGGATCCGCGCGACGTCGTCAAGTCCGGTGACGTGGTGCGGGTGAAGGTGCTCGACGTGGACATCCCGCGCAAGCGCATCTCGTTGACGTTGCGTCTGGAGGACGAACCGGAGCGCGGCGGGTCGGCCGCGCAGAACAAGGGCGGCGGCGGTCAGCGCCGGCCGGACCAGAACCGTGGCGGCGGCGGCGCCAAGCGCGGTGGCGGTCAGCCGCGTCGCGAGGAGCGTCCGGCCAACGGTTCCATGGCCGACGCGTTGCGCAAGGCCGGTTTCGGCAAGTAGTGCGAGCAGCGGGGTGGTCGCCTTCGGCGGCTACCCCGCCAGCACCTTGGCCAGCGTGTCGAGCTGGCTGGTCACGCCCTGCTCACGCCACTCCGGCTGCTCCATGTCGTCCAGGAACGCGCCCTGCTCGGCCAGCACCAGCCGCGTGCCGTCGCCGTCGGCGATGAACTCGACAGTGGTCTGCGAGACCGTGGACAGCTTGTCCCCGTCGTACAGCGTCGCGCTGTAGACGATCCGCCGGCCGTCGACGATGTCCCGGTACGTGGCCTCGAACCGCAGCTCCCCGCCGCGGGCGATTTCCGTGCCACCGACGCGGAAATCCAGCTCGTGCTGGTGGCCGGGGGCCATCAGCCAGCTGGCTTTCGTGGCCGGGTCGGCAAAAGCCGCGAAGACCTTGGCCGGCGGCTGCGGGTAGGTCCGGTCGATGGTGAACGTCGAATGCTTGACGGTCATGGCTTCTCCTCCAAGATGTCGGCGAGCCGGTCGAGCTTGTGCTCCCAGGCGGTGCGGCGCTGGTGCAGCCAGTCCTCGGCCGCCCGCAGTCCCGCCGGGTCGATCTGGCAGGTGCGGACCCGGCCGACCTTCTCCGTGCGGACCAGCCCGCACGTCTCCAGCACCTGAAGGTGCTGCACCACCGCGGCCAATGTGATCGGCAGCGGCTCGGCGAGCTCGCTCACCGAGGCCGGCCCACGGGTCAACCGGTCGACCAGCGCCCGTCTGGTCGGGTCGGCCAGCGCCTGGAACACCCGGTCCAGCTCATGGTTAAGCACACACTTGAGTATCGTCGTAGCCAACACTCAAGTCAAGGCTTAAGTATCGGGGCAAGATCAAGGGCCCGAACCTGACGTTGAACGTCAGCAAGGGCCCTTCCTGACAGGTCCGTCAGGTCGCGGTGGACGGCGCGGTCGCCGCCGCCGTCTGCATCGCGGTGACTCGCCGGACCAGCAGGATCGCCGTGACCGCCGCCGCGGCCTCCAGCACCGTCATCACGATCCACAGCGGCAGCGTCGAGTGCAGCGTGTACCGCTCCACGCGGTATCCGACGATCTCGCCACCCCTGGTCACCCACGAGGACGTGGTGAAGTAGCCGCGGCCGGCGATCTGGGAGATCAGGAACAGCAGCCACCACAGCGTGACGAACCGGCGGGACGACCGGCGCCAGCCCGAGCTCGCGTCGGCGACGTTGGCCACGACCAGCGCCGGCAGCACGAAGTCGGCCAGCGGCACGAACCAGCTGCCGATGGTCCAACCGCGCTGCCAGCGCATCTTCCGCGGCGCGACGATCACTTCGGCATTGCCCCACGCCTGCCACAGCCAGCTGATGAACGCGGCCGCCGCACCGGCCAGCACCAGCGCGTCCAACGCGGCGAACACCGCCGGGGCACCCGGGTTCTGCACCTGGAAGTCGAACTGCGTGGCCAAGGCGTGCGCCACGGCACTCAAGCCGATGGCCACCTGCACCAGTCCGGCCAGACCGCCGATGGGCCGAACCACCTGCTGATATGTCATTTTCGTCCCCTCCCCGCCGGTAACCGTACGCCGGAAAGCCCGGCGAGGAGGGGCAAAACAGCTGTCAGACCGGAGACACGCGCTGCCACTTGCTGATGCGCTGGATGATCAGCACGGCCAGCACGGCGGCGGCGATCTCCAGCACGGTGGCCACGACGGCGACGGGGTGCTGATCGGCGACGCCCCGGTCGAACCAGGGGACGAACTTGCTGGCGAGCCAGGTGATCCACCAGGCCATCACCAGGCGCTCGCCACCGTGGCCGTCCGGCGCGCTGGCCCGCCACACATCCGTCACGTACCGCACGACCCCGAAGAACCGGCCGCCGGTGCGCCGGGTCTGGTCGAAGCGCCGACCGGCGACCAGGTGGACATTGGCCCGGGCCCGCCGCACCCAGATGATGAACACCGTCGCGGAGGCGATCAGCACGACGAGGTAGAGCAGCGCGTACACCAGGGCCAACTGGGGGCGCTCGGTGATCAGCGCGATAGTGCGCAACGCGGCCAGCAGCGCCACCAAGCCGATCAGCACCGACGAGGCCATGCCAAGGCCGCCGATCGGCTGCCACCCCTGATGACCTCGCCGATATTCGGCGGACATCGGCGCGCCGAGCGGCGCTCCGTGATTCGACTCCACGACTTCCCCCTCCGGGTAACCCCGACCCGGACGGGAGAGTACCGCCGAAAAGTCACGGATCAACCCCGTTATCCGCGGGTCAGCGCCTGCCAGTCGCTGATTCGCCGCACGACCAGCAGGGCGCAGAAGCCGGAGGCCAGATTCAGCGCGCAGGACAGAATCAGCGGCACCACGTCGACAATGCCGACGAGCGTGATGAATCGGGTGAATAGCCACGAAATCGCGAAAGTCATCCACCACCACACGACCAGCCCGTCGCGGATGTCGTCGCGGTCGGGGGCGCTGGCCCGCCAGACGTCGACCACCACCTGGTACGGGAACCAGAGGTTGACCACCGGGCAGAACCAGGAGCCGACGACCCACTCGCGGGTCAGCCGCTGGCCGTGCGGGCCGACGAGCAGCTCGGCGTTGGCCCGGGCCCGCCACAGCCACGCGATGAACGCGACGGCGGCCAGCGCGAACAGGCCGGCGTTCACCCACAGCACGACGTCGTCCACCGCGGCGGCGCCGGCGATGTCGGCGACGGTCTCCGCGATGTCGGTGACGAGCACCAGCGCGATCAGCACCGAGGCGACCAGGGCCGGCCGGCCGACGGGACGCCAATTCTTGGGTATCCGTCGACGCGCGGGCGGCGCGACTGTTCTGCTCACAACACTCCCCTGTGGTCCTGCCGACGACCTCAGGGAAACGACGTCACAAATTCAGCTGCGTTATGAAGCTGAAACGGTCACCGCGATACAGAGAGCGCACCCGCTCCACCGGCACACCGGCCTCATCCCTGGTCAACCGGTGCAGCAACAGCATCGGCACGGCCGGATTGGTGCCGATGAGCAGCGCTTCCCGCGGGGTGGCCAACACCGTCTCCACTCGTTCCTCGGCTTGCGCCAACACAATACCGGCCTGGTGTGTCAAATACGCGTACAACGAGGTGGCCGGATCGAAGGCGGACAACAGATCGGGAAAACGGCGAGCCGACAGATAGGTCGATTCCAGCCCGATCCGCTCCGAATCGGCCAGCAGCACCCGCTCGATGTGCAGCGCCGGGTCGCCCGGCGCGATGGCCAGGTCCTCGGCCAGCCGGTCGTCGGCGGCCATGTGCTCGGCGGTGACGAGATACCGGCTCGGGTCGACGCCCTGACTGCGCATGCCCTCGGTGTAGGAGACCAAAGCCAGCGGCTGCACCAGCTTGGGCGGCGCGACGAACGTGCCGGCGCCCTGCCGCCGCACCAGCCGTCCCTCCAGCACGAGCTCGCTCACGGCCTGCCGGAACGTCACCCGCGACACCTCGAACCGCTCCGCCAGCTCACGCTCCGACGGCAGCGACACGCCCTCGCCGAGCTCCTCGATCAGCCCGAGCAGCCGCGTCTTGACCGCGTAGTACCGGGGCACGCGGCCGTGTTCCGGGATGCCTGCCCGAACGGGTTCCCCTGCGCGGTGCGACGGCGTCGGCATGGCTCACCACCTTAGAGTGGGTCTCGTGGAGATCAACGAGGGGTTGCGCCGGATCACCGAGCTGGCCAGTCGCGAGCACTGGCTGGCCGTGCTGGTCACGTTGCGCGCCAACGGAAAGCCCAGCACGTCCGTGCTCAACGCGACGGTTTTCCCGCATCCGGTCACCGGCGAGCCGACGGTGGCGTTCGTGTCCCGTGGCAACACGGCCAAGCTGGCCAACCTGCGTGGCGGCGGCGAGGCGACGCTGGTGTTCCGGGCCGGCTGGGAGTGGATCTCGGTGTCCGGGCCGACCGAGATCGCCGGGCCGGACGACGAGCTGCCCGGCGTCACCGACCTGCCGCGGCTGCTGCGGGACATCTACCACGCGGCCGGCGGCCGGCACGACGATCTCGACGAGTACGACCGCGTGATGGCCGAGGACCGTCGGGCCGCGGTGTTCGTGAAACCGCTGCGGTTCGCCACTAATCCGTGACCGCGCCAGCTACTTCGTGACCGCGCCAGCTACTCCGTGACGATCTGTCTCAGCCGGCGGGGGCCGGTGTCGGGCTGCGACGGCGGTTCGCCGACGGTGATCCGCGCGGAGCTCACATACGCCCCCGCCGCCGAGGCCAGCACCGGTTCCAGCACCAGTCGCCGCACCTCCGGCAGGTCCTCGGCCAGTGCGGACAGCCGCAGCGCCAGGTCCTCCAGCGCGGCCAGATCAGCCGGGTGCCCGCCGCGGTAGCCGGCCAGCAGCGGGGCCGCCTTGGGCGCGCGGACCAGCGCCGCCGCGTCCACGTCGGTCATCGGCACGGCCCGGTAGGCACGGTCGCCGAGCAGGTCGCTGACCACGCCGCCGAGCCCGAAGCTGACCAGCGTGCCGAAGGACGGGTCGTCCTGGAGCCCGAGCTGGCAGGAAACCCCCTTGGGCGCCATGCGTTGCACGTATATCTCGGTCGAACCGGAGACCTCGACGAGATCCTGGTACGCCGTGCGAACGGCCTCCGCGCTGCCCAGATCCAGCCGCACGCCAAGGAAGTCGGTGCGGTGCCGGAGCTGCTCGCTGGTCGACTTGAGCACCACCGGGAAGCCCAGCTCCGCGCAGGCGGCCACCGCTGAGTCCACAGTGGACACTGTGCGGAACGGCACGACTTCGATGCCGTAGCAGGCCAGCAGGGCCACCACGTCCTCGTCGCTGGACGTCTTCAACACCAGCTCACGGGCCCGCTCGGTGTCGATGCCCGCCGGCCGCACGAACTCGCCGCGCGGCCGGGACCGCCACTGGGCGTATCGGGTCGTCCGGGCCAGCGCCGACACGGCCCGCTCCGGGCTCGGATAGGACGGCACGGAGCCGCGTGACGGCGACCCGTCCGGACCGGGCACCGCCAGCTCGTCCGGCACGCCCTCGACCGCGAGAAACGTTGTCACCACGGGCTTTCCCGTAGTGGCCTCACGCAGCGCCTTGGCGTACGCGGCGGCCGGCACGGCGATCGGCGGCACGAACACGACCACCAGCGCGTCCACGTCCTCACACCGCGCCGTGGACCGGACTGCCTCGGCGAACTCCTCCGGACCGGCGTGCGCACCCACGTCCACCGGCTCCCGTGCCAACTCCAAACCCTGCGCCAGCAACGCATCCGCGGCCAGCAGCCCGATCGCGTTGGAGTTGCCGACGACCGCCACCCGCGGCCCGGCCGGCAACGGCTGGTGGGCCAACAGCAAAGCCGTGTCGAACAACTGACCCAACGACTCGACGCGGATCACACCGGTCTGCTCGAACAGCTGCTGCACGCTGGCCTCGTCCACCGCGACCGTGCCGGCGATACCCGTGTTCACGGCGTGCCGGCCGGTCTTCACGGCCACGATCGGCTTGCGCCGCCCCAACCTGCGGGCCAGCCGGGCGAACTTGCGCGGGTTGCCGAAGGACTCCAGGTACAGCAGCACGACATCGGTCTCCGGGTCGTCGGCCCAGTACTGCAACAGGTCGTTGCCGGAGACATCGGCACGGTTGCCGGCCGACACGAACGTCGACAGCCCGAGGCCACGCTCGGCGGCCGTGGCCAGGATGGCGATGCCCAGCGCGCCGGACTGGCAGAAGAAGCCGGTATGGCCACGGCCCGGCAGCTTCGGCGCCAGCGTCGCGTTCAACCGCACCTCGGGATCGGTGTTCACGACGCCGAGCGCGTTCGGCCCCACTACGCGCATCCCGTGCGCCCGCGCCTCCGACACCAGCCGCTGCTCGGCCTCACGGTCCGTCACCGCCGACACCACCAGCAGCGCCTTCACACCCTTGGCCAGGCAGGCGTCCAGCACGCCCTCGATGCCGGCGGCCGGGATCGCCACCACCGCCAGGTCGACGTCGTCGGGAATGTCCAGCACCGACGCGTACGCCCGCACGCCCCGCACCGACCGGTGCTCCGGGTTGACCGGGTACACCGGCCCGGCGAAGTCGGCCACCAGCAGGTTGGTCAGCACCGCGTGGCCGATCTTGGCGTGATCCGTGGACGCGCCGATCAGCGCCACCGAGCGCGGCGTGAGCAGGTTGCGCACGCTGCGCGCCTCCGCCGCCTGCTCACGGGAGCGCGCCACGGCCACCGACTGCGCGGTCGGGTCCAGCGCGAACTCCAGGTGCAACGTGCCCTCCTCGAACGACCGCGCGATCTGGTAACCGGCGTCGCGGAACACGCGCACCATCTGGCCGTTCTCGGCCAGCACCTCGGCCACGAACCGGGTCAGCCCGCTCTCCCGCGCCGCCGCGGCCAGGTGCTCCAGCAGGATCGAGCCCAGACCGCGGCCCTGATGCGGGTCCTCCACCACGAACGCCACCTCGGCCGAGTCCGTGTCGTGCAGACGGTCGTAGCGGCCGACCGCCACGATGTCGTGACCGAGCATGGCCACGAAGGCCACCCGGTCGCAGTGGTCGACCGTGCTGAACCTCTCCAGGTCCCGCTGCGGCATCCGCGGGTACGGCCCGAAGTAGCGGAAGTAGCGGGTGCGCTCGGACAGCCGGCCGTGGAAGGCCAGCAGCCGGTCCGCGTCGTCCGGGGTGATCGGTCTCAGGTGGACGGTGCCGCCGTCGGACAGCACGACGTCGGCCTCCCACTGCCGCGGGTAGTCGTACGGGTCCACGGCTTCAGTCTCTCGGGTCGTCGGGGTCGAGCCCGAACAGCGGGAACGCCGCGCGGCGGGTGCCCAGCACCGCCATGTCCACCGGGTCGCCGCCACCGCCGGACCAGCGCTGGAACGCCGTGCCGCCGCCGTCGGTCATGTCCGGCACGCCGAGCCGCCGCGCCCAGTCGCCCGGCAGCTCCGTCTGCACGGGGATGTCGCGGTCCAGCGCCGTGGCCAGCAGGTGCGTCCACGACCGCGGCACCACGCGCCGCAGCTGGTAGCCGCCACCGCCCACGGCCAGCCAGCGGCCGCCGTGCTCGATGGCCAGCTCGCGCAGCGCCTGGTAGATCGCACGGTGGCCGTCCACCGTCAACCCGAGGTGGGCCAGCGGGTCGTCCCGGTGCGTGTCCACGCCGCACTGCGTCACCAGCACCTGCGGGCGGAACGCCCGCAGCAGCGACGGCACGACCGCGTGGAACGCGCGGAGCCAGTGCTCGTCCGTGGTGCCCGGGGGCAGCGGCAGGTTCACCGACGTGCCGTACGCGTCGCCGGCGCCCAGCTCACGGGCGTAACCGGTGCCGGGGAACAGCGTGGCCGGATGCTGGTGCAAGGAAATCGTCAGCACGCGCGGGTCGTCGTAGAACGCCGCCTGCACGCCGTCGCCGTGGTGCACGTCCGTGTCCACGTAGGCCACGCGCTCGATGCCGCGGTCCAGCAGCCGGTCGATCGCCCCCACGCAGTCGTTGTACACGCAAAAGCCGGCGGCCGAGTCCCGCATCGCGTGGTGCAGGCCACCGCCGATGTTGACGACACGGTCCGTCTCCCCCGACAGCAGTAGCTCGGCGGCGGCCAGCGAGGAGCCCAGCACCAGGCTGGCCGCCTCGTGCATGCCGGCGAACACCGGGTTGTCCGGCGTGCCGAGGCCGTGCCCGACGTCCACCGCCGACTCCGGCGCGGCCTTCACCGCCGCCATGTACTCGGCCGAGTGAACCCGTAACACCTCGTCCTCGGAGGCTCCGGCCGGTCTGACCGGCTCGATCCCGTCCAGCACGCCCAGCGCCCGGGCCAGCCCCATGGTCAGGTCCAGCCGCACGGGGTTGAGCGGGTGATCGGCCCCCATGTCGTAACCCAGCAGCGTGTCGTCCCACACGACTCCGGCAAGCTTGCCCATGACCACAAGGTAGGCGTTGCGCGCCGGGGTTGCCCGGGTACGCCTGCCTGGTGGACTCTTGAGGGGTGAGTGAGGAACTGATCCGCCTGGATCTCGATGACTCCGGCGTCGGTGTCGACCTGCCCCGCCCTAATAATCAGAAGGACCAGGTGCAAGGGGTCCCCTACCGTCCCGTCGAGTTCCGGGACGACGACCTGCCCACTGCGCTGGAGCGGGCCGCGTCCTGGCTGCGGCAGGCGCAGCAGTGGTTGGGCGAGCCGATCGACGTGATCGCCATCCATCTCGACTACGACGACACCCCCAGTGCGCCGTACTACGACGTCAAGCTGCTCTGCAACGAGGAAGACCTGGCCGGCGCCCCGCTGGCGCTGCGCGAACGGAGCGAGTCCGGCCCCGAGTAGTCCGCTGCCGCCGCCGGCGGGCCGGTCGGCCCGCCGGCGGCCATGCTCAACGGTCGCCGTGTACCGCTCGGTACACGGTGTCGCGAAGCGCGTTCGCGCGGGCGTCGGTCAGCGTCCGCTCCAGGTCCCGCAGCACGATCCGGAGCAGCACGTTCTGCTCGCCCGCGCGCAGCCCCAGCCGGTCGCGGGCGACCGGCGGCAGGAGTTCGCCCGGGGTCCGCGACAGCACCTGGACCTCCTCCACCACGTGCGCGTCCGGGCCGAGCGCGTCCCGCACCGCCGCGCCCAACTGCTCCGCGTCGACGTCCTCGTCCACCGCGACGGACAGGTCCCGCCGGATGGGCGGCTGTAGTGACACTTTTCGGTACTTGGTCAGGTCGAGCAACTGCTGGGCGATGCGCGGCTCGGCCGAGCGCAGCAGGCGGATGTCGTCGATTCCCTTGCGCAGCATGAGAAGCCGGTCGAGACCGAGGCCCATGGCCAGGCCGTCGCACAGTTCTGGACGGGCCAGTCCGCATTCGCCGACCTCCATCCCGTCCACGCGGATCTCCTTGCCCCGCAAGGTGTACGGATGGTCGGACGGCGTCAGCTCGGCGTGCGCGCCCGGGATCGCCGCCTGGACGACCGCCTGGGCCATATCGTGGAGATCCTTGTCCGCCAAGCCTTTCCGGACCAGCCAGAGATCCAGTTGGTGCGGCTGGCCGACATGCTGGCGGTCGATGGCGTCGCGGCGGTAGCACATGCCCGGCACGCTCAGCAGCGCCTCGGTTCCGGTCTCCTTCAGCAGTGGCGGGATCATCGCGGTGGTGTGCGCCCGCAGCATCAGATCCGGCCTGAGATAACGGGAATAGCGCTCGTCGCGGGCGACCGCGTCGGCCGGGTAGCCGAGGCGGTCGTAGTTGTCGGCCGTCGGCACCACGGGATTGCCGCGGTGCCGGCGCACCGGCAGGCCGGCCCACCGCGACACGGCCTGCTCGATCTCGTCGAGCAGCAGCTGCATCGCGTGCGGGCCCTGGTTGGGGTCGGTGAGATCGCGTACGGACAACGCCGCGCGCACCTGGTCGGCGGTCATCAGCTTCATGGCTAGGGTCCTGACGTGAGCGGGGATCGGCCACGAGCCCCCTCGGCTCCCGTCAGAACGCGTGACTCAACGCCCTCGGGACACCGAGGGGCGTCGAAATCGCCGCTGACTCACACCTTCATGGTGCGGACCGCGTCAACCGGTTTCGACCGGGCGCTCCGGGTTCACGCACCAGTGCGACCAGGAACCGGCGTACAGCGGAGCCGTGCCGAGACCCGCGACCTCCAGCGCCAGCACCACGGAGGACGCCGTCACGCCCGACCCGCAGTAGGCGCCGACCTGGCCCTCCTGGACTTTGAGCTCGGTGAACCGGGCCTTGAGCGCCTCGGGCGAGCGCCAGCGGCCGTCCGGGCCGATGTGACCGGCGAACGGGGCGTTGACCGCGCCCGGGATGTGCCCGGCCCGCGGGTCGATCGGCTCCACGTCGCCGCGGTACCGCTCCGGGGCGCGGGCGTCCAACAGCACGCCCGTACGGGCCAGCTCCGCCGCCTCGTCCGCGTCCAGGGTCGGCATGTGGCCCGGGACGACCTCGATGTCCCCCGGTTCCGGGGTGGGCGTCTCGGTGCTGGTCGGGCGGCCCTCCGCCGTCCACGCCGCGTAGCCGCCGTCGAGCACTGCCACCTGCTCGTGGCCGGCCCAGCGCAGCAGCCACCACGCCCGGGCCGCCGTCGAACCGTCACCGGCGTCGTACGCCACGACCGGGTGATTCCGCCGCACGCCCGCCGCACGCAGCGCCGCCTGGAGCTGCTCCGGAGTCGGCAGCGGGTGCCGGCCGCCGTCACCCGGCTCGGCCGCCAGGTCGCGGTCCAGGTCCACGAACACGGCGCCCGGCAGGTGCCCGGCCCGGTAGTCGTCGAGCGCGGGCGGCCCGGCCAGCCGCCAGCGCACGTCCAACAGCACCGGGGCAGGGTCGAGGCCGGCCAGCTCGGTGGGGGTGATCAAGGCACGCACCCCGCCATCCTGCCCGGTCGCGGTGGGCCACGACCAGGTAACCCGCCGCATACGGCACCGACCTTGTCGGTCCCACCCACTAATATTGACGGCATACGTGCGGGAACGGCTGTGGCGACCTCGCGACCCCGGCGAACCGGGGGCGCGCCCACGCCGTCCGACAAGCGAAGGAGGCGGCCATGCCCAGCTTGCCCGGCCGCCCTGACGCGCGCCCGGACCACCACCTGCTCAGCCACCTGTTCCGCAGCCTCCGACAGTCCCGGCCGTCCCGACGGCCCGATACCATCGGATCGGCTCCTGCCCGGCCTGCAGGCCGCAGCCTCCGCCGATTGGAGTCTTGGTGAACGACCTCATCGACACCACCGAGATGTACCTGCGCACCATCTACGAGCTCGAAGAAGAGGGTGTCGTCCCGCTGCGCGCGCGCATCGCCGAGCGGCTGGCCCAGAGCGGCCCCACGGTCAGCCAGACCGTGGCCCGGATGGAGCGTGACGGCCTGCTCGTGGTGGCCGGCGACCGCCATCTCGAGCTCACCGACGCCGGCCGCGAGCTGGCCATCGCCGTCATGCGCAAGCACCGGCTGGCCGAGCGGCTGCTGGTCGACGTGATCGGGCTGGAGTGGGAGCAGGTGCACGCCGAGGCGTGCCGCTGGGAACACGTCATGAGCGAGGCCGTCGAGCGCAAGCTCGTCGCGCTGCTCGGGCACCCCACCACGTCGCCATACGGCAACCCCATCCCGGGGCTGGACAAGCTCGGCGAGGGCGGCAAGCCCGCCCCGAGCCCCGAACCCGGGCTGGTCCGGGTGGACGAGGTCGCCCGGCGCGGCGGCGGACAGGTCGAGGTCCGGCGCATCGCCGAGCACGTGCAGATCGACGAGGAGCTGATGGCGGAGTTGAAGACGGTCGGCCTGATTCCGGGCAACACCGTGCAGGTGCAGGGCGGTCCCGCCGCCGCGGCCGTGGTCGAGGTGCACGGCCTCGGCGCCGTGGCCAAGATCGACGCTGCCGTCGCCCACGCCGTGCTGGTCACCGCCCGGTGATGGGGGCGCAGAAGGCCGCGAAGGCGTTCACCGAGCTGCACGGCCACGCCCCCGCGGGGGTGTGGTCCGCGCCCGGGCGCGTCAACCTGATCGGCGAGCACACCGACTACAACAACGGCTTCGTGGCGCCGTTCGCGCTGCCCCACCGGGCCGCCGTCGCCGCGTCGCCGCGCACCGACGGCGTGCTGACCGTCGCCACCCTCGGCGACGACGGTCAGCTCCAGGCCGCCGACCCCGTCGTCATCGCCACGGTCGCCCCCGGTGACGTCTCCGGCTGGGCCGCCTACCCCGCCGGCGTCGCGTGGGCGCTGCGTGAGCACGGCATCCCGTTGTCCGGCGCCGACCTCGTCGTCTCCGGCAACGTGCCGACCGGCGCCGGTCTCTCGTCCTCACACGCACTGGAGTGCGCCACCGCGTTGGCCCTGCTCGGTCTCGCCGGCCGTGAGGTCGACCAGGACGGCTCCCCCACGCGGCCCGAGATCGCGCGGATCGTCCAGCGCACCGAGAACGAGTTCGTCGGCGCCATGACCGGGTTGTTGGACCAGACCGCGTCCCTGTGCTGCGTCGCCGGGCACGTGCTGTTCCTCGACGTGCGGTCCGGCGAGTCCGAGCAGGTCCCGTTCGACGCCGAGGCCGCCGGGCTCGAGGTGCTGGTGATCGACACCCGGGCCAAGCACGCCCTCGTCGACTCCGGCTACGGCGACCGCCGCCGCGGCTGCGAGCAGGCCGCCTCCCTGTTGGGTCTGCCGTCCCTGCGGGAGATCTCCTCGCTGGACTCCGCCCTGGCCCAGCTCCCCGCCGAACTCCAGCCCCTGGTGCGGCACGTCGTCACCGAGAACGCCCGGGTGCTGTCGGTCATCGGCAAGCTCAAGTCCGGCCAACTCGCCGAGATCGGCCCCGAGCTCACCGCATCGCACGTCAGCCTGCGCGACGACTACCAGGTCTCCTGCCTGGAGCTCGACGTCGCCGTCGACGCCGCACTCGCCGCCGGTGCCCTCGGCGCCCGCATGATCGGCGGCGGCTTCGGCGGCTCCGCCATCGCCCTGGTGCGGTCCGCCGACCGCCCCGCCGTCGAGCAGGCCGTCGTCGACGCCTACGCCGCCCACTCCCTCACGCCGCCCCGCCTCTTCGTCGGCGTCCCCTCCCCCGGCGCGGGCCGGGACGAGTAGCTCGCGGCCAGGTGGGGACTCCCGTTCGGAGGTCCCCACCTCCTCGGCCATCGGTCCACCGACGGCCGAACCGCCGCAACTGGACCGGCCTCCCGGCCACCGCCGGGATCCGCCCCGCGACATCGGATTCCGCCTCGCGACACCCGGCCCGGCTCCGCCGGTGACACCCGGACCCGGGTCCCCTCGCCGGCTCCGGCTGTACCGGGCAGACTGGAGCCGGGTCCCGGCTCGTCGGCGGATCCTCCGCACCACCGGATGCCGGCCCGCTCCCCGCGAGTGGATCCACCCGGACAATCGAACCCGGATCCGTCCTCACCCGCGGATCCCCGCCAACGGGCCCGGTCCCCCCGCTCCACCGCCGGACCCGCACCCGGCAGACTGGACCCGGATCCCGTCCCCACCGCGGATCCCACAACTGAATCCGCACCCACACTGTTCTCGTCCCACACCTGAATCGAGAGGCGGAACCCTCGTGAAGCTGGTCGTCACCGGCGGAGCTGGCTATGTCGGAAGCGTGAGCGCCGCACGGCTGCTCGAAGCCGGCCACGAGGTTGTCGTGGTGGACGACCTGTCCACCGGGCACGCCGACGCCGTCCCGGCGGGCGCGCGCTTCGTCGAGGGCGACATCGCCGAGGTGGCCGGGCCGCTGCTGGCCGAGGGCTTCGACGGCGTGCTGCACTGCGCGGCCAAGTCGCTGGTCGGCGAGTCCATGCAGGACCCGGCCAAGTACTGGCACGGCAACGTGGTCACCTCGCTTCGGCTGCTGGAGGCGATGCGGGACAACGGCACCCAGCGGCTGGTGTTCTCCTCCACCGCCGCCACCTACGGCGAGCCCGAGCAGGTGCCGATCGTGGAGACCGCGCCGACCCGCCCCACCAACACCTACGGCGCCACCAAGCTGGCCATCGACTTCGCCATCACCTCGTTCGCCAACGCCCATGGTCTGGCCGGCGTGAGCCTGCGCTACTTCAACGTGGCCGGCGCCTACGTGGCCCCGGACGTGCAGCAGCTCGGCGAGCGGCACACCGTGGAGACGCACCTGATCCCGATCGTGCTGCAGGTCGCGCTCGGCCAGCGCGAGAAGGTGCAGATGTACGGCGACGACTGGCCGACCGAGGACGGCACCTGCGTCCGCGACTACATCCACGTGCTGGACCTGGCCGAGGCGCACCTGCTGGCGATGGAGAACGCCAAGCCGGGCCGGCACAGCATCTACAACCTGGGCAGCGGCTTCGGCTTCTCGGTCAAGCAGGTCATCGACACCTGCCGCCAGGTCACCGGGCACGAGATCCCGGCCGAGGTGGCGCCGCGTCGCGCCGGCGACCCGGCCGTGCTGGTCGCGTCCAGCGAGCGGGCCCGGCAGGAGCTGGGCTGGCAGCCCAAGCACGAGGACCTGGCGTCGATCGTCGGCGACGCATGGGCGTTCGCCAGCGCCGGTCGGGGGGAATGAGATGACTGATTTCGCTGATCTGGACGCCGTGGCCAAGCTGCCACGGATCGGCTCGCTCGCGCTGTCGCCGGACGGCACGCGGCTCGTCGCCACTGTCTCCGAGCTCGCGCCGGACGGCAAGACCTGGCAGGCCGCGCTGTGGGAGGTCGACCCGGCCGGTTCGCGCCCCGCGCGCCGCCTCACCCGAGCGGCCAAGGGCGAGTCCACGCCGGTGTTCACGCCCGACGGGTCCGTGCTGTTCGTGACGTCCCGCACCGACGCCGAATCCAAGCCCGGCGACGAGAAGGAGACCTCCGCGCTGTGGCTGCTGCCGCCGACCGGTGAGGCCCGGCAGGTGTACGCCCCGCGTGGCGGCGTCTCCGCCGTGTCCGTCGCCCGCGACGCCGGCACCCTCGTCATCACCACCGCCGCCCTGCACGGCACCGGCGTCGGCGACGAGGACAAGGAGCGCCGCAAGGCCCGCGAGGACGCCGGCGTGACCGCGATCCTGCACGAGGCCTACCCGGTCCGGTACTGGGACCACGACCTCGGGCCCGACAAGCCGCGCGTCGTCTCCGCGCCCGCCATCGCCGGCGACGAGCGCGTCACCGACGTCGTCGAGCTGACCCGCGACGTGCCGCACCCCGTGTCCGGCGCCGCCGTCAGCCCCGACGGCCAGTGGGTCGTCTACAACGCCGACGAGGTGCTCTCCGCCGCCTACGGCGCCCGCGACACGCTTCGCGTCGTGCGCACCGACGGCACCGGCGACCGTGAGCTGGCCGCCGACCGCAACCTCGGCGACGGTCCAGCGCACAGCTACTTCGGCGCCGTCTGGCTGCCCGACTCCTCCGGCGTCGTGGCCATGCGGGGCACCGAGTCCACCGAGCAGGAGTGCCCGCACTACGAGCTCGTGCTCATCACCCTGGCCGACGGCTCCGTGCGGCGGCTCCTGCCCGACTTCCCCGACTGGAGCGAGGGTCCCGTCGTCTCGCCCGACGGGCAGGCCGTGTACTTCACCGCCGACCGCGGCGGCCGGCGGCCCGTGTGGCGCGTCGAGCTGGCGTCCGGCGAGGTCACCCGGCTCACCGGCGAGGGCCACTACACCGATGTCTGCGTCGCCTCCGACGGCTCCGCCGTCTACGCGCTGCGGGACTCCTACGCCCACCCCGCCCAGCCCGTTCGGCTCGACCCCGTCGCCGCCGAGCAGGACCCCGTCGCGCTGCCCGCTCCCGGCGTCGTCGACTCGCTGCCCGGCACCCTGACCGAGATCGAGACCACCGTCGCCGACGGCCGCATCGTCCGGGCCTGGCTCGCCCTACCCGACAGCGCTGCCCCTGATTCCCCCGCTCCGCTGGTGCTCTGGATCCACGGCGGGCCCATGATGAGCAGCAGCGGCTGGTCGTGGCGGTGGAACCCGTGGCTGCTGGTCGCCCGGGGCTACGCCGTGCTGATGCCCGACCCCGCCTTGTCCACCGGCTACGGCCGGGACATGATCCAGGCCGGCTGGGGCGCGTGGGGCGGGGCGCCTTTCACCGACCTGATGGCCATCACCGACGCCGCCGTCGAGCGGGCCGACATCGACGAGGGCCGCACCGCCGCGATGGGCGGTTCCTTCGGTGGCTACATGGCCAACTGGGTCGCCACCCAGACCGACCGCTTCGACGCCATCGTCACCCATGCGTCCCTGTGGAACCTCGACGCCTTCACCGGCACCACCGACGCCTCGTTCTACTGGATGCGGGAGATGACCGATCCCCTGCGTTCCACCGAGCGCATCGTGGCCAACTCCCCGCACCTGCGGGTGGCCGACATCAGCACCCCCATGCTGGTCATCCACGGCGACAAGGACTACCGCGTCCCCGTCGGCGAGGGCATCCGGCTCTACTTCGACCTGGTCCGCCACGGCGTGCCGGCGAAGTTCCTGTACTACCCCACCGAGAACCACTGGATCCTCACGCCCGGCAACTCCAAGGTCTGGTACGAGACCGTGCTGGCCTTCCTCGCCGAGCACGTCCTCGGCGAGAAGTGGGAACGTCCCGCCCTGATCTGATCCCGGCACCCACCCCCAGCACCGCCAAGGCCCGCCGGCCCACCCCCGGCGGGCCTTGTGCTGTCACGCCAAGCCCCACCGCCCGATCCGGCAGACCGTCCACCACCACCCCAAGCCCCACCAAGCAAGCCCGACAGACCTCCCACCACTACCCCAAACCCCATCGCCCGACCCCGGCGGACCTTGAGCCGTCATACCAAGTTCCTACCGACCGACCCCGACAGACCTTCCACCACCACCCCAAGCCCACCAACCAACGCCGGCAAACCTCCCGTCACCACACCAAGCCCTGCCTACCAACCCGCGGACCCTTGTGCTGTCACGTCCGGTCCCCACGACCTGCCCGCGCTATCCCGCCCTGCCCCTCACCCTTTGCGGTGCGCCTGCATTTCTGCGCGCTGTCCACCATCGCCGCGCTGCCGGCCGCACCCAACTCCGCCTCGTTCAGCGCCGCGCCGACTCCACACCCCCGTCTGCAGCGCTCCCCTCGCACCGCGCGCCACCCGCCATCGAGATGCCGCCGCCCCTCACGCCCATTCCGTTGGCACACCGGCTATTCCGCGCTCGTGTCCCGCATCTCCGCACCCCAGCGAGCCCGAATCAGCTCCGCGCTGCGCCGGCACCAGTCCAGGTTCTCCTGCTCGAACCGTCGGCCGCGCAGGCAGGTCAGGTAGGGCCCGATGCGGTCACCCGTCGCGAGGAAGACGTCCTCGTCCAGGTCACCGCGCAGGGCCCGCAGCGTGCCGTCGAACAGCTCCGCCTTGGCCGCCGCCTGCACCGCCCGCTCCTCCAGCCTCGCGACCACCGCCGCCGCGTCGGTGCGATCCACCGCGTGCACCTTGACCAGCAGGTCGTCCCGAATCACCGCCGGCTTCGCCTCCGCCTCCGCGAACCGCACCAGCTCGGCCACCCCCGCCTCGGTCACCGAGTACACCCGCTTGTTCGGCCGATCGAGCTGGATCACCAGCTGCCCGTCCACCAGCCCGGCCCGCTCCAGCTTGGTGAGCTCCGTGTACAGCTGCTGCGGCGACGCGTACCAGAAGTTGGCCACCCCCGTGTCGAACACCTTGGCCAGCTGATACCCGCTGAACTCGCCCCCCAACAGCACAGCCAGCACCGCATGCCGCAACGCCATCGGCCGCCTCCTTCGCTCCCGACCACACCGGTCCCACCGCCCGCGCCATCCACCCCGGCCAACCGCGACCGACCATCCCAGCCGCGCCATGCCTCCCGAGTCGTCCAGGTCGCATGCCACCCGAGTCGTCCAGGTCGCGTGCCACCCGGGTTGTCCCGGTGCGTGC
Organism: Kutzneria sp.; assembly: GCA_035492655.1. Taxonomy (GTDB): domain Bacteria; phylum Actinomycetota; class Actinomycetes; order Mycobacteriales; family Pseudonocardiaceae; genus Kutzneria. The sequence goes on along the minus strand of DATJJB010000358.1, from coordinate 14,482 downwards.
CACCCGGGCCGTTCCGGTCGCGCCATGACCGCCGGGCCATCCCGTCGCGGCTCGTCCGGGTCCTGGGCCGGTCCGGATCCCGAGCCGTTCCGATCCTTGACCGGCGCACCCACCCTACGCAAGACTGCGATTAGTCAATTTTATGACTATGGACGGCGCTCAGGGAGGCCCACCGTGTCCACCACCCCAGCGGTCGAGACCCACACCGCCGACTCCGCGGCCGCGGACACGCCGGCGGACCGCTCGGTCGCCCGCCTGCGCACGGCGGTCGAGCAGGGCGACCACGCCGCGATCGTCGGCCTGTTCCGCGACGACATCGTCTTCCACAGCCCGGTGAAGTTCCGCCCGTTCGAGGGCATCGCCACCGTCGGCGCGCTGTTCGCGGTGCTGATGCGCACGTTCGAGGACTTCCGCTACGTCGGCGACCTGACCGGCGACCTCGAGGGCGACGCCGACTCGCGCGTGCTGGTCTTCCGCGCCAGGGTCGGCGACAAGCAGATCCACGGCGTCGACATGCTCCAGTTCGACGACGAGGGCAGGATCGGCACGTTCACCGTGATGGTGCGGCCGCAGTCCGCCGCCATGGCGCTGAGCGAGGCCGTGTTCGCCGGCCTCGTGGCCGACGGCGTGGTGCCCGCCCCGCAGGCAGGAGGTCAGCAGTGAAGCTCGGCTACCACACCGGCTACTGGTCGTCCGGTCCGCCGGCGGGCGTCGCCGAGGCCGTGATCGAGGCCGACCGCCTCGGTTTCGACTCGGTCTGGACCGCCGAGGCCTACGGCTCCGACGCGCTCACCCCGCTGGCCTGGTGGGGCGCGGCGACCAAGAACATCAAGCTGGCCACCAACATCATGCAGATGTCGGCCCGCACCCCGGCCGCCGCCGGCATGGCCGCGATCACCCTCGACCACCTGTCCGGCGGCCGCTTCGTGCTCGGCCTCGGCGCCTCGGGCCCCCAGGTCGTGGAGGGCTGGTACGGCCAGCCCTACCCGCGCCCGCTGGCCCGCACCCGCGAGTACATCGAGATCGTGCGCAAGGTCGTGGCCCGCGAGACCGTCGAGCACCAGGGCGAGTTCTTCCAGCTGCCCTACCCGGGCGGCGCCGGCCTCGGCAAGCCGCTCAAGTCGACCGTGCATCCGCTGCGCCCGGAGGTCCCGATCTTCCTGGCCGCCGAGGGCCCGAAGAACGTGGCCCTGGCCGCCGAGATCGCCGACGGCTGGCTGCCGCTGTTCTACTCGCCCAAGGTCGACGGCTTCTTCCGGGCCGCACTGGCCGAGGGCTTCGGTCGCCCCGGCGCCCGACACACCCTCGACGACTTCGAGGTCGCCGCGAGCGTGCCGGTGCTGGTGCACGACGACGTGGAGCAGGCCGCGGACTTCATCCGCCCCATGCTCGCCCTCTACATCGGCGGCATGGGCGCGAAGGGCGCCAACTTCCACCGTGACGCCATCGCCCGCCTGGGCTACGAGGCCGAATGCGACCGGATCCAGGACCTGTACCTGGCCGGGGACAAGAAGGCCGCGATCGCAGCCGTGCCCACCAGGATGGTCGAGGACCTGGCGCTGATCGGCCCCGCCGCGAAGATCCGCGACGAGCTGCCGGCCTGGGAGGAGACCGTGATCACCACCCTGCTGGTGCAGGGCGACGTGACCGCCGTGCGCAAGGTCGCCGAGCTGTTCTCCTGACGCACCACCACCTTTCTCTCGAGGTTTGACCCTGGGGCCCGTCCGTCGTCGGACGGGCCCTGGTCCGTCCCGGCCCGTCGCCGTGGCAGGAGAAGGGACCACGGTGACGGGCCGAGCCGTCCGGCCGAGGCCCGCGGTCACCCGCGCGCAGGCCTCGCCCACCGGTCCACCGCACGCCGTGACGGCGGTGTCCCCGGTCAGTTCCCCACCGGCAGAAGTGCCCACACCGGCCGGGAAGTACCTGTGGTCCACAGTGGATGGAAAGGGTGGGGATCCCGCTCCCACTGATCAGCGGGATCCCCACCGGTCCCGGACCTCACCGGCGAGCGGTCGCCGGCGACCCGAGGTCCGGAACCTCATCCGCCGGCTGACCAGGCCGACGGAAAACACAACACCGAACACCAACCACCCGGCACAGCGCTCGGCCGACATCGTCGACGAGCAACCCCGGCGGGTGGGGGTGGTGAGGATCCCGCAACGGATCGAGATCCCCACCGGTCCTGAACCCGGCCCGCCGACGAGGAAACGCCGGCAGTTGATGACCCAGGGCCCCTGCCGAACGAACCGGCCGGTAGAAGTCATCGCGGGATCCGCTCTCGTGACACGAAGAACGAGTCGCCCCGCAGGGGTGAAAGTGGCGGGGATCCCGCCTCGCACGGGATCCCCACCGGTCCCGAACCCACCGGCGAGGGGTTGCCGGCGACAGCGGTCCGAGACCTCGCCTGCCGGCTGACCAGGCCGGCAGACGACACTGAGGGGTGCACACCGCTCCGGCGACATGCGGCCCCGCAAGCGAACGGCGTTGTGATGGTGGGGATCCTGGTCACCTCATCAGGAGATCCCCACCGTCCCGAACCCGGCACGCCGGCGAAGGGGTGCCGACGAACCGGATCCGGGATCCATCCGCCGGCGGAGCAAACCGGCGAATGGCATCAGGGCCGGCGACACCAGTAGTCCGAGGACCACTCACCCGGAGCTGATCCGCGCTGCTTCCCGGAGCGAGGAGCAGCCTCTGCCGTTGGCAGCGGCAGGAAGGATCTGATCCGAGGGTCGCCGGTTCGACGCCGGGCGGCGTCGAGGGGTGAGGGGCCGGGATCCGTCTGGCGGGGACGGATCCCGGCCGGCCCCGAGCCGTTCGCGGCGACCTGGCTGCGGCAGTCGCAGGCGGACGCGGCTCGGGGCGGTTGCCTGCCGGAGCGCGCGGCCGGCAGGCGGCTGGAAGGACTCAGGGCGACATGTCGGAAGCCTCCGCGGAATCGCGATCGCCCTCGATGTCGATCTGTGCGTCGACGGCGGCGTCGGACAAAACCTGTCGGACCTGCTCGACGGGCAAGCCGTAGCTGATGACGCGGTACAGGAGACCGGCGAGGCTGTGCCCGGGTTGGACGGACCAGGCCTCCTCCACCGCGATGTTGGCCATGGCACCGTCGCCACGGACATAGGCGGACACACCCAGCAGGACGGCTGCCTCAGCGCGTTCGGGCGGCGGCAGGCATCGGGTGAGTTCGAGCCAGAGCCGCTCGGCCGCCGGAGCGACGTTGGTGTCCAACGCATAGCGCAGGCACACGTCGCGGACGCGGTAATCGGACAGCGCCATGGCGAACCGGACGAACTCCTCGTCGGTGGTGGGCAAGGTGTCGGCGGCGATCGCGTCGCGCAGGAAGGCCAACTGCTCGGCGCTGGTGGTGCGATCGGACCGGATGGCGGTGTCGAGCAGCTTCCCGAGTCTGATCGTGCGGTTGATGTCGGGTGGTTCGAGCAGTCGGGCCATGTCCTCGCGGCGGTCGAAGGTCACCACGCCGGACAGGGCCATGGCGGCGGCGATCTCGCTGGTGGCGCTGTCGGGCACCTCGCCTTCACAGTCGTCGTGCAGGTGGCAACGCCAACGCACGCCAGCCGCGGTGGACGGCATCTCTATCGCGTGCCAGACCGGCACGGTGATCTGCGCCAGCGCGGCGACGGCGCGCCGCATCAGGTCTTCATGCCGCGGATCGGGCTGGTCGCAGACGATGAAGAGCACAGCCGTCCGCACGTCGACCTGATACAGAGGTCTGATCAGACCGGCGACGAGCCCGCTGTACAGCGAAGGCGGGGCCAGATCGATCCGGGCGATGGGCCCGATGATGCCGTCGCTCCGCAGTGCCACCGCGATGAGCGAGGCTTCGGGGCGAAAGCCCAGCAGCGACGGGATCGCGGCGATGAGCCCGCCGATGTCGGCGAGCACGACGTGCCCTTGATCGGGGTGATCCGGGTCGGGGCGATCCGGATCGGGATGGGCGGCGGTGTGCATGACGCCACTGTGCTCGGTCGCGGCGCTCGGCGGAGGCGGCGAAGATCAAGATGTGGACAACTCGGTTTTGTCCACAGGCTTGGCCTGGTGCGGTTTTTCGGGCCGGCTGGTGTGCTATACGCCGAGGTGCCCGGTGGACGGTCGGGACCGGTGCAGCTCGAGGCCGGTGTCGACGAGGTCGACGCGGGCCAGTGAGGCCACTTCGGACAGCGGGACCCACGCCGCCTTGTCGGTCGAGCCGTCGATCTCGTCGCGCAGCTCGCCACCGACGATCCGCGCCTCGTAGACGATGCGCAGCGCGTGGAAATCCGTCTCGCCACCGAATCTGCGGGCGTATCGGCGGCGCATGGTGTGCACGCCGAGCAGGCTCTGCACCTCGGCCTGGTAGCCGGTCTCCTCGGCGACCTCGCGCAGCACCGCGTCGTACGGGTCCTCGCCGTGGTCGATGCCGCCGCCGGGCAACGTCCACAGCTTGCCCTCCGGCCCCACCCACCTGGCCAGCAGCACCGCGCCGTCACGCACGCAGACCGCGTAGGCCGCCACCCTCAACCGCTCGTACGCCATTCCCACCTCCGTGTGTCCACCCACGGGTTGATACCGCATTCCACCCAGCTCCCACCTGGGGACCGACGAAATCCGCGCCGCCCGGGACGAGTCTTGAACCCGTGCCGGAGCGGCACCCGGAGATCGAGGAGAGAAGAGCACATGTCCACGTTGGTGTTGGTCCTGGTCGGCGCGCTGGTGGTGCTGCGGGTGCTGGGCAAGCAGCTGACGGGGTCGTTCGTCACCGCCAAATCGCTGGTGCTGATGCCCGCCATCCTGATCGTCATCGGGCTCGGCGGCGCGGCCGCCGCGGTGAGCCTCGCGCGACCGAGCGAGCTCCTGTTCTTCCTGGTCGACGCGGTGATCGTGGTAGGGCTGGGGCTGGCCCGCGGCGCCTCCACCCGGCTCAGCGTGCGGGACGGCAATCTGTTCCAGAAGGGCACCGCGCTGACGATCGTGCTGTGGCTGACGACGATCGCGGTGCGGGTCGGCGCCGGCTTCCTCGGGCACGCGCTCGGCGTCGAGGGCAGCCTGACCGCGGCCTCCGCGCTGCTGCTGTTCGGCGTGACCATCGCCGCCCAGAACGCGGTGATCTACCTCCGGGCGCAGCAGCAGCGGCTGCCGCTCGCGGTGGGCGCGCCCCGCCGCTAGAACCTGCGATGATGACGACCATGTTCGACGATCAGGGCTTCGTACCTTCAGACCGGAGGTACGGAGCCCTGTCGTTCGTCCGGCTGATGCCGTCGGTGTTAGCGCTGACGCTGTTCCTGCCGCAGAAGTGGGTGCTGGCCGGCACGCCGGTCGAGACGTGGGAACTGCCGTGGCTGATCGCGCTGGCGCTGGTCGTCGTTGCCGGCAACATCATGGTGCTGCCGTTGTCGTGGGCGGCGCTGCGGTCGCCGCTGGTGTCGCAGATCGGCCTGCTCGTCATCACGCTGGCGTCGACCGGGATCCTGCTGTTGCACCCCAACGGCGCGGTCTACGCGCTGCCGTTCTGGACGGCGCGGTTGGCGGTGCGTTACCGGGGTCCCGGACCGATCAGCTACATCGTGATCGGCCTGTCCATGCTCGGCGGGGCGCTTCCGCAGCTGGTCAGGGATTTTCAGTGGCTGGCCGCGTTGGGCATCGCGCTCGGTGTGCTGGCCCTGGTGCTGCTCACGGCCAACCGGCAGGGCCGCGAGGAACGTCTGGAGCAGGCCGAGCTGCTGGTGGCGCGGCGGCAGCAGGTGATCGAGGAGCACGCCCGCGCGGCGGCGCTGGGCGAGCGCGCGCGGATCGCGCGCGAGGTGCACGACGTGCTGGCGCACTCGCTTGCGGGGCTGTCGCTGACGTTGCAGGGCACGCGTCTGATGCTGCAACGCGACAACGCGTCGCAGGAGGTCATCGACCAGGTGACCAAGGCGCAGCGGTTGGCCGCGGACGGCCTCGCGGAGGCGCGGCGGGCTGTCGCCGCGCTGCGTGACGACAAGGTGCCGGACGCGCGGGCGATCGCCGACCTGGTCACGGCGTTCCGGCTGGAGTCCGGCGCGGCCGCGGAGCTGGTCGTCAACGGCGAGCCACGTGACCTGCCGGCGGAGGCCGCCTCGGCGCTGTACCGCACGGCGCAGGAGGCGCTCACCAATGCCCGCAAGCACGCGCCGGGGGCGCCGGTCGACGCGGTACTGGACTTCGAGGACGGGCGCACGGTACTCACGGTCACCGACCACCCGGGAAAGCCGCCGTCACACACGACGAGCGGCGGCTACGGTCTGTTGGGGATGCGGGAACGGGCCGAGCTGATCGGCGGAGAACTGGAGACGGGGCCCATGGAGGACGGGTGGCGCGTGCGGCTGGTGGTGCCGGCGTGAGCGATCTGCGGGTGGTATTGGCCGACGACCAGACGGTGGTGCGCGAGGGCCTCGTGACGCTGCTGAAGCTGTTGCCGGGGGTGGAGGTCGTGGGGGCGGCCGCCGACGGGGAGCAGGCGGTGGCGTTGGTGGCGGAGCAGCGGCCCGACGTGTTACTGGTGGACCTGAGGATGCCTCGGTGTGACGGGGTGGAGGCAACGCGTCGAGTGCGGGAGCAGTACCCGGAGACCGAGGTCGTGGTGCTGACGACGTACAGCGACGACGACAGCGTGCTGTCGGCTTTGCGGGCCGGGGCAAGGGGGTTCCTGACCAAGGACGCCGACGCGGAGGCGATCGCGCGGGCACTGCACGCGGCCGCGGCGGGGCAGTCCACGGTGGACGGCGAGGTGCAGCGGCGGCTGGTGGAGGCGGCGATGGGCGGCGGCCAGCCGAGCAAGCCGGCCGCGGAGCCGGCGGACGGGCTGACGCCGCGCGAGGTCGACGTGCTGCGGCTGATCGCGGCCGGCATGTCGAACACGGAGATCGCCCGCAAGCTGGTGGTGACCGAAGCGACGGTGAAGACGCACGTGAACCACCTGTTCGCCAAGGCCAACCTGCGTGACCGGGCGCAGGCGGTGGCGTACGCGTACAAGACGGGCCTGGTGACGGACTGAGTGGACATCGAGGCGTTCATCGCGGCCCTGCCGAAGGCCGAACTTCATGTCCACCTGGTCGGTGCGGCGTCGCTGGACACGGTGCTGGAGCTGGCGCGCCGCCATCCCACGACCCGTGTGCCGAAGGACCGCGCCGAGCTGGCGAAGTACTACGAGTTCACCGACTTCCCGCACTTCATCTCCGTGTACAGCGCGGTGAACAAGCTGGTGACGACACCGGACGACGTGCAGACGTTGCTGCTGGGCCTGGCGCGTGACCTCGCCGCGAACAACGTCCGGTACGCCGAGGTCACGGTCTCGGCGATCGCGCACTTCCCTTACGGCGTCGATCCGGACGCGCTGTCCGAGGCGCTGGTCGCAGGCCGGAAACGCGCGCTTGAGGAACACGGTGTCGAGCTGGCGTGGATCTTCGACGTGCCGATGCCGTCCGACCTTCGCGAGGGCTACAGCACCCTGGAGTACGTGCTCGACCAGCGGCCCGAGGGCACCGTCGGCCTCGGGCTGGCCGGCCTGGAGGCGCCGTACCCGCGCGCGGGGTTCAAAGCCGCGTTCCACAAGGCGAAGGCGGCTGGGCTTCGCAGCATTCCGCACGCCGGCGAGACGACCGGCCCGGAGGAGATCTGGGCAGCGCTGCACGATCTCGGCGCGGAGCGGATCGGGCACGGCGTCAGCGCGGCCACCGACGAAAAACTCCTGAAACACCTCGCCGAGACCGGAATCCCGCTGGAGGTGTCGTTGACCTCCAACATCTGCACAAAGGCGGTGCCGTCACTGGCCGAGCACCCGCTGCCCCGGCTGCTGGATGCCGGCGTGACGGTCACGCTGAACACCGACGACACAGGCATGTTCGGCACGACCCTCAACCGCGAGTACCTGCTGGCCCACCAGGTGTTCGGCCTTGGCCGACCCGAGTTGGCGGAGCTGGCGCGCAACGCGGCGCGGGCGGCGTTCTGCTCGGAGCAGACGAGATCACGCCTGCTCGACGGCATCGACGCGGTCGAGCGCGCGGCGGCCGACCAGTAGCAGGCCACCGATCAGCACGACGCCGACCACGACGGCCAGCCACGACCACCGCTGGTACGCCTCGCTGGCGCCGTAGCCGACGGCCACCCACACCAGGCCCCACGTCGCCGCCGACGGCAGGCTCCACGGTAGGAACCGCCGATACGGCAGCCCGGCCGCAGCGGCGAACCGGGGCGTGAGCGTCCGCGCACCGACCACCCACTGCCCGACGAGCACGGCGGAGCCGCCGTAGCGGCCCAGTACCACCCGCGCCCGCCGCCCCTTGGCGCTCGTCAGCCACCGGCTGCTGAGCGCGCCGGGACGATAGCGGCCGGCGGCGAAGGACAGGTTGCTGCCGGCCAGCGCCGCGACCGTGCCGACGGCGAGCGCCGCCGGCAGCGCCACCAGACCGCTGTCGGCGAAGACGCCGAGCGTCAGCAGGGCGCTGGAGCCGGGCAGCACGACCCCGACGACCAGCGCCGCCTCCGCGACCACGAGCAGGCCGATGGCCAGCACCAACAGCGGTCCAGGCAGGCCGACCAGCAGGTCAGCCAGCATCGTCGCCCATGGTCGGCCGCCGGCAGACGTAGCTGATCGCGGGCGGCACGTTGGCCCACACCACCCGGGACACGATCACCTCGTCGAAGCTGCGGTCCAGCAGCGCGCGGAACTGCCGCGCCTGCCGCATGCCCAGCGCGTGCACGTAGGCGAACGTGGTGAACGCGCCCGCGGGCGTGAGCACCGTGCCGACCTGGCGCAGGATGGCCCGCTGCAGGTCCTGCGGGAACAACGCCCACGGCAGGCCGCTGATCACGGCGTCGACCTGCTCGACACCACGGTCGGCAAGCAGCTTGCCCAGTTCGGACGCGTCCCCGTGCACCACGTCCAGCCGCGGGTACGTGGCCCGCAGGTGCTCCACCAGCGTGCCGTCGAGCTCCACGGCCAGGTGCCGGCCGCCGGCCGGGATCCGGCGCTGCACGGCCTTCGACGCCGATCCCGTGCCCGGCCCCAGCTCGACCACGGTCGGCGTGCCGGTGCTGGGCACGACCGTGGCCAGCAGGCCGGCGAGGGCGGGTCCGCTGGGGGCGATCGCGCCGACCGCGGACGGCTGGCGGCGGACGGCCCCGAGGAAGACCCGGAGGTCATGGAACGGCTGCGTCATGGCGACCATGGTGCCCGGTCCCGTGCTGCGCTCGCGTCAAACCCCGGTCTCGCGTGTGCCCCGCTGAGATCATCCTCAGGGTTGACCCACGAAAAACCGGTCGCCCGGCGTCGTCCCGTGATCCAGATTGGCCCCATGACCACACTGGGAACGGCACTGGTGACGGGGGTCGGCCGGCTGGCCGGTATCGGTGCGACAGTGGCCGCCGACCTGGCCGGTGCCGGCTGGGACGTCGCGATCAGCCACTGGCGGCCCTACGACGAGAAGATGCCGTGGGGAGGTGACCCGGACGCACAGCGGGAACTGACCGCTCGCATGACGGCCGCCGGCGCGCGGTCGGTGGTGATCGAGGCCGACCTGAGCGACCCGGCCGTGCCGGCACGGCTGTTCGACGAGGTCGAACGGGAGCTGGGCGCGGTCACCGCGCTGGTGATGTGCCACGCGGAGTCCGTCGACTCGGGACTGCTCGACACGTCGGTTGCGAGTTTCGACCTCCATTTCGCGGTCAACGCCAGGGCGACCTGGCTGCTGATCAAGGAATTCGGGCAGCGGTTCCGCGGCGACCACGGCAGCGGCCGGATCGTCGCGTTCACCAGCGACCACACCGTCCACAACATGCCCTACGGCGCCAGCAAGGGCGCGCTGGACCGGATCACGCTCGCCGCAGCCCACGAGCTCGCACACCTGGGAGTGACGGCCAACGTGATCAACCCAGGGCCGAACGACACCGGGTGGATGACGCCGAAGCAGCTGTCCGAGGTCGCGCGGGCCACGCCGCTCGGTCGCGTCGGCACGCCACAGGACTCCGCGAACCTGGTGACGTTCCTCTGCTCGCCCAACGGCGGCTGGATCAACGGCCAGCTGCTCTACAGCAACGGGGGTATCAAGTAGCGACGGAACCAATCGCTGAACGCCTCGTCCACGCGGCGGGCGTCGTCGTTGCCCGGCGCCAGCTCGGTGGCCAGGGCGTGGTCCAGGCCCGGGATGTCGTTCAACTCGGCGTCCAGGGCCTTGGCCAGCCGGCCCAACGGCTCACGGAACTCCGGCTCGTCCTCGTCACCACGGACGAGCAGCAACGCCAGTTCGGGATGTCGCCGCCGGAGTTCGTCGGCACGCGCGACGAAGTCCAGCCGAGCCGCGGCGGCCCGCGACTCGTCACACCACCGAAAGGGCGTGCCGAACCAGTTCGCCGTGCTGTCCGCGACCGGCTCCAGCTGCGCGATCGGATTCACCAGCGCGGCCGCGCCCACGTCGACGTCCTGCTCGGTGAGCACTTGCAACGCCACCGCACCGCCGGCCGAACCGCCGAACAAACCGAGGGATCCATCGGTTTCGAGCTGGGATCGCAGTTGCGACAACGCTGTCGGGAACACGCCGGACGCGGTGCTGACAACAGGGTCGATGAGCATGAGCACGTAGTCCTCGGCGGCCCGGCGAGCGGCGTCGCCGCACTCGGGCAGTCGCAGGTAGACACGCCAGGCCGGCACGTCGGCCATCGGCAGCGCGGCCGCCATCGCCGTTTCGGTGCGCGGCGGATCCAACATGTGCCAGCCCACCAACAGCGGTGTGCGATCGGTCGGATGTTCGGGCGGGCGGGCCAGGAACGGCACTCCGGCGGCGGTGCCGCGGATCATTTCGTCCATGGGCACACCATGGCAGACGAACCTGACAATCCCGCTCGGGTAGCTCCGCGGTCACCGCGAGGAGCGGTTCCTAAGAGCTTCGTGAAATGACTCTGTCGGTTCCCGGTCGACGGGGATGGACGGCGCCAGTACCCCGTTTGACCAGGCATGAGACGTCTTCCGGCGACCTTGGCGCTGCTCGCGGCGACAGTCGCGATGGGTATCGCGCTGCTGGCGTCAACCCCGGTCACCGCGACGCTCGCCGCGGAGCGCCAAACCGTGCCGCCACCCACGACGACCACCGTCCCGGCGACGACCACGGCCACCACAACGACGACCACGACGCCCACCCCGACGGTGTCGCCGGAAGCCATCGGCGAACTCGTGGACAAGGCCGCCAACAGCGTCGTCCCGGGCACGACCGTCGGCGTGCTGGCGGTGGACACCGACAGCGACGAGCCCGTGGCCAGCTACAACGCGACAGAGCCGATGTACACCGCGTCCGTGGTGAAGCTGCTGATCGCCATCGACCTGCTGCACAGCCAGAACTGGCAGCCGGACGACGCGACGGCCGCCCGGCTGGAGCAGATGATCTCCTACAGCGACGACGACATCGCCAACGCGCTGTGGGACGAGGACGGCGGCAACTCGATCGTCACGCGGGCGGCAGCGCTGATCGGCCTCACCGAGACGCAGCCACCGGACGATCCGGCGCAGTGGGGCGAGTCGATGATGTCCGCGCAGGACGTCGTCAAGACGTACCAGTACATCCAGGACGAGATTCCGGCACAGGCACAGGACGTGCTGATGACCGGCATGCGCAACGCCGCCGCGACCGCCGCCGACGGGACCCAGCAGTACTTCGGCATCCCGGACGGCCTGCCTGGCACCTCGTGGGCGATCAAACAGGGCTGGATGATGCTGATGTCGATGACGGTGCTCGACACCACCGGCATGGTCGGCCTCGGTCCCACGATGCCCTACGCGGTGGCGATCATGACCGAACTGCCGGCCGGAACCTCGTGGGCGGATGGAATGAAAGCGGTTTCCGTGGCCTCTGGCGCAATCAAAGCGGCTTTCGTTCGCTGATGAGGTCCGCGGTCGTGACGCCGGACAGCGCACCTCGCAGCGTCGGCACCGCCTGGACCAACTGCCGGGTGTACGGATGCCGCGGATCGCGGTAGATCCTTTCCACATCGCCGATTTCGACCAGTTCGCCGGATCGCAGCACGGCCACCGTGTCGCAGACGTGGCGGACCACGGACAGGTCGTGGGAGACGAAGACCAGCGTCAGCGCGAACTGGTCCACCAGGTCGGCCAGCAGATTGAGGATCTGCGCCCGCACCGACACGTCCAGCGCGCTCACGGGCTCGTCGGCGACCACGACACGGGGCTTCGGCGCCAAGGCCCGGGCCAGCGAGATGCGTTGCCGCTGACCGCCGGAGAACTGGTGCGGGAACCGCCGGCCGGCGTCCGCCGGCAGCCCGACGGCCGCCAGCAGCTCGGCGACGCGGCGGTCCTGACCAGGCATCCGTTGGGCGACAAGAGGTTCGGCAATGATGTCCCGCACCCGCATCCGGGGATCGAGTGAGCCCATCGGGTCCTGGAACACGACCTGGAGATCGCGCCGGAGGAACGAAAGCCGCCGCTCGGACCGGCCGCTCACCCGCTGGCCGTCGAACGTGACAGTGCCCGAGGTCGGCTGGTCGAGGCCGGCGAGCAGCCGGACCAGCGTGGACTTACCCGAGCCTGACTCGCCTACGATGCCGAAGCGCCGGCCCGACTCGATCTCGAACGACACGCCTCGCAGCGCGTGCACCTCGGCCCGCGGCCCGAACGCTGACGTCCGCGAGCGACGGTAGACGCGGCTCAGGTTCTCCACCTTGATCATTCGTCGCCTCCGGCCGGATGCCAGCACGCGTGTCCCTGCTCCGGTTCGCCGAACCAGGGCGGTTGCACGCGACATTGGTCGTCGGCGCGCGGACAGCGGTTGCGGAAAACGCAGCCGCTCGGGAACTGCCCAGCGGCCGGCACCGCGCCGGTGATGGTGTGCAGGCGGCCGCGTTCGTCGACGGCCTCCAGATCGGACGCGTCGAGCAACCCCTTGGTGTAGCGATGTTTCGGCACGGTCAGCACGTCGGCGACCGGTCCGGACTCGACGATCCGGCCGCCGTACATCACCAGCACGCGCTCGCAAACCGTTGCCACGACGGCGAGATCGTGCGTGATGAACAGCAGCGCCGCGTTCCTTTCCTTTACTCCCTTGACAATCAGGTCGAGCAACTGAGCCTGGACCGTGACGTCGAGGGCAGTGGTAGGCTCGTCGCAGATGAGCACGTCCGGGTCATTGGCGAGAGCGATGGCCAACAGCACGCGTTGCCGTTGCCCGCCGGAAAGTTGGTGCGGATAGGCATTCCCCAGTTCAGCGACATCCCGCAGGCGCACCTGCTCCAGCAGCCGCAGGGCATCCCGGTGCGCGGCGGCGCGATCCCTTGCCGTGCGGTGGATCAACCGGGCTTCCGCGACCTGGTCGATGATCCGCAGGGACGGGTTCAGCGCCGTCATCGGCTCCTGGAACACCATGGCCAGCCGTGAGCCACGCAACGTCGAGAGGAGGTTTTCCTTTGCCCCCACCAGGTCTTCCGACACGCCGTCGAGCCGGACCGAACCCGTGGCCGTGACGTCGTCGGGCAGCAGGCCGAACACCGCCGACGCGGTCAGCGACTTGCCCGAGCCCGACTCGCCGATCAGGCCGACCCGTTCACCGCCCCCGACCGTGAAGGAGACATCGCTGACCAGAGGCAGCCCGCCGGCCGCCACGCACAGACCGTCAACCTCGAGCACGACGGCCCTCCAACCGGGGGTCGAAGCGATCACGCAGGCCGTCGCCCAACAACGTGAAACCCAACACCGCGACGGCGATCGCCACGCCCGGCACGATCAGCAGCCTCGGCTGCACGGCCAGGAGTTCCTGGGACTCCTGCAGCATGCGCCCCCATGACGGCGTCGGCGGCTGCGTGCCGAGACCGAGGTAGGACAGCGCCGCCTCGGCCAGCACCGCGATGCCGAACGACACCGAGCACTGCACGATGACCAGCCCGGCGATGTTCGGCAGCACGTGCCGCGCCGAGATCGCCGGTCCGGACCGGCCGGCGGATCGCGCCGCCAGCACGTACTCCGTGTTCAGCACCTGCAGGGCGGAGCCGCGGGCGAGGCGGGCGAAGGACGGCACGGTGGCGATGCCGATGGCGATCATGGCGGTCAGCGTGCTGGCCCCGAACGCGGCGCCGAACATGATCGCCAGCAACAGCGCCGGGAACGCCAGCACGATGTCGTTGGCCCGCAACACGGTCTCGCCCAGCCAGCGTGGGCCGGCCGCGGCGAAGACGCCGAGCGGTGTGCCGATGACCGCGGCGACGCCGACGGCGACCACGCCGACGTACAGCGTGGTCCGCGCGCCGACCATGAGCTGACTGACGAGGTCCCGGCCGAACCGGTCGGTGCCCAGCCAGTGGGCGCCGCTCGGGCCTTGCAGCCGCAGCGCCGCGTCGACCTGAGTCGGGTCGAACGGCGTCCACAGAAAGGAGAGCAGCGCCGCCAGCACGATCAGCCCGACCAGCACGGCCCCGATCACGAGGTTCCTCATCGCGCCCTCCGCAGCCTCGGGTCGACGACCGTGTA
>DATJJB010000357.1:0-4524 GCA_035492655.1 Kutzneria sp. | reverse complement strand
GGCGATCCTCGACCACATGGACACCGTCGAAGCCGAGCTGCGCGGCCTGCGCGAGGAGCCGGCCGGGCCGGTCCGGCTCGGGGCGTTCCAGAGCGCCATCCACACCCTGGCTGTGCCGGCCATCGCCCGGTATCCGCAGCTGGACGTGGAGCTGCTGGAGCTGGAACCGCACGAGTCCATTCCGGCGTTGCGCGGCGGCGACGTGGACGTGATCATCACGACCACCGACTTCGGCGAGCTGCCGCTCGGACCGGACCTGGACATCGTGCCGTTGGCCACCGACCCGATCGTGCTGGTTTCCTCGCCTGATCGGCACGTCCCGCGCGGCCCGGCCGTGCTGTTGTCGCGAGTCCGGCTTCGAACCCCGCGTGGTGAGCCGGTTCAACAACTATCTGCTGACGCTGCGGCACGTCGAGGCCGGTCTGGCCATCGCGCTGCTGCCGGGGTGCGCCGTCGATCCGCGTTATCGCGTGGTCACAAGGGAACTCGCGGTGCCCGTCACACGCACGATCGCCGCCGTCGTACGTCGCGGTTCGCCGCTACGGGCCGCGGTGAACCTGGCGCTCACGGCGTTGCGGGAAAGGCCACTGTGGACGGACGTCAGCAGTTGATGGCCCGGACCCAGACGTTCTCCGCATTCGCCCCGGGTTCGGCGTTGTAGTTCCACGAGCGGGCGTACCACTCGAAACCGTTGTGCTGCACCAACGTGCCGCCGTCGTACGGCGTGTCGCGCTGCCACTGGCCGGCCTGGCAGAGCGCGTTGACCGTGGTGGCCGGCGGTGCGGCGGGAGCCTTGGTGGTGGTCTTGGGCGGCGGCGCGGCCGGGGCCTTGGTGGTCGTTCTTGTCGTCGTGGTGGTGGTCGGCGTGGCCGACGTCGTCGTCGGCGACGGGGTGGTCGAGCTCGGGGTGGCCGAGGCGGCGGTGGTGGGGTTGGGCACCGGCTCGGCGACGGGGTCGGGGGAGCGGGTGACCGCCCAGAGGACCATGCCGAGGCAGAACAGCCCGAGCACGACGGCGGTGATGATCACGGTGCGCGTCTGGCGGCGGGTCATGAGTGCTGCACCTCCATGGGCCCGGTCGGGGGAACGGGGTAGCGCAAGTGGGTGATCTCCACGGCCCGAGACCTTAGCCCGCTCCGCTCAGTGATCGTGAAAGGGGTTCACTTATCACGCGGCAGTGTGGCCGGCATTGACCGGATTTCCGCTGTTCACCGCCGTGGATAACATCCTGGTCATGCTTCAGGAGGAATCCTCGGCTCAGGCGACGGCCGTCCCCGCGCGCCGGTGGCTGCACGTGGCGGTGGGCAGCGCTGTCGCCGCGGTCCTGGTCTACGTGCTGGCCGTGCTGACCCCGGTCGGTCAGGAGCTGGAGAACGCGGCACTGCGCGGCGCGGACCAGATCAGCGCGAACGAGGCCGGCGCGGCCGACAGCAGCCTTGACCAGATCACCGTGTACTCACTGGCCATCGCGGTCGTGCTGATCGCGGCGATCGGCCTGCTGCGCCGTCGTTGGGACCTGGCGCTGGCCTCGGTCGGCGTGATCGTCGCCGGTCAGGTGATCACGCAGGGCCTCAAGCGGTACGTCCTGCCGAGGCCGCCGCTCGTCCAGCTGACCGGCCACTACGCCGACAACAGCCTGCCGAGCGGCCACACCACGATCGCCATGACGGTGCTGTTCGCGGCGCTGATCGTGGTGCCGTACCGATGGCGCGGCGTGGCACTGTTCTTCGTGCTGTCCTGGGCCGTCGGCATCGGCTCGTACACCGTCACGGCCAAGTGGCACCGCCTGTCCGACACGTTGGCGGCGGACGCGATCGCGTTGGCGTTGGGCTGCTTGGCCTCGTGGTGGCTGGCCCGGCGCGGCCTGGTGCATCGGCACGAGGGCAAGCGCCACGTCCCGCGCGTTCTGATCGTCACGTTCACCGCGGTAGTGGGCGCGTTCTTCCTGCTGTTCGGCGTGTTCTTCACGCTGGCGCCGCTGGCCCGCTACGGCCTGGACGGCGTGCTGCGCGACGACACGTGGATCATCTACCTGGCGGCCCAGTCGCTGGCCTCGGCCGGCTCGATCGCCGCCGCGCTGATCTTCCTCGGCACCTGGCGGCGGCTGGAGATCCGCTAGCGCTTGCGGGGTTTCGCCCAGCCGAAAGTCAGCTCGACGGCCCGTTTCCAGTTGGCGTACTCGGCTTGCCGGTCGTCGTCGTTCCACTGTGGAGTCCAGCGCGCCGCGAGATGCCAGTTCCGGCGCAGCCCCTCCAGATCCGGCCAGTACCCGACGGCCAGCCCGGCGGCGTAGGCCGCCCCGAGCGACACCGTCTCGGCCACCATCGGCCGCAGCACCGGCACGTCCAGCACGTCGGCGATGGTCTGCATCAACAGGTGGTCCGCGGTCATGCCGCCGTCGACCTTCAACGCCTTGGACGACACGCCCAGCTCGGCGGCCATGGCGTCCACGACCTCGCGGGTCTGCCACGCCGTGGCTTCGAGCACCGCGCGGGCCAGATGTCCCTTGGAGATATAGGAAGTCAGCCCGACGATGATCCCCCGCGCTTCGGCGTGCCAGTGCGGCGCGAACAGCCCCGAGAACGCCGGCACGATGTAGCAGCCGCCGTTGTCGGTCACGGTGCGGGCCAGCGTCTCGATCTCCGGCGCGCTCTGGATCAGCCCGAGCTTGTCCCGGAACCACTGCACGAGCGAGCCGGTGACGGCGATCGAGCCCTCAAGCGCGTACGTCGCCGGTTCGCCGCCGAGCTGATAGCCAATGGTGGTCAGGAGTCCGTGCTCCGACTTCACGAGCGTGTCGCCGGTGTTCATCAGCAGGAAGCTGCCCGTGCCGTACGTGCACTTGGTCTCGCCCTTGGCGAAGCAGGTCTGCCCGAACAGCGCCGCGTGCTGGTCGCCGAGCGCGGCGGAGATCGTCACGCCCGGCACCACGCGGGTGGTCTTGCCGTGAATCTCCGTGGAGGCCCGGATCTCCGGCAGCATCGGGGCCGGAATGTCGAAAAAGGACAGTAGCTCGGCGTCCCACGCCTGGGTGGTGATGTTCATCAGCATGGTCCGGCTGGCGTTGGTCACGTCGGTGACGTGCAGGCCGCCGCTGACGCCGCCGGTGAGGTTCCAGATCAGCCACGTGTCGATGGTGCCGAACAGCAGGTCGCCCCGCACGGCCCGCTCCCGTAGCCCAGGAGTGTTGTCCAGCAGCCACTTCAGCTTCGGCGCCGAGAAGTACGTGGCCAGCGGCAGCCCGCAACGCTCACGGATGCCGGAGCTTTCCGGCCGCGCGGTCAGCTCGCCGACCAGCTCCTCGGTCCGGATGTCCTCCCACACGATGGCCCGCCCGACCGGCACACCCGTGTGCCGGTCCCACACCACGGCCGTCTCGCGCTGGTTGGTGATGCCCAGCGCCACAACCTGATCCGCGCCGACACCGCCGTCCCGCAACGTCTGCGGCATGATCCGGTCCACGTTGCGCCAGATCTCCACCGCGTCCTGCTCGACCCAGCCGGGCCGCGGGTGGTACTGCCGGTGTTCGCGCTGCACGACCGAGACCAGCCGGGCGCTGTGGTCGAACAGGATGCACCGGGTGGAGGTGGTGCCCTGGTCGATCGCCATCACATACCGTTGCGCCATGATCCCCGCTCAGTCGCTCAACGACCGGGACACGGCCTCGGCCGCGCTGGCCACCTGACTGACCAGCGCCGGCTTGGGCCGGCTGGCCGAGTCGCAGATCCGGTCCACCGCACCGGAAACGCCCATCGCGCCCACGACGAGGCCGCCGAACGCCCGGATCGGCGCGGCGATGCTGGCCTCGCCCGGCATGCACTCCTCGGCCTCGCTGGCCCAGCCGCTGGCCCGCACCTGCGTGAGCACCCGCTCCAGCGCCTGCGGCGAGACGATCGTGCGCCGGGTCAGCGACGTGAGCGGGCTGCGGGTCAGCGAGGTGTCGTAGGCCAGCAGCACCTTGCCGAAAGCGGTAGCGTGCAAGGGAAGCATCGCGCCCACCCCCAGCGTCTGCATCGTGTCGTCCGGCCGGAAGACGTGGTGCACGACGAGCACCGCCCCGTCGTGGTGCACCCCGATGCGCACTTCCTGGCCGCTGCGCGCGGCCAGCGCGTCGGCCCAGTTCAGCGAGCGTGAGCGCAATTCGTTCGCGTCGAGATAGCTGGTGCCCAGGTGCAGCAGCGCCGCGCCGAGCCGGTAGCGGCCGGTTTCCTGGTCCTGTTCGACGAATTCGACCCGCTGCAGGGTGCGCAGGATGCCGTGCGCGGTGCCCTTGGGCAGGCCGAGCGAGGCGGCGATCTCGGCCAGCCCGTACTGGCCGGAGCCGCGCGCCAGCAGCCGCAGCATGGCGGCGGCACGCTCGATGGACTGGATGGGGCCGGGCACGGCGTCAGCTAATCAAACGAGCACGTTGTCGGCAATGTCGAACGCCCGGTGGTGCGACGGGCCCCGGTCGGGGGCCTTCCCATGGGCTAGATCGTCGGACGGTAATCAGACCGCCACTCTGTGGTGTGAGTCACCGTTCGA
>DATJJB010000356.1:0-17836 GCA_035492655.1 Kutzneria sp. | reverse complement strand
TGGGGCGGACCGGCGTACTGCTGACTCGACCACTGGGCCTCGGCGCGGCCGAGGGCCTCGAGCTCGCCGTGGTCGAGGAAGATGCCGCGGCACGTGTCGCACTGCTCGACGTGCACGCCGTTGCGCTCGTAGGTACGCATGGAACCGGGGCACTTGGGGCAGTTCATCTGGTCTCCTCACAATCGGTCATTCGGCGGCACGCGGCGAGCAGAGCCCGGTCCACGTCGTCAAGGGGGCGGTCGGCGAGCAGCGCGCAGGCGGCGCTGTGGACCACGAAGGCGCGGGCGATGGGATCGAGTACGGGCCAAGGGTCGCCGGCGAGGGGAATGGCCGGCCCGTGAGCGGCGCGGTAGCCGGCCAAGAAGCGCTGCCAACCGAACTCGGGCAAGGCGCCGATGGCGTAGCCGGCGGCGATGCGGCCGAGGTCCCACAGCGGATCGCCGAGCCCGAGATCGTCCACGTCGATCAGCAGCCACCGGCCCCGGAACCGCACGAGCTGCCCGAGATGCCAGTCGCCGTGCACGAGGTGGTACCCGGGCTCCAACGCCGGCACGGTCGCCCACGCGGCGAGAACGGTGTCGGCGCAAGGGTTTTCCCGCAACCGGGCGATCGCGCCGGATAATCGCCGAGGCGTGCCGGCGGCGGGGATGGGACCGAGCCGGGACGGGTCGACGCGGTGCAGCCGGGCCAGCAGCCCACCGGCCTCGGCCCATGGCGCGGCGGCCGCGTCGTCGGCGACGGGATCGCCGAGCGGCCACACGCTGACCCACCGTGAACCTACCGGGATGGGGCTGGAGTCCTTGGGCGGCAACAGAATGCCACCCAAGGCCGGATGTGCGGCCAGGCGCATCCGGTTGGCGAGCGCCCGGCCGTCGGCCCCGTCGTGGTGGGCCTTGACGACCTCGTCGACGGTGCTGACGACAACCCCGGATCCCATGCGCTCCACCTCCTACCGTTCACCAACACTGGGTAAACGGTCCGTAATGGAGCGAAGGTTCCCGGCGAACCTGTCAATGACCTGAGAAAGTGGCCTTGCCGGGTCCGTCGGTCAGGAACGAGCGCACGGCCGACCGCAGGTCGTCGGTGTCGAACAGCTCGGCGGCGATGGTCGTGACGTGCGCGTTCGCCTCGGCGACGCCGCCGTGCTCGAAGTGCCGCAGCACCTGCTTGGTGGCGGCATGGGCTCGAGTCGGCCCGGCGGCCAGCCGGCGCGCGTAGGCGAGAACGGCGTCGTCGAAGCCCTCGTCCGGCAGCACCTGGTTGACGACGTTCCAGCGCTCCAGGGTCGCGGCGTCGTAGCGGTCGCCGGTCATCACGAACTCCTTGGCCCGCCCGACACCGGCCCGCGCGGCCAGCCGCTGGGTGCCGCCCATCGTCGGCGTCAGGCCGATCACGTTCTCCACCAACCCGAACTTGGCCCGGGAGGCCGCCAGCAGCACATCGCACGCCACCGCGATCTCGAACGCCCAGGTCAGGCACAGGGCGTGCGCGGCGAACACGGTCGGAAAGGGCAGCGCCGCGATCCGGTCCGGGATGGTCAGCATCTCGTCGAACAGCTCCTTGGCCGCGGCGGCCGACGGCTGCGCGTCGAAAAGGGCGACGTCGACGCCACCGCTGACCACGCGCCCGACCGCCCTGATCAGCAGCGCCCGCGGCGCCATGGCCTCGATCTGCCCGACGGCGTCGATGAGTTCGGCCTGCATGGCGGCGCTGTAGAGGTTCAGCGGCGGCGCGTCGACGGTCAGCACGGCCAGGCCGGCGTCCTCGCGATCAAGTCGCAGCAGCTCCACGGTGCACCCCGTTCTCACGTGATCTTTGCGTTCCCACCCTCTCACGCCCATGATTGCGAGGTGTCGGAGATTGCGTCGTGGAACGGCGAGCACCCGCAGGTGAAGTTACTCGACCCCGTGCTGTTCGAGCAGCTCGGCGCGGGCCGCGGGCAGTACACGGAGCTGCTGCTGGCCGAGTGGGGCCGTCCGGAGCAGGTGATCGAGCGCGGCGAGGTGCCGCACGGGCTGCTGCACTACATCCAGTTCGAGGAGCGGCCGGACCGTCCGGCCTGGACAACACACCTGATCTTCGCCGGCGCGACCGAGCCGCAGGTGCGCGAGTACCTGGTGACGATCGGCCTCGGCTCGGTGGAGGTCCACACCGTCTACGGCGCCACGGAGCCCATCTACGACGCCCCCGAAGAGGTCGACGAGCTCTGACCTCTGCTGTCACCTGCGGTCCGGAGGTGCCTCAGGGAGGCAAGTATGACGCGCATGTGACTCAGATCGTGGTGGGCGTGGGGTCGGTGGTCGAGGTGATCACCGACGTGGTCGGGTCGGCCGGCGCGGACGAGATGGTGGTGTTGTCGGGCGGCGGGCCCTGGTGCGGCTGTTGGGTCACCGATGACGGCGTCGAGGTGTCGGTGGACGGCGCGGGGTCGGTCGGCGTCGACGGCGACGGGGCGTCGTCCGGCGGAGGTGCGACGAGCGGAGCACCGGCCCGCTCGGTGGGGCTCGTCGTGGTCGTCGTCGCGACGGTCGGACTTGACGTTGTGGTGGTCGTGCTGCCAGCGGATTTGGACGTGGTCGAGGTCGCGCTGTGCCCGGTCGTCTTGGCCGGCTTGTACGCCGCGGCACGGGTTCCGGACGCCGGCGGCTGCGCGACGGACGGCGTGGTCTCCGGCGTCGCGGCCTGAGCCGGGGCGCCCACGTCGGCGGTCTGCGCGCTGTACACCATCGCGCTGGTGGCCATGGCGGCCAACGCCAACCCGGCCGCGCCGGCGAACACCCGGGGCCGGAACACCCGGTGCGGTCGGGCCGGCGTGGCCAGGTGCAACGGGAGTTCGGGTTCAACGGGCCGCGCGGGTCGCACCGGCGGCGTGGTCATCGCCACGATCGTCGGCACGGGCTCGACCAGGGTGTCCAGTGAGGCCGACAGCACGGCCCCGATCGCGACTGTGGCCTTGGGGTCGGCGTCCACGGCGACGGGACGCCCAAGCCCGGCCGACAACAACTCCGTGACCAGCGGAATCCGTGACGAACCGCCGACGAGCAGCACGGCCGCCAGGTCGTCCTCGGTCAGCCCGGCCGAGTGGATGGTCCGCCGCATCAGGTCGACGGTCTCCTCCAGCGCGGCCCGGATCATGGCCTCGAACTCGGCCCGGATCAGCCGCGCCTGCCGCTGCCCGGACGGCAGCAGCACCGGGATCACGGCCTCGGTGTCCAGCGACAGGGCCTCCTTGGCCTCGGTGATCTCCCGCCGCAGCCGGGCCACCGCGCTCACCGCCAGCGGATCGTCGGCCGACAGGCCGGCCATCAGCTCCGGGAACTGGTTGCGGATCCGCTCGAACAACAGCTCGTCGAAGTCCACGCCGCCGAAGTGGTCGTCGCCGGCGGGCTCGCCGACCAGCTCGAACGAGCCGATCCCGTCCTTGCGCAGCACAGCCATGTCCACGGTGCCGCCGCCGAGGTCGTAGACGCCGATCGCCGCGCCCGGGGCCAGCCGTTCGGTCGCGGCGTAGGCGATCGCGGCCGCCGCCGGCTCGCTGAGCAGCAGGGAGTCGCCGAGTCCGTACTCGGCCAGCGCCTCGCCCAGCAGTGCCGTCTTGTGCCCGCCCCAACCGGCCGGATGGGTGATCGAGACTTGCTCAGGTTCGCCGCCCTCGCGCGAGCGCACGAAGTCGACGACGTAACGGGCCAGTCGCGCGGTCAGCTCGTGGGCGGTGTGGCCGCCGTCGCCGAGCAGCATCGGGGTCTGGTCGCCGATGCGTCGCTTGAACTCCCGCGCCACCCCGGCCGGGTCGACCGCGGCCCTTCGTTCGGCGGCGTCGCCGACCAGCACGGCCCCGTCGCGGCCGATGTGCAGCACCGAGGGCAGGCACGTGCTTCGATTACCGAGTGTGACCATTTCCGGCGGTCCGTCGCCTCGCCTGATGGCGGCAGCGGTGAACGTCGTTCCCAGGTCCAAGCCGAGCAGATAGGTCACGCGAGACTCATCGCGACACCACCGGCGGCCATTAGCCACGAAAACCCCCAATAAGCCCCCCATCGCGCCCCGTATCCGATCCCCCAACGCCGGGGATCGGGGACAGGGGCCGGCACCCGATGCACCCACCGGTGATCGCTACCTAGCGTCATGGCATCACGGCGATCAAGGAGGAGATCCCATGGCGACCGGAATCAGCTTGCTGGACTTCATCATGGAACTGCTGGGCGACCAGACCGCCCGCGACCAGTTCGACCAGCACCCGCAGCAGACGCTCAACGACCACGGCTTCAACCATCTGTGCGCCGCTGACGTGCACGACGCGATGCCGCTGGTCATCGACGCCGCGCAGTCGTTCGACAGAACCTACGACGCCGGCGGCCCGAGCCACGTGGTGACCCCGCCGCCGCCCCCGCCCGCGCACGGCGTCGACGGTGGGGGCGACGGCGGCATCGAGCACGCCATCGAGCAGATCCGCTACATCACGCAGAACTACTCGTACGCGGTGGACAGCCACAACACCGTGGTCGACAACTCGGTGAACCAGAACGTCTGGGCCCGCGACGTGTTCCAGAGCTTCGACAACCACTCCGTGGTCACCACCGGCGACCACAACGTCGTCGGCAACGGCAACGAGGTGCAGAACGGCGACCTCACGGCCGATCACGGCGGTGCGGTCGCGGTCGGAGGTAGCGCCACGGGCTCCAACGACGACAACTCCACCGACGTGCACGCGTACGGCAGCGGCAACGTGGCCGTGGCCAGCAACGGCAGCAGCCTGAGCCAGAGCGACTCGCACAACAGCACCGACAGCCACAACAGCACGGACTCGCACAACACGACCGACTCGCACAACAACACGGCCGTGGGTTCCGGGAACGACTCGCACGACAACACCGCGATCGGTTCCGGCAACGACTCGCACAACAGCACGGACTCGCACGACACCACCGACTCGCACAACGCGGTGGCCTCCAACAACAACACCGCGATCGGTTCCGGGAACGACTCGCACGACACGGCCGACTCGCACGACACCGTCGCCTCGGACAACAACACCGCGATCGGCTCGGGCAACGACTCGCACGACGACTCGCACGACCACAGCCTGACCGAGCTGGGGTCGCACAACGACACCGACATCGCGTCGAACAACGACATCGCCTCCAACAACGACGTCGACCACACCATCATCCACATCTGACGGGAGCACCCCACATGCCGCCGACCGCCGCCGAGCTGCTCGACCTCGCGATCCGGGCCACCACGGCCTACCGCAGGGAGGACCTCGGCGAGCGGTTGGCGGTGGCGCGCCGCCGGCTGCTCGACCCGGAGGTGCGGGTGCTCGTCGTCGGGGAGTTCAAGCAGGGCAAGAGTTTGCTGGTGAACTCGCTGGTGGACGCCCCGGTGTGCCCGGTCGACGACGACCTGGCCACCGCGGTGCCCACCCTGGTCCGCTACGCGCCCGAGCCGTCGGTGGTGCTGGTCGGCGACGACGAGCAGCAGCGCCGGGCGGTGCCGATCGACCAACTGGCCCAGCATGTCTCGGAAGCGGGGAACCCCGGCAACCGCGAGCGTTTGCGCTACGCGGAGGTCGGGGTTCCCCGCACCGTGCTGTCCGGTGGTCTGTGCCTGGTCGACACGCCCGGGGTCGGCGGCCTCGACTCGGCCCACGGCGCCAGCACGATGGCCGTGCTGCCCACCGCCGACGCGGTGATCCTGGTGTCCGACGCGGCCCAGGAGTACACCGGCCCGGAGCTGGACTTCCTGCGGCAGGCCATGAAGATGTGCCCGACCGTCCTCTGCGTGCTGACCAAGACCGACCTGTACCCGCAGTGGCGGCGGATCGCCGAGCTGAACCGGGGGCATCTCGCCGCCGCCGATGTCGACGCCGACCTGATCGCCGTCTCGTCCACGTTGCGGCAGCACGCGATTCGGGACCAGGACGCCCAGCTGAACGAGGAGTCCGGCTTCCCGGAGCTGATCTACCGGCTGCGCAACGACATTCTCGGCCAGGCGGCGGCGCTGGCCGACCGTTCGGTGGCCAACGACGTGTTGTCCGTGACCGCCCAGCTGTCCGCGTCGATGCAGGCCGAGCTGGCCGCGTACCGGGATCCCAACCACGCCGGCGAGCTGATCGCCGAGCTGACGCGGGCCCGTTGTCGCGTCGACGCGTTGAAGGAGCGGTCCGCACGCTGGCAGCAGACCCTCAACGACGGTGTCAGCGACCTGAT
Organism: Kutzneria sp.; assembly: GCA_035492655.1. GTDB lineage: Bacteria > Actinomycetota > Actinomycetes > Mycobacteriales > Pseudonocardiaceae > Kutzneria. The sequence goes on along the minus strand of DATJJB010000356.1, from coordinate 11,627 downwards.
CGCCGACATCGAGTACGACCTGCGGGACCGGATGCGGCACCTGCTGCGTGAGGCCGAGGAGGAGCTGGACCGCGTCGATCCGGCCACTGTGGACGAAGAGTTCACGTTGTGGCTGCACCAGCGCGGCGCCGCCGCCGCGTCGGCCAACTTCGTCTGGACGCACCAGCGGGCCCAGTGGCTGGCCCGGCAGGTCGCCGAGCACTTCGGCGACGCCGGCGAGCAGGCCCTGCCCGACCTGAGTTTCCGCGCCCCCAACGCTTCCAGCACCTTCGAGATGCCGTCGGCCGAGTCGTTCGGCCTCGGCCAGAAGGTGATCAGCGGCATGCGCGGCGGTTACGGCGGCACCATCATGATCGGCATGCTGAGCACCGTCGCCGGGCTCTCGCTGCTCAACCCGGTGTCCGTGGCCGCCGGCCTGCTGCTGGGTCGCAAGACCGTGAAGGACGAGCGCAAACGTATGCTGCAACGCCGGCAGGGCGAGGCCAAGTCGGCCGCGCGACGCTTCGTCGACGACCTGATCTTCCAGGTGGGCAAGGAATCCCGCGATCTGCTGCGCGAGCTCCAGCGCACCCTGCGGGACCACTTCACCGCCCACGCGCAGGAGTTGTCCCGGTCCGTGCAGGATGCGCTGTCGGCCGCGCAACAGGCCGTCAAGGCCGATTCCGGCGGCCGGGACGAGCGGATCAAGGACGTCACCGCCGAGCTGAGACGGGTCGAGCACCTGTCCGGGCTGGCCCGGGAGCTGACCCGATGAGCCGGCTCGGCGGGCAGGTGCGGACCCTGTTGCGGGACGCCGCCGACGTCTTCCGGGAGTCGCCGGCGATCGCCCAGTCGTTGCGTGCGCACCTGGACCGGCTGGACGGTCCGCTGCGGGTGGCCATCGCCGGCCAGATCAAGGCCGGCAAGTCCACGCTGCTCAACGCCTTGGTGGGGGAGCGCCTCGCGCCGACCGACGCCGGCGAGTGCACGCGCATCGTCACCTGGTACCGGCAGGGGCATCGGCCGCGGGTCTGCGCGCATCCCATCGACGGCGGCGTCAGGCAGCTGCGCATCGACCGGGCCGCCGGGGCGCTGCGGATCGACCTGGAGGGGCTGAACCCGGCGCACGTCGAGCGGCTCGTGGTGGACTGGCCGTCGCGGGGCCTGTCCGACACCATCCTGATCGACACACCGGGCATCGCCTCGTTGTCGACCGACGTTTCCGCGCGGGCCAACGGTTTCCTGGTGCCGGACGACGAGCCCAGCGAGGCCGACGCCGTCGTGTACCTGATGCGGCATCTGCACAGCGCTGACCTGCGGTTACTGGAATCGTTCCACGACAACGGGATCGCTCGGGCCAATCCCGTGAACACGATCGCCGTGCTCTCTCGGGCCGACGAGATCGGCGTGGGTCGGGTGGACGCGTTGATGTCCGCCTCGAAGATCGCCCGCCGCTATCGTTCGGACCCGCGCCTGCGACGCCTCTGCCAGGGCGTCGTGCCGGTGGCCGGCCTGCTCGCCGAAACCGCTCGTTGCCTGCACCAGCACGAGTTCGACGAGCTGGCCGGCCTCGCCGGCCGGCCGCGGTCCGAGGTCGAGTCCGCCCTGCTCTCCGTCGACCGCTTCGCCCACTACGTCGGCGGTTTCGGCTTGTTGGAACGCTTCGGGCTGTTCGGCGTGCGGCTGTCCCTGGCCTTGGTCCGCCAGGGCTTCGCCGATCCCGGCCGGTTGGCCGCCGAGCTCACCCGCCGCAGCGGCATCGACGAACTGCGTTCCGTTTTCGCCGCCCAGTTCACCCAGCGCCGCGACCTGCTCAAATCGCGTTCCGCTTTGTTGGCCGTGGACTCCTTGCTGCGCAGCGATTCCCGCCCCGGCGTCGACGTGTTGCGGGACGAGGTCGAGCGCATTCTCGCCGGCGCCCACGAGTTCACCGAGCTCCGCGTGCTCGGCGCGCTGCGCGCCGGCGTGACCGACCTCAGCCAGGTCGCCGTCGACGAGGCCGAGCGCCTGCTCGGCGCCGGTGGCGCCCAGTCGTGGTCGCGGTTGGGATTGGCCCCGGATGTCCACCGCGACCAGCAGCGCGCCGCCGTGCTCGACGCCTTGCAGCGCTGGCAGCGCCAGGCCGAGAACCCCATGGCCCGCAAGGCAACTGTCGACGTCGCCCGGGTCGTCGTGCGCAGCTGCGAGGGCATGGCCGCCGAGCTGTCCTAACCCCCTTCCCCCTTTTCTACCGTCACATGCGGTCCGGAGGTGCCTCAGGGAGGCAAGTATGCCGCTCATGTGACATTCGACAGTGCGGGAAGGCGGGGGTGGGTGGGGGTCAGGAGCCGGCGACGATGACCCGGAGGCGGGCGAGGAGCTCCCGGCGGGACGTGGAGCCGAGGCGCTGGCGGATGCGGGCGACGTGGTGCTCCACTGTCTTGGCGGAGATGAACAGGCGTTCGCCGATCTGCTTGTAGGTCATGCCACCGACGAGAAGCTCGGCCACCTCCATCTCACGAGGGGAGAGCTGCGGGGCGGGAGACTCGTCGGCAGCATGGGGCGAACCGTGCAGCGCCCGGGCACACGTCAACAAGGTGGTCATGGCAGTACGGTCGGCAGTGCGGATGGCGGCCTGCCCGGCGAGCCTGGCACCGTCCCAGCCGAGGCCGACGGCCCGGAGCTCACGGGCGGCGGCCACGACCGCCTCTACCTGCACGTCACCGGCCAACACGCGCAGCCACGCCCGGGCGCAGGCGGCCAACGCCGCGGCGTACCGGGAGCTGCGGGCCATGGTGGACAAGGCATTGGCGTGACGGGCGGCCAAGGAAGGCGACTCGGCGGCGACGGCGGCCTGGAGGGAGAACCAGTGCAGGGGAACGGACCACAGCGCCGGCCGGCCCAACCGCGCCAACAGGTCGTCGGCCTCGGCGAGACGGGGCGCCAACCACTCGTCCTCGTGTAATCGGGCGGCGGCCACGGCGATCTCGCCGACGGGCTGGAGCACAAAAAGGTCCACGGGATGGGCGATCACGGCGTCACGGGCCCGCGGCCACGCATCCAACAGTCCGGCCAGGTCGGAACGCCGCCGGGCCACGCCGATCTGAATCGCCGCCGCGAACAGCTCGTCACGGGGGCCAGGGCACTGCGACGGCACATCGGCAGCGGCAAGATCCCCGCGCTGCAAGGAAATCCACGCCCGCAGCAGGACGTGCCGCATGGACTCGTCGCTGACGGCGGACTCGGCCATGTCCAGCTGCCCCAGGTGCAGGGCGACGAGACAGGCCAACGCGGCCGGGGTGTCCGGCAGCAACACCTTGCCGGCATGGGGTTCCAGCACGGCAGCGGCCTGCACGAGCTGCGAGAGGGCGGCAACGGCGGAACCGGTGACGGACTCGCTCAACGCATGGGCCACAAGGGATTCGACGGTGGACAGCGAAGTGGGAGTCCGCACGGATTCGTCGAAGGCGGACAGCTGCGCCGAAGCCGCCGCCAGGTCCCCGACGCCCAGCAGGGCGGCAACCGCGAAGCCGGATCGCACACCGTCCACACTTTCCGCCCACCGGTACAGGGCAACACTGTCGGCCAGCATGCCGCGCTGCGCCAGCACGGCGGCGGCCACCTCGGCGCCACGTCGCTCCCCGTCGAGCATGGCCTGATCGGCCAACAGGGACGCGGTGTCCAGGTCACCCTCCAACGCGGCGGCCTCGGCCTGCGCGGAAAGCCCCGTCTCCACGGCGTCGTCGACCACGTGGGTCATCTCGCTCCCGGCAGTTGTCGTTCGGACCTACGCATAGTCGTACCGCCGGGCGGATTCGTTAGTTCGATTCCAACAATGCTTTACCCTTTCGGGTGACGCAGTGCCGCACGGCCTGACCGTCCCGGCGGCTGGCCACGAAGCCCGCGTTGCGCAACAAGGTCACCTGCTGGCTGGCCGACGCCAGCGACATGCCGATGGTCTCGGCCAGCTCCGATGTCGACCGGGAACTACGCAGCGCAACCAGAATCCGGGCCCGGGTGCGCCCGATGACCTGGGCCAGATGGAACAACGTGCGTGCTTCGGCGTCCCGGTCACGGCGCAGCGGCCGCGCCGGAAACACCAGCATGGGCGGCAGTTCCTCGTCGATCAGCGTGACCGGATCACCGAGGCAGAAGAACGACGGCACCAGCGTCAGTCCCCGCCCGCCGAGCCGGATCTCGTGCGAGCGCGGGTAATCCGTCTCCAACCACGGCCAACGCCAGCGGAAGGACGGCCCGAGCCGGCTGAACATCCCGCCGAGACCGTCGTCGGCCAGCTCACGGACGCGGGACTCGCTGTCGGCTCGGACGTGGTCGCCGACCTCGTCCCAGATGGGCGCGATCGCGGTGTCGTGGTAGCGCCGCAACGCACCGACCAGATCGGACATCGACTCGGCGTGACCGGCGGCCAAGCCGCGGCTGAGCCGGCCGGCGGAGACGCGGTGTAGTCGAGCAGGGCTCATGTCCAGCGTCAGGCGGATGCTTGGCGTAGACCGGATTACCTCCAACGCGCCGTCCATGCCGTCCGTTGTGGGCAAGGGCGTCAGGAAGTCGGGGAAATTGCCCCGGCCGGGCACGAGTTGCCGTAACAGGCTGAGGGCGTGGGCGACGGCGGGATCGGACAGTCGCGGCCGAACCTCTCGCCGCCAGGCCGTGTGCCGGTCCGGCTCGCCGGTCGGGGAGAGGTGAAGGAGGCTCAGCACCAGCTCCCACAACGGATCCGGCTCGGTGAGCACCCGGGTGCGCAGCAGATCCTCGGCCGTGAAGTGCAGCCGCAGCGTGCCGACCATCGCCAACCCCCTTGACGCCCCATCAGGTCCCCCGACGTTTCGGACCTGCCTGAAAGGTCCTACCAGCCGCGGGCGCGCCATGTCATGGTGACGGTGCACGATCAAGGTTTTGTGTTTGGGGGGCGCTCATGGACGATGCGTCGCTGCGCATGCGCGTCGCGTTCGACGAGCGGATCGGCGACTCACGGGCCGAGCTGGCCGAACTGTTGGCGCGCTGTGGCACGACCGAGGTTCGCACCGGCTACCTGGCCGAGTTGGCCGCGCGGCTGGAGGTCTTCGGCAGTGCGGGCGAGCCGTCGTCGACGCCGATACTGGAGGCCGGCGCGGTCGGACTGGAGTTCTTCCGCCGACACGGGCCGGAGCACGCTCGACGACGGCAGTGCGAGTTCGACTTCGACACCGACATCGGTGCCCGCTACGACACGCAGCGCGACATTCCGCTCGCCGAGTTACGGGCCGACGCGGAGAGCCTGGAGTCGCTCTGCTCGGACATGCTCGACGCGCGGCAGGACCCGTGGCAGCGGGCGGTGTGGCAGCGGGTCGGCGGCTTCGCCGACACGCTCCGTGTCGCCTGCGACGCCGTCGAACGCATCGTGTTCGACAAGGCCGACGCGGTGCACCGGCTGGCCGGGGAACTCGAGTACGACGACTCCGGCTACGAAGCGCGACTGGCGGTGTTCGACGCCGCCTGCCGCCATGCGGACGCCGATGTGGCCGATGTCCTGCGCCGTCTGGGCGACGAGTTGGCCGCGACGGGCACGCGTGACCTCGAGGAAAACCGGTACGCAACGTGACGGAATCGCTACCCTCGTGAGCACGGCGCTGGGGAGCGTCGGTTACGGGGGACAACTTGATGACTGCCGAACCGGAGCGGGTCACGTTCGCGACCGTGCTCAAGACCGGCGAGTTCCGCGCGCTCTGGCTGGCCGAGCTGCTGTCCACACTCGGTGACCAGGTGGCCCGCGTGGCGCTGGCCGTGCTCGTCTTCAACACCACCGACTCGGCCGTGCTGACCGGCCTCACCTTCGCCCTGACCTACGTGCCGACGCTGCTCGGCGGCCTGTTCCTGGCCAGCCTGGGGGACCGGTTCCCGCGCCGCGAAGTGATGGTGGCGGCCAACGTCGTGCAGGCCGTGCTGGTGGCGGCCATGGCCGTGCCGGGCATGCCGCTGCCGGTGCTGTGCGTGCTGCTGGCGGTGTCGGTGCTGGCCACCGGCCCGTTCAACGCCGCGCAGCTGGCCATCCTGCCGGATCTGCTCAGCGGGCAGCGCTACGTGACGGCGATGTCGCTGCGCAACGTGACGACGTACTCGGCGCAGCTGGCCGGCTTCGCCGGCGGCGGCCTGCTGATCGCCGTGCTCAACCCGTACCTGGGCCTGGCCATCGACGCGCTCACGTTCGCCGTCTCGGCGGTGCTGCTCCAGATCGGGCTGCGACCGCGCCCAGCCGTGCGGTCCGTGGAGCACGACGAGCCGACCAAGATCCTGCACGGCTTCACGGTGATCTGGCGCGACTCGCGCACCCGCGTCCTGGTGGGCATCGGGGCGCTCGCCCTGTTCTACATCGCGCCCGAGGCACTGGGCGCCCCGTACGCCAAGCAGCTGGGCATGGGGCCGGTCGCGGTCGGCCTGCTGATGGCCGCCGACCCGATCGGCGCGGTCGTCGGCTCGCTGCTGTTCGAACGGCTGTCCGAGCTGGCCCGGCTGCGCTCGGTCGGCTGGCTCGGGGTGGCCGCCGGCGCGCCGATCGCGGCCTGCGCGCTGTATCCGAACCTGGTGCTGTCGATGGTCCTGTTCGCGTGCAGCGGGGCCGCCGCGACGATTTACACCATTCAAGCGATGACCACCGCATCCCGATTGCTGCCTAATTCGGTACGGGCCCAGGGAATGGGATTCGCGTCCGCGGTCATCCAATCGGTGCAAGGGGTAGGCGCACTTGTCGCGGGCGCATTCGCTCAGGTGTTCACGCCGGCCGTCGGAATGGCGGTCGTCGGTTGCGTCGGTGTCGTGCTGGCCGCCGGACTGGCGTTGGCCTGGCGGCGGGTGGCGAATCCCGCGCAACTGGCCGTGCAGCTGACCGGCTGATCGGTGAACACGGTCGGCGACGGATGGCGGGCCGCCGCCGACCCCGTTCGACGGATCACCTTGATCTGTTCAGGTTGTCCTACCACGCATAGTGTCAACCTCCGTTGCGCTAGCCGGGTGGTCCTGATCCGATTCCAGAACACACTCCGCAGCTTCCCGCATACTCCATGGAAACCGTGGGGGGAGAGCCATGGCGAGCATACGACAAGATGACCTTGGGGTGGCAAGAATCGCGAAATGGCCGTTGTGGGGGCGGCCGGTGGCATCGATCTGGTATGTGCTTGCGGTCGATCTCGGCGCATTGGCGGTGATCGCCGCCGCGTTCCGCGAACGCGCCGATCTGCCGGTGGTGACCGCGGTGGCGCTGGCCGCCGCGGCTTTCGTTCAGGGCGAGGCGTCCCGGCGGATCGAGCGGCTGCGCCGGGTGATCAGCGGCTCCGTGCACATCAACATGGTGTCGGTGTGGGTGTTCGCGGCCGTGCTGACGCTGCCCATGTCGTGGGTGGCCGTGCTGACCGCGCTGGTCTCGGCGCACGTGGTGGTGCGCAGTTACCGGGTGCACCGCAGCTACCCGCACCGGCAGGTGATGAACGCCGCCGCGATGATCCTGGCCGCCTGGGCCGCTCGGCTGGTGCTGGACGCGGGGGGCGTCCCGGTGCTGACCCGCGAGACCGACCTGGACGCCGTGGCCATCGGGGTGGTGCTGGCCGCGGCCGTGGTTTTCTTCGCCGTCGACGGCGTGCTCATCGCCGTCAGCCTGCGGGTCGACGGCGGCCCGCGGTCGCTGCCGGACCTGGTCGGCTCGGCCGACGACAACGCGCTGGAGTTGGCCACGATCTGCATCGGCGCGGTGATCGGGCTGGTGCTCGTGTACCAGCCGTTCGCGCTGCTGTTCCTGTTCGTGCCGCTGTTCGTGCTGCACCGCAGCGTGCTGGTCAAGCATCTGGAGGAGCTGGCCACCAAGGACCAGAAGACCGGCCTGCTCAACGCCACCACCTGGCAGGACGTGGCCAGCAAGGAGTTGACCCGTGGCTCGCCGTTCGGCGTGCTGATGGTCGACCTCGACCACTTCAAGCGGGTCAACGACACCTACGGGCACCTCGCCGGGGACGAGGTGCTCAAGGCCGTCGCCGGCACCGTGCGGCGGTCGGTGCGGGACTACGACACGGTCGGCCGGTTCGGCGGCGAGGAGTTCGTGGTGCTGCTGCCCGGCCTGCGCAATCGGGACGTGCTGGCCATCGCCGAGCGGATCCGGCGGGCCATCAGCCAGCTGCGGGTGCCGCTGCCCGACAGCGACACCGTGCTGTCCACGCTGTCGGCCTCCATCGGCGCGGCCGTCTATCCCGAGGCCGCCTCGGGCGTCGACGAGCTCGTGCACGCCGCCGACACCGCCCTCTACCGGGCCAAGCGAGCCGGCCGGAACCGGGTGGTGAGCAGCCTGGCCGTGATCGACACCCGAACGGGGTAGCGTCGCCGCGCGTCGCCGGTTCGTGGCCACCACAATGGGGAACACTCCTGTGAGGAGGTGGATCCCATGACCGAGCCGAAGCACAGCGCCGCCGCCCGTGACGTGCCCGAGGTCCCGCCCATGCGTGACGCCGGCACCGACGTGGCCATGCCCGGCGCGCCCGAGGCGCCGGCCGTCCCGGCCATGCCGGGCGGTGCCGTGCCCGGAGGCGGCGGCGTGATCGAACCCGCCACCCCTGAGCCGTCGACCAAGCACGGGCGCGACCCGGCCGTGCTCAAGGGCAACCGGATCAGCGGCCTCTGGGTCGGCATCACCATCGCCGCCGTGGTGCTGGTCCTGCTGCTGGTCTTCATCCTGCAGAACAACAGCTACGTGACGATCGACTTCTTCGGCTGGAGCGGCAACTTCCCGCTGGGCGTGGCCCTGCTGCTGGCCGCGATCTGCGGCGTGCTGCTGGTCGGCATCCCTACCTACGCGCGGATCTTCCAGCTTCGCCGCGCCGCCCGCCGGGCGGCCCGGAAGAAGTAGTGCCCAGCGGCGGGCCGGTGAACTCGATCCCGCCGGCCTCCGCCGCCGCGGCCAGCGCCTCCGGGTCGTACGGACCGGTGGCCAGACGGTCGTACTCGAGGAAGAAGCTCTCCAGCCCGGCCCGCGCGGTGATCACCAGCAGTCGTCCCTCGGTGCTGCCGACGTTCTGGAACGTGTGGGACACGCCGCGCGGGCCGAAGGCCAGGCCGCCCGTGGGCTGGTGGACCAGCTTGTCGCCGAGCAGGAAGCGGAATTCGCCTGCCAACACGTACCAGAGCTCGTGTTCGCGGATGTGCACGTGCTCGCCGGGGCCTTCGCCCGGTTCGAGGACGAGCTCGAAGGCCGACATCGCGTCGTCAGTGGCCTTGCTGTCCAGCTTGACCAGGCCGTGGCCTCTGGTCGGCAGGATGAACGGCGTGCCTTCGGTCGGACCGACGGTGATCATGATCTGACGTGGTCGCCGTGGCGGTGGACCGTCTGCCACACGCCGTCCTCGCGCCGGTAGACGTGGGTGACGCGCAGCGTGTAGGTCTTCGTCTCGCCGTTGATCACCGCGGTCTTGTGCTCGAAGCCGACCGTGTAGGCCAGATCGCCGCTCGCCCCGGCGGCGACCAGCTCGAACTCGTACGCGTCCAGGCCGGAGAAGCTGGCGGCGACGTCCTTGAACAGGCCGCTGACCTCGTCCCAGCCGCGTCGCACCGGCACCTTCGACGCGCCGAACACCGTCACCGGGTCCTCGTGCGACCAGGTGTGCCGGCGCGGTTCGGCATCGCCCCGGCACAGCGCCCGCTCGGCGTCGAGCTGGCGCGGCAGCATCTCGGCGAGGAACTCTTCGGTTACCATGGCAACCTCCGATACAGTCGACCTATATCCAATACCGTGAGGGTGTATCCAACTGTGGGCGATGTCAAGAGGCGCTACGACGCCAGCCGGCGCCGCGAGCAGGCCGCGGAGAACCGCGCGCGGATCTTGGCCGCCGCGCGGGAGTTGTTCGAGGTCAGGGGCTACGGCGGCACCACGATCGCCGACGTGGCGCGGACGGCCGGGGTCGCCGCGGAAACCGTCTACGCGACCTTCCGGAACAAGCCGACGCTGCTGTACCGGGCCTGGGACATCGCCGTCGGCGGCGACGAGCAGGACGTCCATCTGCTCGACCGGCCCGAGCTGCAAGCCGTGTTCGCCGAGCCCGACCTGCCGACGCGGCTGCGCCGGTTCGCTTCGGTCAACACGACGGTCATGCGCCGGACCGCCGGGCTACGCCTCGCCGCGCAGAGCGCCGCCGAGGCCGATCCGGCCGTCGCCACGTTCCTGGCCGAGGTCGACGCCGCCCGCTTCGAGGGCATGGCCGTGCACGCCGCGCGGGCGGCGGCCACCGGGCAGTTGGCCGTGTCGGAGGATGAGTGCCGCGACGTGCTCTTCGCCATGACCGACGGCACCTTGTGGCGGACTCTCGTCGTGCGCCAGGGCTGGTCCGACGACCGCTACGCCACCTGGCTCGGCACCCTCTGGGCCACCACCCTCACCACCTGAAAAACCACATGCGCTTCCCATGTGGCGCTGGTTGCCACATAGGAAGCGCATGTGGCACTACGTCAGCCGCGGGGGAGCACCTCGGGCAGCACGGTGGTCAGCTGCCGCCAGTCGGTGCCGACCACGCTGGCCCCCTTGCTCGCCATCAGCGCGACCCGGTCCTGGGCCTGCTGCACGGTCGGGTTGACGTCGTCGATGGCCGGCTTGACGCTCTCCGCGTCGGTCATGATCAGGAAGTAGTGGTTGGTGACGTAGAACGAGGTGTCGATGCCGCCGTCGATGTAGCCGCTGGCGTCGCCGTCGAACACCACGAACCAGGGGCGCAGCGACGTGTCGCTGTACCGCGTGCGCGGGTCGCCGGCGGCGGCGTTGTGCACGGCGGGGAAGATCTGCGCCTGGGCGAGGTTGCCGGCGGCGGCCAGCCCCTTCATGTACTGGGCGTACTCGACGTCGGTCCACAGGTGGTCGGTCGGGTTCTGCTCCTCGACCGTGCCGGGAATGATCTCCACCATGACCTTGCCGGCCATCGCCGAGCGGGTCGGCCAGTTGTTGGCCTTGGCCGCGTCGTCCAGCGTCGGGTACGAGCCGAGCAGGTCGATCGGCCGGAACACCCGACTGCCCAGGCTGTTGTGCACGTAGCTGTCCAGGGTGTCCGGGCCCATCCCGATGTTGCCGGCGAACCCGGCCTTGAGCTCGATCTTGATGGTCAGCGGCCCGGCGCCGGGGTGGTTGCCCAGCCACACGTTGATGTCGTCGAGGCAGTCGTTGAGGTTCTGGTTGCGCGTGCCGCCGTACAGGTTGGCGGTCGGCGACTTGGCCTGCACGCAGTTGTTGTCGCTGCCGAGCGGGTTGCTGTGGCTGACGTTCCACTTGTGCGTGAAGACGTTGAACCAGGCGTCCAGCTCGACCAGGTTCGCGCCGGCGTCCAGCGACTGCGCCAGGTACTGGTACGCGGCGGTGTCGTAGGTGTTGTGGATGCCGACGGTGGTGGCCTCGGACAGCCGCAGCGACCCGGTCCCGTCGGCGCTCGCGGTCCCGGCGGTCAGCCCCGCCAGCGCCAGCACCGCGACCACGACCTTGCTCACGCGCATAGGGATCTCCTCAGTCCTGATGTGAGCGGGCGAGGTGTGGCGGCACCCGGAGTGGGACCCTACTTGCGGGTAGCGCGCGCCGACAGGGCTGATCGTCGCTGGTCGCCGAATGGCTGAACGCCGTTAACCTGATCTGTCGTTTCCGCCGGTCGAGTCCGGTT
>DATJJB010000355.1:0-3098 GCA_035492655.1 Kutzneria sp. | reverse complement strand
GGCCGCACAGAGGTGGGTTCCGTGCGGGAACGAGAAGTTCTCCGGGTCGAAGGTGGCCTCCGAGTCCAGGCTGGGCTCGACGCCGTCGGGCAGGTCGTGCGCGGCGAACACGGCCAGCGCGATATCGGTGATGCCGGTGCCTTTGCCGGTGCCGCGCACGGAGAACTTGCCATGGGCGAAGTCCAGATCGTCCTCACTGCACTCCAGCATGTGCGCGGCTATCCTGCGCGCCTTGGCAATCACCTTGTCCGCCGCCTTCACGACGGCGATGGCGCCGACCGTCAACGAGCGAGAACCGTAGGTGTCCATGCCTTTGTGCGAGGACTGGGTGTCGCCGTGCAGCACTTCGACGTCCTCGAACGGCACGCCGAGCTGGTCGGCCACGATCTGGCTCCACGCCGTCTCATGCCCTTGCCCGTGCGGCGAGGATCCGGTGACCACCTCGACCTTGCCGCTGGGCAGCATCCGAATCGCCGCGTGCTCCCATCCGCCTGCGCCATAAGACAATGAGCCCAGCACTCGGGACGGCGCCAGCCCGCACATCTCGGTGAAAGTGGAGATGCCGAGCCCCAATTGCACGGTGTCGCCACGTTCCCGGCGTTCTTGCTGTTCCCGCCGCAGACCGTCGTAGTCGAACAGCTCCTTGGCCTTGTCCGTTGCGGCTTCGTAGTTTCCGGAGTCGTAGGTAAGGCCGCAGACCGTGGTGTACGGGAATTCCTCGTGCCGGATCCAGTTCTTCTCCCGGACCGCCATGGGATCAACGCCGAGTTCGGCGGCCAGCTCGTCCATCATGCGTTCGATGGCGAAGGTGGCCTCGGGCCGGCCGGCGCCGCGGTAGGCGTCGGTCATCACCTTGTTGGTGAACACGTTGGTGCAGCTGAACCGATAGGCCGGGATCTTGTAGATGGCGTTGTACATGAACGCGCCGAGAATGGGAATGCCCGGCGTCACCAGGCTCAGGTACGCGCCCATGTCGGCCAGCAGGTCGACCTTCAGGCCGGTGATCAGGCCGTCGCGGGTGGCCGACAGGGTCAGCCGCTGGATCTGGTCGCGACCGTGGTGGGCGGTCGCCATCGCCTCGGAGCGGGTCTCGGTGTACTTCACCGGCTTGCCCAGCCGCCGGGCCAGCAGGAAGACCAGCACCTCCTCCGGGGTCACCTGGAGCTTGCCGCCGAAGCCGCCGCCGACGTCCGGCGCGATCACCCGCACCTTGTGCTCGGGCACGCCCAGCGTCAGGGCCAGCATCAGCCGCAGGATGTGCGGGACCTGGGTGGCCGACCACAGCGTGAACTGCTCGCCGGTCGGGTCGCACACCACCGACCGTGGCTCCATGAAGGCCGGGATCAGCCGCTGCTGCCGGTACTTGCGCTCGATGACGATCTCGCCGGCGGCGATGGCCTCGTCCACGTTGCCGCCGGTGCCGGCCTCCGCCGAGTCGAACACCCAGAGCGCGTTCTTGTTGGTGCCCAAGGACTCGTGCACGAGCGCCGCGCCGTCGGCGACCGCCGCTTCCATGTCCAGCACCACCGGCAGCTCGTCGTAGTCGACGTCGATGGCCTCCAGGGCGTCGTGCGCCTCGGCCGACGACCGGGCGACGACGATGGCCACCGCTTCACCCGCGTAGTTGACGGTGTCGACGGCGATCGACGGGTGCGCCGGGGTTTTCATGTCGGGGGTGATGGCCCACGCGCACGGCAGGCTGCCCTGCTCGGCGGCCAGATCCGCGCCGGTGACGACCGTCAGGACACCGGACATGCCCCGGGCGGTTTCGGTGTCGATGGACGTGATCCGCGCGTGCGCCACCGGGCTGCGCAGGATGGCCATGTGCAGCAGGCCGGGCAGCGTGATGTTGTCCGTCCAGCGGGTGCGGCCGGTGATCAGGCGGGCGTCTTCCTTGCGCCGCCGGGACTTGCCGACCTCGGGCTCGGCGGTGGCGGTCATTCGCCACCTGCCACGGTCTCGGGCTCGCGGTCCGCTTCCGCCGCCGGCTTGAGCCGGTGCGCGGCGTCCTGGACCGCGCGCACGATGTTCTGGTAACCGGTGCAGCGGCAGAGGTTGCCCTCCAGGCCGTGCCGCACGGTCCGCTCGTCCGGATCGGGGTCGTCGGCCAGCAGGTCGATGGCCTGCATGATCATGCCCGGCGTGCAGAAGCCGCACTGCAGGGCGTGGTTGTCGTGGAACGCCTGCTGCACGGGATGCAGTTGGCCGTCCCGGGCCAGTCCCTCGATGGTGGTGACCTCGCAGCCGTCGGCCTGCACCGCCAACATCGAGCACGACTTCACGCTGTGCCCGTCCACGTGCACCGTGCAGGCCCCGCAATTGCTGGTGTCACAACCGACGACGGTGCCGGTCTTGCCCAGCGTCTCCCGCAGGTGGTGCACGAGCAGGGTGCGTGGCTCGACCTCGTCGGTGTAGCTCACCCCGTCCACGACCATGGTGATACGCATGTCGCCTCCAGGCAGCACCGAACCCGGCGGGCGGCCCACCACCGCGTCGTGACCGGGCTCACAGCCCGAGCCTGCCCCGGTCGGCCTGCGGAGACAACCCTTCACGCAAATGCGGCCGCGGCGCCCCTCTACCACCGCACCTGCGCCCCACACCCGCAGGACGAAGTTCGGAAGGGACCATTCCTCCACTCCGAGTGGAGGAATGGTCCCTTCCGAACTCAGCCGCCGCGGTGGATGGGGCCGGCGGAGTGGGCGAGGCGGTCGCCGCGGCCGCCCCAGCGCAAGGCGATGATCTCCGCGGCGATCGACACCGCGGTCTCCTCCGGGGTCCGCGCGCCGAGGTCGAGGCCGATCGGCGAGGACAGCCGCTTGAGCTCGTCGTCGGTCAGCCCGGTCTCGCGCAGCCGGGCCAACCGGTCGTCGTGGGTGCGACGGGAACCCATCGCGCCGACGTAGGCGACGTCCAGGCGCAGCGCCACTTCCAGCACCGGCACGTCGAACTTCGGGTCATGGGTGAGCACCGCGACCACCGTGCGGTGGTCGATCTTGCCCTGCTCGGCCTGCTGCACCAGGTACCGGTGCGGCCAGTCCACGACGACCTCGTCGGCATCGGGGAAACGGCCCTTGGTGGCGAACACCGCCCGCGCGTCG
>DATJJB010000354.1:0-5714 GCA_035492655.1 Kutzneria sp. | reverse complement strand
CGTCGACCAGGACACGGGCCTGCGCGGTGGACGGGTTCACGCGCCTATTCTCCCAGGTGTGCCTGATGAACACGTGTCCGACTTGTTCGACCCGAGCGCGTGGCGCGCCGTCGACGGCTTCGACTTCACCGACATCACCTATCACCGCGCGGTTGACCAGGGAACGGTCCGCATCGCGTTCAACCGGCCGGAGGTGCGCAACGCCTTCCGTCCGCACACGGTGGACGAGCTGTACGTCGCCCTCGACCACGCCCGGATGTCCGCCGACGTCGGCTGCGTGCTGATCACCGGCAACGGACCGTCCCCGAAGGACGGCGGCTGGGCCTTCTGCTCCGGCGGCGACCAGCGCATCCGCGGCCGTGACGGCTACCAGTACGCCAGCGGCGACACCGCGGACACCGTCGACCGGGCCCGGGCCGGCCGGCTGCACATCCTGGAGTGCCAGCGGCTGATCCGGTTCATGCCCAAGGTCGTCATCGCGGTGGTCCCGGGCTGGGCCGCCGGCGGCGGGCACAGCCTGCACGTGGTGTGCGATCTCACGCTGGCCAGCGCCGAGCACGCCCGGTTCAAGCAGACCGACGCCGACGTGGGCAGCTTCGACGCCGGCTACGGCTCGGCCTACCTGGCCCGTCAGACCGGCCAGAAGTTCGCCCGCGAGATCTTCTTCCTCGGCCGGCCCTACACCGCCGAGCAGGCCCACCAGATGGGCATGGTCAACGCGGTCGTGCCGCACGAGGAGCTGGAGACGACCGCGCTGGAGTGGGCCCGCGAGGTCAACGGCAAGTCGCCGACCGCGCAGCGGATGCTCAAGTACGCCTTCAACATGATCGACGACGGCCTGGTCGGCCAGCAGATCTTCGCCGGCGAGACGACCCGGCTGGCCTACATGACCGACGAGGCGGTGGAGGGCCGCAACGCCTTCCTGGAGAAGCGGGACCCGGACTGGTCCGACTACCCGTACTACTTCTGATGTCCCGCGAGCTGCGGGCGCTGCCCGTCCCGACGCGGCCGGCCGACGTGCTGGCGCTGCTGCCGACCCTGGCGGCGGCGCTGGCCGGCGACGGTCCGGCGCTGCTGCCGGTCACCGCTGACGAGCCGGGGCTGCCGGCCGCGCTGGGCGTGGACGAGCCGGTCGACGACCGGATCGCGCTGGTGATCGGCACCTCCGGGTCGACGGGTGCACCGAAAGGCGCGTTGCTGGCGTCTGACGCCATCAAAGCCTCAGCCATGGCCACCCATGCCCGGCTCGGCGGGCCGGGGACGTGGCTGCTGGCCATGTCGACCAGGTACATCGGCGGCCTCCAGGTGCTGGTCCGCTCGCTGCTCGCGGGCACGGAGCCGGTGGTGGCCGACCTCACCGACGGTTTCCGTGCGGAGAACTTCACCAAGGCGGCCTTCACCGCACTGAACACGCCGGGGCGGCACTACACCGCCCTGGTGCCGACCCAGCTGACCCGGCTGATGGCCGACCGCGACGCCCTCGAAGCTTTGCGGGGTTTCGACGGGATCGTCATGGGCGGCGCCGCCATGTCCGACGCCGCGCGGCAGCGCTGCCGTGACGAGGGCGTCAACGCCATCCCCTCGTACGGCATGAGCGAGACGGCCAGCGGTTGCGTGTACGACGGCGTGCCGCTGGACGGCGTGGAGATCCGGCTGAGCGACGGCCGGATCGACATCAGGGGTCCCATGCTGGCCGACGGCTACCGCAACTTCGACGGCCCCTCCCCGTTCGTCGACGGCTGGTTCCACACCAGCGACCACGGCCGCTGGACCGAGGACGGCCGGCTGGAGGTGCTGGGCCGGCTCGACGACGTGATCAACACCGGCGGCGTGAAGATCGCCCCGTCCCTGGTCGAGCAGGCCCTGCTGACCGTCGAGGGCGTCGCCGACGCCTGCGTGATCGGCCTCCCGGACCCCGAGTGGGGCCAGATCGTCGCCGCCGCCGTGGTCGCCGATCCGGTGCCGAGCGAGCAGCAGCTGCGCGACGCCGTGCGGACGCGGGCCGGTCGCACGGCGGTGCCGAAGCTTTTTCATTTCCTGCCGGCCTTGCCGCTGCTCGGACCGGGCAAGGTGGACCGAGCGTCCCTCAGGAAGACCATGGGGCGGACCGATTCCGGCCGAACCGTCAATTGACTTCCCCATTGCCGTCGACCCCGACGGCAAACGATTACACACTGGAACCACTCAACGCTATCGCCGTCGATTATCAGCACTTCCCCTGAAATCAGGGAGAACGACAAAGGTTCCCGTCGAGATCGACGACCCTTAACCCTGACGCAGCCCGGTGACAACGAACACGACATCATCGTCACGTAAAGTGACAAGAATTCGTCCGCGCCGCCGACGCCCACACAAGCGCCCACTTCGGCGCAGGCGGGCAGATCGGGCTACCACCCCCGATCCACCCCTCACCTCTACCTGCGGCAACGGACCCACCAAGAGAGCCAAGAACCGCTAGCACCAGAGGGTTGCGCACGCACGGCAGCACCACAACCCCAATTCGGGGGATTTTGCACATCGTCACACAATTGTGGGGTCGACCAGGGAGTACGTAACGCCGACCGAGGCGGGCCGAACCAAATCCCTGATATCGGGGATTGTCACGGTCCGCATACACGGGGCCGATGAGCGGGTGCAGGTTGCGCCGAACGTCCCAGCCGCGGTTGTCGGCGCGACAAATCCGGGCTTCCATTGACGTTGACCTTCCACGTAATGTCATCCGGCAACACGAACGGCGACTACCTCTGCTTTCTCGCCGCTGTGCCGATTCGACGTCTCTACCGGAATCAACGGACTTTCCAGAAAGGTCCATACCACCGTGCGTGACATGACCCTGGCGATGACCGCTGCCGCGATCTGCATCGCCTATCTGCTCTTCGTCGCCGGACTGGTGCGGCTGCTCGTGACGAGGAGCACCCCGCACCCGGCGCGCCTGCTCGCCACGATCGGCGCGCTGGTCGGCCCACTGCCGGCGATCCTGTACGCGTTCTCCTCGGCGGTGGCCCGGTGACCACTGTGGAGCGGCGCCGGCACGCGGCCGTCGAGTACTCCCGGGGCAGCTTCCTCACCCGGCTGACCACCGAGCAGTACGACGACCTGCTCGGCCTCGGCGAGCCGGTGGCCTACCCGGCCGATCACACGATCGTCGAGCAAGGCCCGTCCACCCCGCCGTTGTTGCTGCTGCACACCGGCTTCGTGAAGGCGGTCCGGCACGCGCTCAAGGCGAGCCAGCCGGCCGTGGTCGACGTGTACGGCCCGGGCGACATCCTGGGCGCCGAGGCGGCGCACGCGGACAAGCGGGCGCACACGGCGTTCGTGACGTCCCGCGCGGTGACCGCGAACCTGGTGCCGCCGCGACTGTTCATGGCCTACCTGACTCGACACCCGGCGGTGCTGTGGCAGCTCACCACGACCTTCGCCAACCGGGTCCGGCAGCGGGAGGCCGCGCTGGCGTACTCCCGCCACGAGGTGCTCGAGCGACTGGTCGGCTTCCTCACCCGGCAGCAGGCGATCTACGGGATCACCACCGCCGACGGCGACCTGATCGACATGGGCCTGAGCCATCGGGACATCGCGGCGGCGATCGGCGCGTCCGAGGCCGCGGTCGACGAGGCCCTGCGCAGGCTGCGGAAGGACGGCTATCTCAGCACCGGGTACAAGAAGATCTGGATACGGCGCCAGTTGAGCGAGGAGCTGTCCCCGGTGCTACGACCTGCACCGACGCCACCGAAGGCACTCGGCTGACCGGCAGATGTGACCGGCGACGATGTGAGCAATTCACGGGCACATCGCCCTATCGCGTTGAGTAGTCACGAAGTCACCGCTTCCCTCGGTGCATGCGAAAGACACCCCTGCTGCTGGCGGCGGCGGCCGCCCTCGCTCTGGCGGCGGCCGCACCGGCCACCGCCGCGTCGAGCACCACCTGGACGGCCGATCTGGCGTCCCACAACGAGGACAACAGCAACGTGAGCAACGCCGACGGCACGGTCCGGCTGGCCGGCGGCGAGGCGCACGCCGCGACCGACCGGCCGGACGTGCGGACCGGGATCATCATGTTCGACCCGCGGCAGCTGCCGGCGAAGTCGAACACGGTCTCGGCCACTGTGGACGCGAGCGTGCCGGGCGACTCGGAGCTGGCGGTCGACGTGCGCGGTTTACGTGGCGACGGCCAGTGGACCGAGTGGACGGAGGCGACGCCGGACGCGCCGGCGGTGCTGCCCGAGGCCAGCGCGACCGTGCAGGTCCGGATGATGCTCACCGCGCCGGCCGGCTCGGCCGGCCCGACCGCCCGCAAGCTGACGTTGACCGCCGGCGCGGCGATGACGGCGCAGGCGGCCCCGCTGGCCTCGCGGTCGTACAAGGTGTTCGCCACCCGCGAAGGCCTGGTCGGCGGCACCACGGCCAACGGCCACAAGATCGCGTCGAGGGACCACTTCGTCGCCCTGCCGTCCGGGAAGTCCTTGTCCCCCAACGGCAAGAAGACGTACCAGGTGAAGGTGTGCGCGGCCAACGGGCGCTGCGAGACGGCCCCGGTGTGGGACGTCGGCCCGTGGAACACCAAGGACGACTACTGGAACCCGAAGGCCAGCCGGCAGTCCTGGAAGGACCTGCCGCAGGGCAAGCCCGAGGCGCAGGCGGCCTACCAGAGCGGCTACAACGGCGGCAAGGACCAGTTCGGCCGCAAGGTGGCCAACCCGGCCGGCATCGACCTGGCCGACGGCACCTTCCTCGACGGCCTCAAGCTGACCGACAACGCCTGGGTGACCGTGACCTATCTCTGGACATAGGCCCTGGTTGACGGGCGGCCGTGGCCGTGTCGGAAGATGACGGCATGGCCACGGTCGCACAGTGGATCGAGGGTGCCCGACCGCGCACCCTGCCCAACGCCATCGCCCCGGTGCTGGTGGGCAACGGCGCCGCCGTCGCGCTGGGCGCGTTCGACGTGACGCGCGGCGTGCTCACCCTGGTGGTGGCGCTCGCGCTGATCATCGGCGTGAACTTCGCCAACGACTACTCCGACGGCGTGCGCGGCACCGACGACGTGCGGGTCGGCCCGCTGCGGCTGGTCGGCTCCAAGGTCGCCAAGCCGCAGACCGTGCGGCTGGCGGCGTTCGTCTGCTTCGGCGTCGCGGCCGTCGCCGGGCTGGCCGTCACGGTGCTGAGCGGCTCGTACTGGCTGATCGCGGTCGGCGCGCTGTGCATCGCGGCGGCCTGGTTCTACACCGGCGGCAAGCGCCCTTACGGCTACGCCGGCCTCGGCGAGCTGGCCGTGTTCATCTGCTTCGGCCTGATCGCCGTGCTGGGCACGCTGTACGTGCAGGCCGGGGCGTTCAGCGGCTACGGCATCGGCGGCGCGGTGGCCATCGGCTGCTTCTCCAGCGCGGTGCTGGTGGCCAACAACCTGCGGGACATCCCCACCGACACCGAGGCCGGCAAGCGCACGCTGGCCGTGCTGATCGGCGACCGGGACACCCGCAACCTGTACCTGGGCCTGATCCTGGTGCCGTTCCTGGTCAGCATCGTCGGCAGTTTCCGCGACGGATACCTGCTGCTGGGCTTCCTGGCCCTGCCGCTGCTGGTCACCAGCGCCCGCAAGATGATCAAGGGCGCCACCGGCAAGGCCCTCATCCCGGTGCTCCGGGACACCGGCCTGGCCATGCTGGTCTGGGCCATCGCCACCGCCGCCGGCCTAGCCCTCGGCGCGCACTAGGTTT